>NZ_JBQQCG010000029.1:0-122656 GCF_052245575.1 Streptomyces sp. 2A115 | reverse complement strand
CAGTGCCCGCTGCTGTACCGGTTCCGCGTGATCGACAAGCTGCCCGAGAAGCCGAGCGAGGCGGCCACGCGCGGCACTCTGGTGCACGCGGTCCTGGAGCGGCTCTTCGACGCACCGGCCGCCGAGCGGACCGCGCCGCGCGCGAAGTCGCTGATCCCCGGCCAGTGGGACCGGTTGCGCGAGGCGAAGCCGGAGCTGACCGAGCTGTTCGCGGACTCCGACGAGCAGGCCGCGGGCGAGCGGCTGGCGCGTTGGCTCGGCGAGGCCGAGCAGTTGGTCGAGCGCTGGTTCACGCTGGAGGACCCGACCCGTCTCGAACCGGCCGAGCGCGAGCTGTTCGTGGAGGCCCGGCTCGACTCGGGCCTGAAGCTGCGCGGCATCATCGACCGGGTCGACGTGGCACCGACCGGCGAGGTGCGGATCGTCGACTACAAGACGGGCAAGGCCCCGCGTCCCGAGTACGCGGAGGGCGCCCTGTTCCAGATGAAGTTCTACGCGCTGGTGGTGTGGCGGCTGAAGCAGGTGGTCCCGCGCCGGCTCCAGCTCGTCTATCTGGGCAGCGGCGACGTGCTCACGTACGACCCGGTGGTCGCCGACCTGGAGCGCGTCGAGCGCAAGCTGCACTCGCTGTGGGACGCGATCCGCCTCGCGACCGAGACCGGCGACTGGCGGCCGCGGCCCACCAAACTCTGCGGCTGGTGCGACCACCAAGCGGTATGTCCGGAATTCGGCGGCACTCCCCCGCCTTATCCGCTCCCGGTGAGGGCGCCCGAGTCGGGCGGTGCCCAGCAGGGCAGAATGGGGCCGGACTAGCGAAGGAGACTTACGTGGCCATCCGCGTCCTACTGGTCGACGACCAGCCGCTGCTGCGTACCGGCTTCCGGATGATCCTGGAGGCGGAGCAGGACCTTGCGGTCGTCGGCGAGGCCGGAGACGGTCTCCAGGCACTCGATCAGGTACGTGCCCTGCAGCCCGATGTGGTTCTGATGGACATCCGCATGCCGCGGATGGACGGGGTCGAGGCGACCCGTCAGATCACCGGCCCCGGCCGGGACGGACCGGCGAAGGTGTTGGTCCTGACCACCTTCGACCTCGACGAGTACGTGGTGGAGGCGCTGCGGGCCGGCGCCAGCGGCTTCCTCCTCAAGGACGCACCGGCCAACGAGCTGGTGCAGGCCATCCGCGTGGTGGCGTCCGGTGAGGCCATGCTCGCGCCCAGCATCACCCGTCGGCTCCTCGACAAGTACGCGAGCCATCTGCCCTCGGGCGACGAGCCCGTGCCGGACACCCTGCACACGCTCACCGAGCGCGAGGTCGAGGTACTGAAGCTGGTGGCCCGAGGGTTGTCGAACGCGGAGATCGCGGCCGACCTGTTCGTCAGCGAGACCACGGTCAAGACACACGTGGGGCACGTCCTCACCAAGCTGGGGCTGCGCGACCGCGTGCAGGCCGCGGTGTACGCGTACGAGAGCGGTCTGGTGCGCCCCGGCGCACAGTGACCGTCCGCCCGCCCGCGCGGCAGCCGTGACCGGCCGTCCGCACACGGGAGATGAGAAGGGCCGCCCCCTCCAGCGAGGGGGCGGCCCTTTCGTCGTACGGCGGAGAAGCGGGGGCGGGACGGTGGAGAACTACTTCGCGGTACGGCGGAGAAGTACGTGAGGTCGATCAGTTCTTGCTGATCGACCAGAACCGGAACACGGTCGACGCGTCGAGGCAGTTCTCGAGGCCGTACACGTTCCCGCGGACCACCGCGTACTGCTTGGCCTGCCAGACCGGGATGACCGGGATCTCCTGGGCGACGATGTTCTGGAGCTCGCCGTACTGCCCGTCGGTCGACGAGCGCTCGCTCTGGGCGGCGGTCTCGGGGATGAGCTGCCCGGTGACCGTGGTGTTCGTGTAGTTGTTGCCCAGCACGTTGCCCTTGCCGAAGAACGGTTCGGTGAAGTTGCTCGGATCCGGGTAGTCCGGCACCCAGCCCTTCACGTACACGCCGTACTCGCCCGCCTCGATGTCCTTCTCGTACTGCTCGTAGGCGACGGACTTCACGGTCGCTTCGAACAGGCCGCTGGCGTTGAGCTGTTCGGCTATCGCCCTGAACTCCTGGTCGGTGGCCGGTCCGTAGCGGGTCGGCGTCGACCAGAGGGTCAGCTCCACCTTGTCGGTGATGCCGTCGGCGAGCAGCGCGGCCTCGGCCTTGGCGCGCGAGGGGCGGGCCCCGTAGGTGTTGAAGAACGCCGTGTTGTGGCCCGTGATGCCGGCCGGGATGATCGAGTACAGCGGGGTCGCCGTGTTCTCGTACACCTTGCTCATCAGGGCGTCGCGGTCGAGCAGATAGGCGATGGCCTTGCGGACGCCCAGCTTCCCGGCCACCGGGTCCTCCATGTTGAAGACGAGGTGCTGCACTTCGGCGCTGGACCCCTCGACGACATCGATGTCCTGGCTGCCGGAGGTGTCCTTCTCGATGTCCGCGATGTCCTCGGCGGCGAGGCCTCGGTAGGCGACGTCGACCTTCTTGCCGAGGATGGCCTTCTTCAGGCCGGGCTGGTCGCCGTGGAAGAACTTGAGGGTCACGCCGGAGTTCTGCGTCTTGGCGTTGCCCTCGTAGTTGTCGTTGACCGAGAAGACGGCCTCGTCCTTGCTGAACGAGTCGAGCTCGTACGGGCCCGAGCCGACGGCCTTGCCGTCCTCGCGCAGCGTGTCCGCCGGGTACTCGCGGTGGTTCACGATCGAGCCGGCGCCGGAGGCGATCTTGCTCGGGAAGGTGGCGTCGGAGTCCTTCAGCCTGAAGACGACCGTCTTCGCGTCCGGGGTCTCCACCTTGTCCAGCATGGGGAACATGATCGCGGGCCCGGCGGCGTCGTCGATCTTCATCATGCGGTCGAAGGAGAACTTGACGTCTTTGGAGGTCAGGTCGTCACCGTTGCTGAACGTCAGACCGTCGCGCAGGGTGCACTGGTAGACCTTTGTCTCCACGTCCGTGAAGGTGCACTCCTTGGCGGCCTCCGGCTCCGGCTCGGTGCCGCCCTTGGGAAAGCTCAGCAGGGACTGGAAGACGTTGTTGAACAGGAGCCAGGAGCCCGGGTCGTAGCCGGAGGCGGGATCGGTGGCCAGGACGTCGTCGGTCATCCCCACGACGACGGCGGAGCCGCTCCCCCCGGAGTCGCCCGTCTCCGAGCCGCATCCGGTCAGCAAGCCGGCGGACAGTCCCGCCATGGCCGGCAGGACAGTCCACTTGGTGCGCATATTCACTTACGTGTGCCTTGTCGTTGGTCTCGAGTCAGGTCGGTCGCGTTCACAGGGGCGGTCAGCCGCTCAGAGTCCGCGGCCGAGCTCCCACAGCTGAAGGGTCGCGGACGAGTTGAGCGCGTACTCGACGCCGGTGATGTCGTCCCGTGCGGCGATGTACTGCTTGCCCTGCCACAGCGGCAAAACCGGCACGTCCTCGGCGACGATGCGCTGGATCTGTTCGATGCTCCTCGACGCGGTGAGCCGGTCGGCCTCGCGGCGGGACTCCGGGATCAGGGTGTCGCGGATCCTGGGGTTCGCGTAGGGCGAGCCGATGGTGTTGTCCTTGTCGAGGAACGGCGCGAGGTAGTTGTCGGCGTCGGGGAAGTCCGGGAACCAGCCCATGCCGTAGACCTCGTAGTCGCCCTTCTGCTCGTTCGGGCGGAACGTCTTCCACTTCTCGCCCTTGATTGTGACGTCGAACAGGCCGCTGCCGTTCAGCTGCTCCTTGAGGAGCTCGAACTCCTCCTTGGTGGCCGGGCCGTAGTGGTCGTCCGTGTAATGCAGCGTCAGCTTCACCGGCGTGGTGACGTTCGCCTTGGACAGCAGGGTCTCGGCCTTGGCGGCGTCCGGTTCGCCGTACTTGTTGAAGAACGAGTTGGCGTGCCCCGTGACGGTGGCCGGCACCATGGAGTACAGCGGGTCGGCGCCGGAGCCGTACACCTTGGAGGTGAGCTCGCCACGGTTGATGACCTGCGCCATCGCCTGGCGGACCGCCTTGGTCTTCACCGACGGGTCGTTGGTGTTGAAGCCGAGGTAGCGGATCTCCAGGCCGGGCTGCTCTATCAGGTCGACGTCGGTCGAGTCGTCGCTCTGGATCTTCTTGATCTGCGCGGGCGAAATGGTGCGGGTCATCATGTCGATGTCGCCCTTGCCGAGCGCGGCGCCCATGGCGTCGCTGCTCTCGAAGGAGCGCAGTTCGACCTTGTCGTTCTTCACCTCCGATGTCCCCTGGTAATTGGGGTTCTTGGTGAAGACCGCATTGACGATCTCGTCGTTCTTGACCTCGGCCTTGAGGGTGTACGGGCCGGAGCCGCTCACGTCGAAGCCGCCGCGCAGCTTGTTCTTGTCGTAGTTGTCGGGGTTGACGATGCCCGCGACCGGCGTGGACAGCTTGAACGGGAAGGTGGCGTCCGAGGTGTTGAGGTGGAAGACCACCACTTGGTCGCCCTCCGTCTCCACGGTGTCGACGGTGGACAGCAGCGCGAACACACCGCTGTCGGCCTTGAGACGCATCGCGCGATCGATGGAGAACTTCACATCGGCCGCGGTCACCGCGTCGCCGTTCGAGAACTTGAGGCCCTTGCGCAGGGTGCACTCGTACCGCTCGTTGCCCGTGTCGGTGAAACGGCATCTCTCGGCGGCCTCCGGCTGGGGGTCGCCGCCGCCGTTGGGCACGGCCATCAGCGTCTGGACCGTCTGCCGCAGGATGTTCCAGGTGCCGACGTCGTACGCGAACGCCGGGTCCAGCGGAGCCGGATCCTTCTTGGAGGCGGTGAACCGGTCGGTGGTGCCGACGACGATGGCGTCGCCACTGTCACTCCCGCTGTCGGACCCACCGCACGCGGCGAGCACCGGGGCGAGCAGGCCTATAACGGTCGGCAGCACCAAAGTCTTACGGTTCATGCTCGAAGTTCTCCAGAGCTGTCGAGCCGTGAACCCGACAGGCTGGGGTGTTGCGGGCGGGGTCACGGGGGATGCGGCGATGGTCTCGCAATGAGATTAGTCCGCACCAGCAGGAGGGTTCACAGCTACCGGAGTTGACGCCCCATCACGCTGCGAAACCGGCTGTGGACGCACCGAAAACCCGAGAGTGGAAGGATTAGTGCAGCATTCCACGAAAGGGGACACAAGGGCACACCAGTCACCCCCTGAAAGGGGGGTTGGAGGCGCACAGAACCCCCCTTGTCGACCCTCGTTAAGTGGTGAACGTCACACGCCCAACAAGGTTGGGGGATAGCGGAATTCAGCCATCCGGCGCGATCGAATAACTCAGGTGCGGTGACCACGGAGTAATTCGGCATTCCGCATTCACCGTGGGTGAACGCTTAGTGCTTTTCCGTCATCAGGCCCCGGAGAAAAGGCAGATCGACCTGTTCGAGAGAGGGCACGACGGTGCGCCGGGCGGCCGGGGTGATCGGTGCCACGGAGGGTACGGCCACCACATGGCAGCCCGCGGCCTCGGCGGACGCGATCCCCGTCGCGGTGTCCTCGATGACCACACACCTGGCCGGCTCCGCGCCGAGGCCGCCTGCCGCGAGCAGATACGGGTCGGGGTGCGGCTTGGTGCGCTCGACCTCGTCCCCCGCGATGGTCAGGGCGAAGTTCCGCGGGCCGAGCGAGGTCAGGACCCGGTCGATGATGCGCCGGTGCGAGGCGGAGACCAGGGCCGTGGGAATCCGGTGCTTGGTGAGCTCGGCGAGGAGTCTCTGAGCGCCCGGCATCAGCGGCAGGGCGCGGCCGATACGGTCCTCGAACCCGTCGTTCAACAGCACGGTGAGCTCGGCGAGGGTGATGTCCGCGCCGGTCGCCTCGATGAGGAAGCCCGCACTGCGGGTCATGGGGCCGCCGACCACCACATGGCGCCAGGAGTCGTCGAGCGTGTGACCGAGGCGCGCGAACACCTCGACCTCGGCGTCCCACCAGAAGCCCTCGGTGTCCACCAGGGTTCCGTCCATGTCGAGGAGCACGGCCTGCAGGGCGGAGCCTTCGGCCGTACGGGTACCGAATGCGGGGACCGTACTGGTCATCTAGGCACACCTCCATGAGGGACGAGAAGGCCGGCCCCCAGAAGGGAACCGGCCTGCACTGGACCGACCAGTGTACGGCTCTCGGCGATGAAGTGCCTTGTTTAAAGGTGGCGCGTGAGGGCACTCTCACACCCCGGCCCCGGCGCGCTCAGGCGCGCGCCGAGAACCCTTGGTGTGGGGTGAAGTCTGTGCGTTCGTACAGCCGAAAATCCGTCAGCGGGCGTTGAAGTACTTCGCCTCCGGGTGGTGGATGACGATGGCGTCGGTGGACTGCTCCGGGTGGAGCTGGAACTCCTCGGAGAGGTGGACGCCGATCCGCTCGGGCTCCAGGAGCCGGGCGATCTTGGCGCGGTCCTCCAGGTCCGGGCAGGCGCCGTAGCCGAGCGAGAAGCGGGCGCCGCGGTACTTGAGCGCGAACATGTCCTCGACGTCGGCGGGGTCCTCGGCGGCGAAGCCGAGCTCGGAGCGGACGCGGGCGTGCCAGTACTCGGCGAGAGCCTCGGCCAACTGCACGGACAGGCCGTGCAGTTCGAGGTAGTCGCGGTAGGCGTTGGCCTCGAAGAGCTTGGCCGTCTCCTCGCCGATCCGGGAGCCCACGGTGACGACCTGCAGACCGACGACGTCCGTCTCGCCGGACTCCTCGGGCCGGAAGAAGTCGGCCAGGCAGAGCCTGCGGCCGCGGCGCTGACGCGGGAAGGTGAAGCGGGTGCGCTCGTTGCCCTGCTCGTCCAGGAGGATCAGGTCGTCGTCCTTGGACACGCACGGGAAGTAGCCGTAGACCACGGCCGCTTCGAGGAGGTTGCCGGTCTGGAGCTGGTCCAGCAGCCCGCGCAGCCGCGGCCGGCCCTCGCTCTCCACCAGCTCCTCATAGGTCGGCCCGTCGCCGGTGCGCGCCTGCTTGAGGCCCCACTGGCCCTTGAACAGCGCGCCCTCGTCGAGCCAGGACGCGTACTCCTTGAGCTGGATGCCCTTGATGACGCGGGTGCCCCAGAACGGCGGCTGGGGGACGGGGTTGTCGGTGGCGACGTCGGAGCGGACCGCGCCTTCCTCCGGGCGTTCCTCCACAACGGTCTGGGCGGTGGCCCTGACCCGGCGCTGCTTCAGCTCGGGCAGGGACGCTCCCGGCACGCCCCGCTTGACCCCGATCAGAGCGTCCATCAGGCGCAGGCCCTCGAACGCGTCGCGGGCGTAGCGGACTTCGCCCTCGTAGATCTCGTGCAGGTCCTGCTCGACGTACGCCCGGGTCAGGGCCGCGCCGCCGAGGATCACCGGGTAGTCGGCGGCCAGCTTGCGCTGGTTGAGCTCCTGAAGGTTCTCCTTCATGATCACCGTGGACTTGACCAGCAGGCCGGACATGCCGATGACGTCGGCGCGGTTCTCCTGGGCGGCCTCCAGGATGGCGGAGACGGGCTGCTTGATGCCCAGGTTGACGACGGTGTAGCCGTTGTTGGACAGGATGATGTCGACGAGGTTCTTGCCGATGTCGTGGACGTCGCCGCGGACGGTGGCCAGCACGATGGTGCCCTTGCCCTCGTCGTCGGTCTTCTCCATGTGCGGCTCCAGGTAGGCCACCGCGGTCTTCATGACCTCGGCGGACTGGAGCACGAACGGCAGCTGCATCTGGCCGGATCCGAACAGTTCACCGACGACCTTCATGCCGTCCAGCAGCGTCTCGTTGACGATGTCCAGGGCGGGCCGCTCCTGCAGGGCCTCGTCGAGGTCGGCCTCCAGGCCGTTCTTCTCGCCGTCGATGATGCGCCGCTTGAGCCGCTCGTTCAGGGGCAGCGCGGCCAGCTCCTCGGCCCTGCCCGCCTTCAGCGACTTGGTGGTGGCGCCCTCGAACAGCGCCATCAGCTTCTGCAGCGGGTCGTAGCCCTCCGCGCGCCGGTCGTAGATCAGGTCCAGGGCGGTGGTGACCTGCTCCTCGTCGAAACGGGCGATCGGCAGGATCTTGGAGGCGTGCACGATCGCCGAGTCCAGGCCCGCCTTGACGCACTCGTCGAGGAAGACCGAGTTGAGCAGGACCCGCGCGGCCGGGTTGAGGCCGAAGGAGATGTTCGACAGGCCCAGCGTGGTCTGCACGTCCGGGTGACGCCGCTTCAGCTCCCGGATCGCCCCGATGGTGGCGATGCCGTCCTTGCGGGACTCCTCCTGGCCGGTACAGATGGTGAAGGTGAGGGTGTCGATGAGGATGTCCGACTCGTGGATGCCCCAGTTCCCCGTCAGGTCCTCGATCAGCCGCTCGGCGATGGCCACCTTGTGCTCGACGGTCCGGGCCTGGCCCTCCTCGTCGATGGTCAGCGCGATCAGCGCGGCGCCGTGCTCCTGAGCCAGCTTCGTGACCTTCGCGAAGCGCGACTCGGGGCCGTCGCCGTCCTCGTAGTTGACCGAGTTGATGACCGCACGCCCGCCGAGCTTCTCCAGCCCGGCCCGCAGCACATCGACCTCGGTGGAGTCGAGGACGATCGGCAGCGTGGAGGCGGTGGCGAACCGGCCGGCGAGTTCCTTCATGTCGGCGACGCCGTCGCGGCCCACGTAGTCCACGCACAGGTCGAGCATGTGCGCGCCCTCGCGGATCTGGTCGCGGGCCATCTCCACACAGTCGTCCCAGCGGCCCTCCAGCATGGCCTCGCGGAACTTCTTCGAGCCGTTGGCGTTGGTGCGCTCACCGATCGCCATGTACGCGGTGTCCTGACGGAACGGCACCGTCTGGTAGAGCGAGGCGGCACCCGGCTCGGGCTGCGGACTGCGGTCGGTCGGCGTCATGTCCCGTACCCGCTCGACGACCTGGCGCAGGTGCTCGGGGGTCGAGCCGCAGCAGCCACCGACCAGGGAGAGGCCGTAATCGCGTACGAAGGTCTCCTGGGCGTCGGCCATCTCGGGCGCCGTCAGCGGGAAGTACGCGCCGTCCTTGGTCAGTACGGGCAGGCCCGCGTTCGGCATGCACATCAGCGGCGTACGCGAGTGACGGGCCAGATAGCGCAGGTGCTCACTCATCTCGGCCGGGCCGGTCGAGCAGTTCAGGCCGATCAGGTCGATACCGAGCGGCTCCAGGGCGGTCAGAGCGGCACCGATCTCCGAGCCGAGCAGCATGACGCCCGTGGTCTCGAAGGCCAGCGAGCAGATCAGCGGCACGTTCACGCCCAGGGCATCCATGGCCCGGCGCGCGCCGATCAGGCTGCTCTTGGTCTGCAGCAGGTCCTGGGTGGTCTCCACGATCAGGGCGTCCGCGCCACCGGCGAGCAGGCCCTCGGCGTTCTGCTGGTAACCATCGCGCAGGACGTCGTATCCGATGTGGCCCAGCGACGGCAGCTTGGTGCCCGGCCCGATCGAGCCCAGCACCCAGCGCTGGCGACCGTCCCTGGCGCCGAACTCGTCGGCGACCTCGCGGGCGATCCGGGCACCCGCCTCGGACAGCTCGACAATCCGGTCGGCGATCTCGTACTCGCTCGCCGCCGAGTGGTTCGAGCCGAAGGTGTTCGTCTCGACGCAGTCGACACCGACGGAGAAATACTCCTCGTGCACGGAGCGCACGATGTCGGGACGCGTGACGTTGAGGATCTCGTTGCAGCCTTCGAGATCCTGGAAGTCCTCCAGCGTCGGATCCTGGGCCTGGAGCATGGTGCCCATCGCGCCGTCGGCCACCACGACACGGGTGGCGAGGGCCTGGCGGAGTGCGTCGGTGCGCTTTCGGCTCTCGGCGAGCTCGGACGAAAGGGACGGGTTCGGCAACGAGGCCATGGAAGATGCTCCCTGGAGTGCGACGGCTGTCGGCTTTGCCCTTCTCATGGAAGGCGCACGCCGCAAGGGTAGCCCGGAGCGGCCCCGGACGGTCAGTGCGTCCACGGGACGGGACACGCGATTCGTACGCGATTCGTATACGGCCTCCGTGGGGACGCGGCTTCGACCGGCATCCGGCACCGGTCCCTGATACCGGTTTCGGCACCGGTGGGATGCGACTGCGACTCATCACGGCCATCCATTGGCGGGAGGTCGGCCGGGGCGGGTAGTGTTCGACATTGCCGAACGGTGGCAGCGAAGCGCCGACCGACGGTCCAAGGGGACGGAGGGCAGGACGGCGATGGCACGGAACATCCAGTCGCTCGAACGGGCGGCCGCGATGCTGCGGCTGCTCGCGGGCGGCGAGCGACGGCTCGGCCTGTCGGACATCGCCTCGTCGCTGGGCCTCGCCAAGGGCACGGCCCACGGCATCCTGCGCACGCTGCAGCAGGAGGGCTTCGTCGAGCAGGACACGGCCTCCGGGCGCTATCAGCTGGGCGCGGAGCTGCTGCGCCTGGGCACCACGTATCTCGACGTGCACGAGCTGCGGGCGCGCGCCCTGGTGTGGACGGACGACCTGGCCCGGTCCAGCGGCGAGAGCGTCTACCTGGGAGTGCTGCACCAGCAGGGCGTACTGATCGTGCACCACGTGTTCCGGCCCGACGACAGCCGGCAGGTGCTGGAGGTCGGGGCCATGCAGCCGCTGCACTCCACCGCACTGGGCAAGGTACTCGCGGCGTACGACCCGGTGGCGCACAGCGAGGTCCTGGAGGCCGAGCGCAAGGAGTTCACGGCGCGCACGGTGTGCGAGCCGGACGCGTTCGAGGGCGTCCTCGACATCACCCGCGCGCGCGGGTACGCGGCCGACGTCGAGGAGACCTGGACAGGAGTCGCCTCGGTGGCCGCGCCCATCCACAACCAGCGGCGGATGCCGGTCGGCGCGGTGGGCGTCACCGGGGCCGTGGAGCGCGTCTGCAAGAACGGCGAGCTGCGCCCCGAGCTGATCGCGGCGGTTCGGGACTGCGCCCGCGCGGTGTCCCGGGATCTGGGCGCCGGACGGTTCTGAGCGGCCTTGGCAGGCCGCGCACGCGGCGGAGCCGCACATCGACACAGCATCACCGTTCTTCCAGCGGAGCGCTCAGCAGTCCGAAAAGGGCCGGTACGTCGACGACGCACCGGCCTTTCGCATGTCTCGGCGACCACGGGACGCACCTGCTCACACGCTGCGCGGCCGCCCCAAGATCGATGGCCGTCGGCAGTCAATAACGATCGTGTTTTCGACAACAGAAGCCTTGACGAGCTGGTAACGGCAGGGCGAGACTCGCGTCCATCGGTCGGCATTGTCGAACACCTACCGGCAATACGCGCTAGAGTGTGGCAACGCCAAGGGCCGGCATCGCTCTCACCGTCGAGAGCGACGGACCACCGGAGGGACCCGGGGTTCGGCTTCCCCTGGACGAAGGACAAAGGAGTCGCGGGTGTCCAGCTCCGACATCTTCATCGGCGAGACCATCGGTACCGCCATACTCATCCTGCTCGGCGCCGGTGTCTGCGCCGCCGTCACGCTGAAGGCCTCCAAGGCGCGCAACGCCGGGTGGCTCGCCATCTCATTCGGGTGGGGCTTCGCAGTACTCACCGCCGTCTACACCACGGCGCCCCTCTCCGGCGCCCACCTGAACCCGGCCGTCACCCTCGCGATCGCGATCAAGGACGACGACTGGAGCAACGTCCTGACCTACTGGTCGGCCCAGCTCCTCGGCGCCATGATCGGCGCGGCGCTCACGTGGATCGCGTACTACGGGCAGTTCCACGCGCACCTCACCGACCGCGAGATCGTCGGCGGTCCGGGCGCGCAGGACACCAAGTCCGTGGAAGCGCGGGAGGCCCAGGCGGGCCCGGTGCTCGGCATCTTCTCCACAGGTCCTGAGATCCGGATCGCGTGGCAGAACCTCGCCACGGAGATCATCGGCACGGTGGTGCTGGTGCTCGCCATCCTCACGCAGGGGCTGAACGACAGCGGCAAGGGTCTCGGCACCCTTGGTGCGCTGATCACCGCCCTCGTGGTCGTCAGCATCGGCCTCTCGCTCGGTGGTCCGACGGGATACGCGATCAACCCGGCCCGTGACCTCGGCCCGCGCATCGTGCACGCCCTGCTGCCCCTGCCCAACAAGGGTGGTTCCGACTGGAGCTACGCCTGGATCCCGGTCGCCGGTCCGCTGATCGGCGGAGCGATCGCCGCAGGCATCTACAACGTCGCTTTTGCTTAGAGCCGTACGTCCGCTCGGAGCCGTAAGTCCGCCCAGTGCGGTACATCGGCTCGGAGCCGAGAGCAATACGCCGTAAGCCAGCCCCTTATCCACGGACACCCACGGACCTTCAGGAGCACACCGTGACCGACGCGCACACCGCCGGAACGCATTCCCACGGCGCGGGACCCTTCATCGCCGCCATCGACCAGGGCACCACGTCCAGCCGCTGCATCGTCTTCGACCGGGACGGCCGCATCGTCTCCGTCGACCAGAAGGAGCACGAGCAGATCTTCCCGAAGCCGGGCTGGGTCGAGCACAACGCCACCGAGATCTGGACCAACGTCCAGGAAGTCGTCGCCAGCGCCATCGAGAAGGCCGGCATCACCCGCGACGACATCAAGGCCATCGGCATCACCAACCAGCGCGAGACCACGCTGCTCTGGGACAAGAACACCGGTGAGCCCGTCCACAACGCCATCGTCTGGCAGGACACCCGCACCGACGCACTGTGCAAGGAGCTCGGCCGCAACGTCGGCCAGGACCGCTTCCGCCGCGAGACCGGCCTCCCGCTGGCCTCCTACTTCGCCGGCCCGAAGGCCCGCTGGCTGCTGGACAACGTCGAGGGCCTGCGCGAGCGCGCCGAGGCCGGCGACATCCTCTTCGGGACCATGGACTCCTGGGTCATCTGGAACCTGACGGGCGGTGTCAACGGCGGCCGGCACGTCACCGACGTGACCAACGCCTCCCGCACCCTCCTCATGAACCTGCACTCCATGCAGTGGGACGAGAAGATCGCCGAGTCCATCGGCGTCCCGCTGGCGATGCTCCCCGAGATCCGCTCATCCGCCGAGGTGTACGGCGAGGTCACCGGCGGCAAGCTGGGCGACCTGCTCGGCGGCATCCCGGTCGCCTCGGCGCTCGGCGACCAGCAGGCGGCACTGTTCGGCCAGACCTGTTTCGCCGAGGGCGAGGCCAAGTCCACGTACGGCACCGGCACATTCATGCTGATGAACACCGGCGACAAGGTCATCAACTCGTACAGCGGCCTGCTGACCACCGTCGGATATCAGATCGGCGACCAGAAGCCGGTCTACGCCCTGGAAGGCTCGATCGCCGTCACCGGCGCGCTGGTGCAGTGGATGCGCGACCAGATGGGCCTGATCAAGTCCGCCGCCGAGATCGAGACGCTCGCGTCGTCGGTCGACGACAACGGCGGCGCGTACTTCGTCCCGGCGTTCTCCGGTCTGTTCGCCCCGTACTGGCGCCCGGACGCCCGCGGTGTGATCACCGGTCTGACCCGGTACGTCACCAAGGCGCACATCGCGCGTGCCGTCCTGGAGGCCACCGCCTGGCAGACCCGTGAGATCAGCGACGCCATGACGAAGGACTCCGGCGTCGAGCTCACGGCCCTCAAGGTCGACGGCGGCATGACCTCCAACAACCTGCTGATGCAGACCCTGGCCGACGTCCTGGACGCCCCCGTGGTGCGCCCGATGGTCGCCGAGACCACCTGCCTCGGCGCCGCCTACGCCGCCGGTCTCGCCGTGGGCTTCTGGACCAACACCGAAGACCTGCGCGCCAACTGGCGCCGGGCCGCCGAGTGGACCCCCAACATGGCCGCGGAGACCCGCGACCGTGAGTACAAGAGCTGGCTCAAGGCCGTCGAGCGGTCCATGGGCTGGCTCGATGAGAACTCTGACGAGGAGTAAGACGCAATGACCACCCTGCAGAGTGTCCCGGCTCTCGGGACGCGCCCGGCCAACGGCTCAGCTGCGTTCTATTCGAAAGCAGTGAGCCGCGCCGAGACCCGGGAGCAGCTGTCCAAGGCGACATACGACCTCCTGGTGATCGGTGGCGGGATTCTGGGCATCTCCACCGCCTGGCATGCCGCACAGTCGGGCCTGCGGGTGGCCCTGGTCGACGCCGGCGACTTCGCCGGCGCGACCTCCTCCGCCTCCTCCAAGCTGCTCCACGGCGGTCTGCGCTATCTGCAGACCGGCGCGGTGAAGCTGGTGGCGGAGAACCACTTCGAGCGCCGTGCGGTCTCCCGCCAGGTGGCCCCCCACCTGGCGAATCCGCTCACGTTCTACCTCCCCGTGTACAAGGGCGGGCCGCACGGCGCGGCGAAGCTCGGCGCGGGCGTCTTCGCCTACTCCGCGCTGTCCGCGTTCGGCGACGGCGTGGGGCATCTGCTGAGCCCGTCGAAGGCGGCGCAGGACGTGCCCGAGCTGCGTACGGACAACCTCAAGGCCGTGGCCGTCTACGGCGACGACCAGATGAACGACTCCCGGATGGCCCTGATGACGGTCCGCGCGGCCGTCGCGTCGGGTGCCGTCGTGCTGAACCACGCCGAGGTCACAGGGCTGCGCTTCACCAAGGGCCGGGTCACCGGCGCGGACCTCAAGGACCGCACGAACGGCGAGGAGTTCGGCGTGAACGCGCGCCTCGTCCTCAACGCCACCGGCCCCTGGATCGACCACCTGCGCAAGATGGAGAACCCCGACGCGGCTCCGTCGATCCGCCTGTCGAAGGGCGCGCACCTGGTCCTCAAGCGCACCTCGCCCTGGAAGGCGGCGCTGGCGACCCCCATCGACAAGTACCGCATCACCTTCGCCCTCCCGTGGGAGGACATGCTGCTGCTCGGCACGACCGACGAGGAGTACGAGGGCGACCCGGCGGACGTCGCGGTCAACGAGAAGGACATAGCCCAGATCCTGGACGAGGCCGCGTTCTCGATCCGCGACCAGCAGCTGTCGCGTGACCTGATCACGTACTCCTTCGCGGGGCTGCGGGTGCTGCCCGGCGGACCTGGCGACACGTCGAAGGCCAAGCGGGAGACGGTCGTCACGGAAGGCCGGGGCGGCATGCTGTCCGTCGCGGGCGGCAAGTGGACGACCTTCCGGCACATCGGCCGTACGGTCATGAAGAAGCTGGAGGCGCTGCCGGGTCATCCGCTCGGCGAGGACTTCGAGCCCATCTCGGAGCTGCCGAAGAAGCTGCCGCTGCCGGGTGTCGCCAACCCGCGCGCGGTCGCCCACCGGCTCCTGGTCGACGGTGCGGCGTCCGGCCCGCGTATGGGGGCGGACACCGCCAGGCACCTGGCCACCCACTACGGCTCGCTCGCCTTCGACATCGCGCGCCTCGCCAACGACAACCCGGAGCTGGCCGAGCGCGTCCACCCGGACGCCCCGGAGATCTGGGCGCAGGTCGTCTACGCCCGCGACAACGAGTGGGCCGAGACGGCGGACGACGTGCTGCGCCGCCGTACGACGCTGACGATCCGCGGGCTCGCGACGGACGAGGTGCGGGACAAGGTGCAGGACCTGCTCGACAAGGAGTAGGCGAGGGGTAGGCGTACGGCCTTGGTCTAGGGGCGGCTGCCACGCGGGGAGCCGCCCCTTCGGCGTACGTTCCTCAGCCCTGCCAGCGGCCGCCGGAGAAGCGGACGAAGGCCTCGACGACATCCGCGGGCATGATGTCGCGGACGTGCAGCGGCGGTCACGTCGCCCAGGTGCCGCCCGGCGAGCAGCACGACGGTCATGGCGAGCAGGGTCGACTTGCCGGAGCCGGGGCCGCCGAGCACGAGGAGCCGGCGCACGTCGAGCCCTGGCAGGGCGTCCGCGACGTCACCGAGCCGGTCGCCGCGCACGGGGCGCGGGCCGGTGTCGTGCGCGGCCGACGCGCGCCGGCGGGCGAGCCGGCGCACCGCGAGCGGGGCCTCGGTGTCGCCGAGTTCCCAGGCGGCCACCTCGGCCGACCACTGGGCGCGTACGGCGCGGGCCAGCTCCTCGGCCGCGCTGTCCGCGGGCTCACGCGGGGGCGGCAGGTTGACGACGAGGTCGCCGTGGATGTGCCCGGCCATGACGAGGTACTCGACCGTGCTGTCCGGCACGTTGTTGCGCACTTCGGACGGTGGCCTCCACTCGTCCCGTCCGCCCCCACCGCCCCGTAGTGTGTCCATGGACGGATTGTCACCGTCCGAACCTCGGTCGTCACCCGAACTCACCGTATCCACATACCCTTTGACGTTCGGACGCGGACGATGTGACGATCCGGCGCGTACGGGCGACGGGTCCGCGCACCGGTACAGCGCACCCGATCCCCGTATCATCGGCGCTCTGACGTGCTTCTTGCCCGCATAATGAGCCCAGACATCGGATGTCTGAGCGACAGGGAGGCCCGCCATGGCAGTCACCGATGAGGCGATCGAGAAGATCAAGGGCATGATCGTCTCCGGCGCGCTGCGCCCCGGCGACAGGCTTCCCAAGGAGAGCGAGCTCGCCGCCGACCTGGGCCTGTCCCGCAACTCCCTGCGGGAGGCGGTGCGGGCCCTGTCCCTCATCCGCATCCTGGACGTCCGACAGGGCGACGGCACGTACGTCACGAGCCTGGACCCGCAGCTCCTCCTGGAGGCGCTGAGTTTCGTCGTCGACTTCCACCGCGACGACACGGTCCTGGAATTCCTCGCGGTGCGCCGCATCCTGGAACCCGCCGCGACGGCGATGGCCGCCTCGCGCATCAGCGAGCAGCAAGTCGACGCGCTGACCGCCCAGTTGGACGCGCTGGGCACCGCCCCCTCGGTGGAGGAGCTCGTCGCCTGCGACCTGGAGTTCCACCGCGGCATCGTGCAGAGCTCCGGCAACTCGGTGCTCTGCTCCCTCCTCGACGGCCTCTCCGGGCCCACGACCCGCGCCCGCATCTGGCGCGGCCTGACCCAGGAGGACGCGGTCAGCCGCACCCTGCACGAGCACCGCGCGATCCTCACCGCGCTGCGCGACCGGGACGCGGAGGCGGCGCGCTCGTGGGCGACGGTGCACATCGCGAGCGTGGAGCAGTGGCTGCGGTCGACACTGTGAACTGCCGTTCCACGTGAGGCCGGATGGTGCCGCAACTCGATGTGGCGGAACCGGTGGAGGCGCCGACCTGCCGCAGGACGCCGTGGTGTTCGTGGGCGTCCGCGAGGAAGATCACGACGTCGCGGGGGAGGCCGGCCCGGAGGAGAGGTAGCAGCGGGCGACCGTGTACCAGCTCCAGGCTGCCTGGCGGATACCGATCGCCAGGCCCGTCGGCAGGCGGGGATCAGACCGACGACGCAGGGCCCGAAGAAGTCGCCGGCGGCCTCCCCGCCCCACACCCGCGTCGAACCCCAGAGCTGGGCGAAGCAGCCTTGAATGCCGATCAGCACCGCCCCGACCTGCTCGGCGGCCCCGCCGGTGAGGGTCGCCTGCGTGCTAGCCCCCTCCCCTCGCTCGGCCGGGGACGCCGGACCTCTGGCGGTCATCCGACGTATAACGCCACCTTGTCCACAAGGCTCAAGCTCACGGTCGAGGTCGGCCCGGGACAGCTCGGATGACTGCGGGGTGTTCCGAGGTGGCGAACGGGGCAGTCATCCGGTCACTCCCCCACGCAAGGGGGCTGCGGGCGCCCCCCGCGCAAGCCGTAAGGTTGGGGCGTACGCGAGGGCACGTCGGAAGGAGGCGCTGGGTGATCGAGCTCGAGGGGGTTCCCGAGCTGGTCGACCCGGTCATGGTGGCCGCGTTCGAGGGCTGGAACGACGCCGGCGACGCCGCCTCCACCGCGGTCGCGCATCTGGACAGGGAATGGAAGGGCGAGGTCTTCGCGGCGCTCGACGCCGAGGACTACTACGACTTCCAGGTGAACCGGCCCACCGTGTGGCTGGACGGCGGCGTACGCAAGATCACCTGGCCGACGACAAGGTTGTCGGTGGTCCGGGTCGGCGGGGACAAGCCGCGCGACCTGGTGCTGGTGCGGGGCATCGAGCCGTCGATGCGCTGGCGCTCGTTCTGCAACGAGATCCTGGGCTTCGCGCATGAGCTGGGCGTGGAGCTGGTGGTGATCCTGGGCGCCCTGCTCGGTGACACCCCGCACACGCGGCCGGTCCCGGTCAGCGGAGTCACGTCCGACTCGGACCTGGCCCGCACCATGGACCTGGAGGAGACCAAGTACGAGGGCCCCACGGGCATCGTCGGCATCCTCCAGGAGGCGTGCACGCACGCGGGCGTACCAGCGGTGTCGCTGTGGGCGGCCGTCCCGCACTACGTCTCGCAGCCGCCGAACCCGAAGGCGACGCTGGCCCTCCTGAACCGCCTGGAGGACCTCATCGACATGCGGATCCCGCTGGGCGAGCTGCCCGAGGACGCGCGGGCCTGGCAGCTGGGCGTCGACCAGTTGGCGGCCGAGGACAGCGAGGTCGCCGAGTACGTGCAGACGCTGGAGGAGGCCCGGGACACCGCCGAGCTGCCCGAGGCGTCCGGTGACGCGATCGCCCGCGAGTTCGAGCGCTATCTGCGCAGACGGGACGGCGGCGGTCCGGCGACTCCGCCCGGCGGCCACGCCACGGAGAGCGGCGACCCGGCCACGTACCTCCGTGACAACCCGGGCGGCCGCGCCCGGCCGCCGAAGCCGCAGCGGTCCGATCCCTCGGATGTCGACGCCGATCCGGCTCCGAACGACCCGACCCCGGACGATCAGACTCCGAACGACCCGGCTCCGGACGACCCGTCGGAGGACTGAACCGCCAGAGGCGGTGCACACGCCGCGCACCGCCCCTGATTCGCTGATTCGTCGGACACCCGTCAGTGCTTCTCCACCGACACCACGGAGTACGTCGTCTCCGGTGTCGGCGTCGTGGTGAAGCGGGCGTTGGGCAGATAGAGCCGGTCCCGGTACGCGGCCACAGTGGTCGGCACGTCGAAGCCCGGGGCGGTCAGGCGCCGCAGGAAGGTGCCGCTGCGCCCGTCGGGTGCGACCCGGAAGACATCGATCGCGTTCTGCCGGTTCTGCACGACGTACAGCGTCCGTCCGGTCAGCAGCAGCCCGTCGCCGTTGGTGAGCGGGGCCGCGTCCCCGAGGTCGACCACCTCGGTCACGCCGGTCTTCGGGTCGACGCGGTGCAACAGGCCGACGCCGGACTGCACGACGAGGAGCGCCGAGCCGTCCGGAGTGGGCGCGATCCCGTTGGCGTTCACGACCTCGCCGGGCACCTGGCTCCAGTCACCGCCCAGCGTGAGCCGTACGACCTCGCCCGGCCCGGGCAGCGCGCCATCGCGGCCCAGCGGCAGGGCGTAGAGCGCGGGCCTGTACGAGTCGGTGAACCAGGCCGCGCGGCGGGTCAGGAGCACGTCGTTGGCGAAGGTCGGAGTTCCGGTGGCCAGTACGTACGAGGCGAGAATCGCGCCCGAGCGTACGTCCACCACTCGCGCACCCTCACCGCGCCCCGCGACGAACAGCCGCCCCCGGTCGTCGAGTTTGAGCCCGACGGACGGTGTACCGGGGCCTGCCGAAATGATGCCGCCCTGTCCGGTTCGCAGATCGGCTCGGTAGATCGAGCCGTTGCCGAGCGACCCCAGGTAGGCGTACGGGCCGCCGCCGATCGCGATGCCCTCCGGGCGGAAGCCGTCGGGCAGCGGGATCGTGGTGGGCCAGGGGTTTCCGGACTGCTTTCCGGACTGTGCGGACGCGCCGGCCGGTGATCCGAGCAGCGCGGCGCCCGCGGTCGCGGCACCGGCCGTGAGCACTCTTCGGCGGCTGAGACTACGTGCGAAGGAACCGTGCGTGGGTGCCACTTTGGTGTCCTTCCTGGAAGGGACCGGTAGTTGGCCGGTCCAACGGTCAACTGGCCCCGCCAGCCCATCACATGCCGGCTTTCCCCACAGCCCCCGGTGGCTGACCGACAGCATCTCGACAGCGTCTGGCCGGATTGTGGCGTGACATCGTTTTCCGGACGGATTGCACAGGGTTCCCCATTCAACTTGTTTTCAAACGCAGTTGACCAACTCGGGGCTGGACGAGTCGGCTCGGGAGGAGCAGGGTGTGCCCCGAAGGCGCGGTCCGAGGAAACAGAACAGAAATGGATCGGCACAGCTCGACACAGATCGACTCGACACAGATCGACACAGATCGAGGCACACAACTTCAGATTCAGCATCCCGCACGGACCGAAGGGAGCGGCACGCGATGACCGACCAGGTACAGCCGGCGCAGGGCCCGGGAGCGTCCGGGCCGGGGCCCGACGGAGCGGGATTCAGCTATCGAGGAGCCGAGCAGGAGCTGATCGTCGTCGCACGGCCCGAGGCCCGGCTGCGTGCCGGGGCCGAGGGGATCCGTTCGGCGGCCGGCGCCGACGTGTCGGCGCTCAACATGTTCCTCAGCGACGAACAACTCGCCCTGGAACCGCTGTTCGGCAGCGAGGAGCGGTTGCAGTCCGCGGCGCAGCCCCCGGGCTCGGGCGCCGAGACGCTGCCGGACCTCGAGCTCTTCTACCGGGTCCGCGGGGTCGACACGCGAGCCCAGGAGCTGCGGTCACGGATCGCCGCACTGCCGGAGATCGACACGGCGTATGTGAAGCCGGGTGCCATGCCGGCCTCGCTGGGGTCCGTCGGCCAGCGCACCGACGACAAGCAGCGTAAGGAAGGCGCCCCGGTCACGCCCGACTTCACCAGCCGCCAGGGCTATCTGCGTCCCGCGCCGGAGGGGGTGGACGCCCATTGGGCCTGGCAGCGTCCCGGCGGGTCCGGCCAGGGCGTCACCGTGATCGACGTGGAGGGGGCCTGGCAGCTGGGCCACGAGGATCTGGCCGCCAAGCTCGCGGGCGTCGTCGTCGGCACCCCGATCCAGGACCTGGCCTGGCGCAATCACGGCACCGCCGTCATCGGCGTGATCGGCGGCGACCGCAACGAGTACGGGATCACCGGCATCGTGCCGGACACCGTGACCGCGGCCGCGTCCTTCCAGGGCATCGGCACCGCGGCCGCGATCCACGCGGCGGCCGAGCGGCTGAACACGGGCGACATCATCCTGATCGAACTGCACCGCCCGGGACCGCGGCTGGACTTCGAGGTGCGCGACGACCAGCAAGGCTACATCGCGCTGGAATGGTGGCCGGACGACTTCGCGGCCATCCGGTACGCGACCGCCAAGGGCGTGCTCGTGGTGGAGGCCGCGGGCAACGGCGGCGAGTCGCTCGACGACGCGGTGTACGAGCGCCGCCCCGACGAGTTCCCCGAGTGGTGGCGCAACCCCTTCAACCCGTCCAACCAGTCCTCCGGCGCGATCCTGGTCGGCGCGGGCGCTCCGCCGCCCGGCACGCACGGCCGCGACCACGGCCCGGACCGCTCCCGCCTGGCGTTCTCCAACTACGGTGCGCGCGTGGACGCGCAGGGCTGGGGCCGCGAGGTCACCACGACCGGCGGCTTCTGGGACCGGCCCGGCGATCTGCAGGGCGGCGCCGAGGAGATCGCCTGGTTCACGGACACCTTCTCCGGGACCTCCTCCGCCTCCCCGGTGGTGGTCGGCGCCCTGGCCGCGCTGCAAGGCATGCTCAAGGCGGCCGGCCAGGAGCCGATGTCCCCGGAGCGGGCGCGCAAGGTGCTGCGGGTCACGGGCTCCCCGCAGCAGGACGCGCCGGGCCGGCCTGCGTCGCAGCGGATCGGCAACCGGCCCGACATCAAGGCGGCGGTCGCACATCTGCTGCCGGAGGCGGTCGGCTCGGGCCAGGCCGAGCGGTACTGGGACGAGCTGCTGCCGTATCCGCGTGAACTCCCGCCCAGGCTCCGGCTGTTCGTGGCCGGCGACTGGCGGAGTCTGAACCACCCGTCGCCCGAGATCCGCCAGGCCGTGCACGCCGCTTTCGCGGGCGGACGGCCCGACGTTCGCGTCTGGTTCTCGGACGACGAGATCGTCGGCCTGGTCGTCACGGGCTGACGAGACCAACCACTGCTCAACCATTGAGGGAAGGTGGCACCCGCATGAGCACCACCCCGCAGATGAGCCAACAGGGACAGCAAGGACAGCAGTTCCCGGGCACCTCGCCGTATCAGCAGCAACAGCCGTACGGCCAGCAGGGCCAGCAGCCTTTCGGACCGCAAGGTCAGCAGGGCCAGCCGAGCCAGCAGATGCAGCCGTTCGGCCAGCAGATGCAGCAGCCCTTCGGCCAGCAGCAGCCGTACCAGCAACAGCAGCCGTTCGGCCAGCAGGGCATGCCCGGTTCGCTCGAGCAGCTCCAGCAGCTCGGCCAGCAGCAGCCGTACCAGCAACTGCTCCAGCAGCTCGGCCGGCAGCAACAGCAGTTCGGCCAGCAACAGCAGTTCGGCCAGCAACAGCAGCAGGACGAGCAGGCTCAGCAGGTCGAGCAGCAGGCGCAGCAGCAGCTCGCGCAGGTCTCGCAGGCCGCGCTCCAGCAGGTGGTCCAGCAGGTCTCGGCGCAGGCACTCACCTCCGGTGTGGCGAACGGCTACATCGACATCGTCCACCCGCTCCAGGGGCAGCCGAGGCAGATCTTCCTGCGCATCAACAACCAGTTCCGGGTCCTCAACAACCCGACCCCGCAGGCTCACGACCAGATCCAGGAGGCCTTCGCGTTCGGCCACCAGGTGGTGGGCATCTGGGACACCCAGTCTCCGAACGTCCTGCGGAGCGTCCGGATCCAGAGGCTCTGACTCGCACGTGAACGAACGGATGGGGCGCTTCCTCCGCGCGGAGGAAGCGCCCCATTCTGTGAAGTACCGATTCTCTCAGGTACCGGGGAGGTCCCGCTGTCTCACAGGGCCACGCCCAACAGGGCGTCCACGGCACGCGACACGACGCCGGGGGCGCCCTCGTCCGTACCGCCCTCGGTGTGTTGCCGCACGGCCCAGCGGTCGACGGCCGCGAGCGCGGCCGGCGCGTCCAGGTCGTTCGCGAGGGCCTCGCGGATCTCGTCGACGAGTGCCTCGGCGGGCGGGCCGTCGGGCCGCGACACGGCGGCCCGCCAGCGGTCGAGGCGCGCGAGGGCGTCCTGGAGCACCTGGTCGGTCCACTCCCAGTCGGCCCGGTAGTGGTGCGAGAGCAGCGCGAGCCGGATGGCCGCCGGGTCGACCCCGTCGCGGCGGAGCGTCGACACGAAGACCAGGTTGCCCTTGGACTTGGACATCTTCTCGCCGTGGAGAGCCACCATGCCGGCGTGCACGTACGCCTTGGCCATGGGGAACTCGCCGGTCAGCGCCTGCGCGTGGGAGGCACCCATCTCGTGGTGCGGGAAGGCGAGGTCGGAGCCGCCGCCCTGCACGTCGAAGGTCATGCCCAGGTGGTCGAGCGCGATCGCGACGCACTCGATGTGCCAGCCGGGCCGGCCCTGCCCGAGTGAACCGCCGTCCCAGCTCGGCTCGCCCTCGCGGGCGGCCATCCACAGCATCGGGTCGAGTGGGTTCTTCTTGCCCGGGCGGTCCGGGTCGCCGCCGCGCTCGGCGGACAGCAGCCGCATCGCCGCGGCGTCCAGGTTGGACACCCGGCCGAAGTGCGGGTCCGCCTCGACGGAGAAGTAGACATCGCCCTCGAGCTCGTACGCGGCCCCGGCGTCCCGGAGCCGCTCGACCAGCGGGACGATCCCGGGTATGGCCTCGACGGCGCCGATGTAGTGCCGCGGCGGCAGCATCCGCAGGGCGGTCATGTCCTCGCGGAAGAGGGCGGTCTCCTTCTCGGCGAGGCCGACCCAGTCGACGTTGTCCCGCGCGGCGCGCTCCAGGAGCGGATCGTCGACGTCCGTCACGTTCTGGACGTAGTGAACCTGCCGCTTGGTGTCGAGCCACACGCGCTGCACGAGGTCGAACGCGTTGTAGGTCGCCGCGTGACCCAGGTGGGTCGCGTCGTACGGAGTGATCCCGCAGACGTAGATACGGGCGACGGGACCGGGGTCGAGAGTGACAAGACCACCGGTCGCGGTGTCGTGGATCCGGAGGTCGCGGCCCTCGCCGGGCAGGGCGGGGACCTCAGAAGCGGGCCAGGCATACATGTCTCGAGCCTAACCGGACGGAGGTTCCGTATACGAACCGGACCAGGCCTTACGGCCGGGAAGGCGCTATTGCATACGCGACCGAAGTGTGCTCCACCCGCTATACGGGCGGCCAGGGGATCGCGGGCCACTCCCCCGAGGGCTCCGGGTGCCGTCCGGACTGCAGCAGACGGGCCACACGCGCGCGCGTGGCGTCCACTTCGGCCTCCGTGATCAGCTTCACCAGCCGCAGGCCCAGCGCGCCGCCCAGGGCGTCCCTGAGGCCTTCCAGGACCCCTAGCGCCTCGGGGGTGAGCTTCTCCCCCGCCCAGCCCCACAGCAGGGTCCGCAGCTTGTTCTCGACGTTGAAGGTGACCCCGTGGTCGATCCCGTAGAGCCGGCCCTCGGGTGCCGGCAGCAGATGCCCGCCCTTGCGGTCCGCGTTGTTGATCACCGCGTCGAGCACCGCCATCCGGCGCAGCCGCTCGTCGTCGGCGTGCACGAGCAGCGCCGTCCGCCCCTCGCCGACCTCGGCGAACGCGACGGCCTTCCAGCCCTCACCGGGCTCCTCGCCGTCGACCAGCGCGAGCAGCTCCGCGCCGTCGGGCATCGGCTCGATCCACAGCTGGCACATGCCCTCGCCGTACGGGCCGTCGCGCAGGACCGTCGTCGGGACGAGCCCCCAGCCGGTCGCCTCGGACACCTCGTACGCCGCGACCTCCCGCTGCGCCAGCGTGCCGTCGGGGAAATCCCACAGCGGTCGCTCACCGGCGACCGGCTTGTAGACGCAGGACGACTTCCGCCCCTCGTACGACACGTCGCAGAGCAGCACCGCGTTGGAGGCCTCGCGGATCTGTCCGCGCACCGTCAGCTCGCCCTCGGTGAGCAGCTCGGCGTTGGTCACGCTTCGCGGCGGTATCCGTTCTGGCGCGGACATACGTGTCCTTCCGGGTCGAGCGGGAGACTGCACAGCGGGCAGGGCGGCCGGCCGGCGTTGACGACGTCGAGGGCGCGCTTGGCGAAGGCGCGGGCCTGCGCGCCGGTGAGGCGGACCCGCAGCATCGGCGGTCCGTTCTCCTCGTCCTGCAGGAGCCTTTCCTCGGCGGCCGCGAGGTCCTCCTCCGAGTCGGCGTCCAGCTCCACGAGCGCCTGCGCCTCGACGATCATGCGCTGCTCGTCACCGTCCCAGGCGAGCGCCATGGTGCCGACCCGGAACTCCTCCTCCACGGGGGTGTCGAGAGGGTCGGTGTCGGAGACCTCCGCCGGGGCCATCGCCGGAACGGGAGCGCTGCCCCCGGTACGCCGCACGACCTCGTCGAGAAGCTCTTCCATCCGCTCGGCGAGTGCCGCCACCTGCGTCTTCTCCAGGGCCACGCTGGTCACCCGGGGGCCGGCGATGGCCTGCAGGAAGAAGGTCCGGCGCCCGGGCAGTCCGACCGTACCGGCCACGAAACGGTCCGGTGGGTCGTAGAGGAACACCTGACGGGACACGTCCTGTCTCCATTGGATCGATTGCATCCGCCATGACTCGCGTCTGCTGCTGACAACTACTGCGCTGCTTCGACCGCTTCACCCTACTGCGGCCGACGATCACGGTGCGCCCGCACTGCCCCCGACCGTGGCGTCCTCGCCGGGGGGCTCCTCGCGCGGCGCGAGGGACGCGAAATCGCCGGTGTCCCCGAGGCGTACGAGAAAGGGCCGCAGCCGGGTGTAACGGATCGCGGTGATGGAACACGGTTCTACGGAGATCCGCTGGAAGAGGTCCAGATGAAGTCCGAGCGCGTCCGCGACGAGGGACTTGATGACATCGCCGTGCGAGCACATGAGGTATACGGCGTCGCCGCCGTGATCGCGCTCCACGCGCGCGTTCCACTCGCGCACCGCCTCGGCGGCCCGCGTCTGCATGGCCCGCATCGACTCCCCTCCGGGGAACGCGGCGGCGGACGGATGCGCCTGGACGACCTCCATCAGCGGCTCGTCCATCAGCTCGGCGAGTTTGCGGCCGGACCAGTCTCCGTAGTGGCACTCACCGATGCGCTCGTCGGTGTGCGGGCGCAGTTCGGGCCGGGCGTCGAGGAGCGGCTGAATCGTTTCCTGGCAGCGCTGCAGTGGGCTGGTGACGACCTCGGAGATCGGCAGTTCGGCGAGACGCGCGGGCAGCGCGGCGGCCTGCGCGGCCCCGCGCTCGTCGAGGGCGACACCGGGTGTCCACCCGGCGAGCAGTCCCGCGGTGTTGGCGGTGGAACGTCCGTGCCGGACAAGGATCAAGGTGGGCATGCGGCCCAGCCTAGGGCCCTTCTGATGGATCTCCGTGGGAAAAGGAGCGGCGTTCGGTGCGTGCTCTCGTCGTGCCGGGCGGAAGTCCTCGATGGGGGTCCCCCCGCGCGAGCGACGCCGAGCGTGGTGGAGGAGCTACTTGGGCTTTCGCGCGGTGCGGCGAGTGGGGCCACCTCCCACGTCCTTAAGGCTGTGGGGGAGCGTGCCGGGCGTCGCGACGCCGCGGAGATCCATCAGAAGGGCCCGAGGGGGTGTCGTCGCGGGGCAGCCGGGCGTGCGGCGACAGGGCCTGGGCGGTGGCCGGAGTGCGTCACGGCCCGAGCGACGGGAGAATACGCTCCGTGATCGTCGACTGTGCCATCTACCGCGACGGACACCGGACGGAGGGTCCCTCCGACCTCTCCGACGCCCTGGACGAGGCACGTACCTCGGTGGACGCGTTCGTGTGGATCGGACTGTACGAACCCACGGGGAAGGAGTTCGACCTCGTCACCGAGGAGTTCGGTCTGCATCCACTGGCCGTCGAGGACGCCCTCAAGGCACACCAGCGGCCCAAGCTCGAGGTGTACGACGACTCCCTGTTCGCGGTCCTCAAGCCCGTGACGTACGAACCGGACAGCGACACCGTCTCCTCCGGGGAGCTCATGATCTTCCTCGGCGACTCCTTCGTGGTGACCGTGCGGCACGGCGAGGGCTCGCCCCTCACGGCCGTGCGGCGCCGCCTGGAGCAGGATCCGGAGATGCTGCGCCTGGGCCCGACGGCGGCGCTCTACTCCATCGCCGACGCCACGGTCGACCACTACCTGGAGGTGGTGACCGAGCTCCAGAACGACCTGGAGGAGGCGGAGGCGGAGGTCTTCTCGCCGGACAGCGGCGGCTCACGGCACACCGCGTCCCGGATCTACACCTTCAAACGGCAGATCCTGGAGTTCCGCAGGGCCACGGGCCCGCTGGGCGCCCCGCTGATCCGGCTCGCCGGCTCGGGTGTCTACAGCCCCGGCGTGCCGTTCGTCGACAACAAGGCCCAGCCGTTCTTCCGTGACGTCAGCGACCACCTGACCCGGGTGAACGAGTCCGTGGAAGGCCTGGACCGGCTGGTCTCGGACGTCCTGTCGGCGCATCTGGCGCAGATCAGCGTGCGGCAGAACGACGACATGCGGAAGATCTCAGCGTGGGCGGCCATGGCCGCGGTCCCCACGATGATCGCGGGGATCTACGGCATGAACTTCGACCACATGCCGGAGCTGCACTGGCTGTGGGGCTACCCGACGGTGGTGCTCGTGATGGCCGTGTTGGAGATCCTGCTGTTCCGGCTCTTCAAGCACCGCGGCTGGCTGTAGGCGGCTGCTTTTCGCGCTCCACGCGTGTGTGCCCGTACGAATGCTCCACGCGCGCGTGGCGCCTGCCTATGCGAACTCCGGTTCCGTCGTCGGCCCGCCCAGGGCGTCGCGCCGCTCCGGCATCTTCAGCGAGACCATCCGCCGCCAGCCGACGAGACGCTCGTACGCGTACACGGCGTGGATGCCCGCGGCGAGCACCGATGCCTTGGCCTTCGGCCAGCCGAGGATACGACCCATGTGGTCCATGACGGCGAGACTGACGTCCCGGTAGATCCGGATCTCGGCTAGCGCGCACTCGCGCAGGGTCCGCTGGATGGCGCGGCCGTGTCCCGCGTACGCGAAGCGCAGCAGTTCCTCGTGGCAGTAGGCGAGGTGGTTGTCCTCGTCGTTGGAGATCATCCGCACGGCCTTGCCGATCTCCGGGTGGTCCCCGAAGTCCTTGCGCAGCATGACCATCTGGTCCGCGGCACGCTGCTCGGTGACCCTGCTGTGGGAAAGGTACGTGACGATGTCCTGCACGGTGAGCGGCTCGTCGCTCTTGAGTTTGTCGTGCGCGAGCCCGATGCCGTGACGCTCCAGGATCATCGTGTAGTCGGTCTCGGACGGGACTTCGACCGGCTTCAGTCCACGCTTCTTCAGGAGGGCGTTGAAGATCCGCCCGTGCTTGTCCTCGTCCGCGCCGTGCCGGGTGATCTTGGGTGCGAGTGCGCGTTCGCTGTCCGGGACGAGGGCCGCGATCCGCGCGTTCTCCCAGCCTCCCTGTGACTCCCCGCTTGCGGCGATGGAGCAGAAGAGCTGGAACGAGTCGTCGTTGTCGAGGATCTCCTGGAAAAGACTCTTGGCCGAAAGCATGACTGCCACCTCCATGCAGGACTCCGCAAAGAACGAGTCAAATGCGGTACCAGGGGTGCGGCAACATCTGTGTCGGACAAATCCGCCGAACGGAGGACGCGGAGGGACTGTGAGGCGCGTAACCAAGGGGGCCGTGGCGCGTTGTTCCCCGTGACGGCCGTGGCGGGGAAGACCCCCGAGCCCCCACCACGGCCGCAGAACCTCTCCCGCCCGTCGTACGCCGTGTTACGCGAGTCCGGCCCGCTCCAGGGCGTCGGAACCGGCCCGGAGCGAGGCGATCCGCTCGTCCAGTGTGAAGCCCGCCGGGGCCAGCGTCAGCGTGGTGACCCCCGCGGCCGCGTAGGCCTTCATCCGGTCCGCGATGCGGTCCACGGAACCGAGCAGCGTGGTCTGGTCGATGAGCTGCTGGGGAATGGCGGCGGCCGCGCCCTTCTTGTCGCCGGCCAGGTACTTGTCCTGGATCTCGGCGGCCTCCTTCTCGTAGCCCATGCGCTGCGCGAGCTGGTTGTAGAAGTTCTGCTTGCGGCTGCCCATGCCGCCCACGTAGAGCGCGGTGTAGGGGCGGAAGTTGTCGGCCAGGGCGGATACGTCCCTGTCCCCTTCCTTGGGGCCCAGCGCCAGCGGCAGCGTCGGGCAGACGTCGAAGCCGTCCATGGTCTTGCCGGCCTTCTCGCGGCCCGCACGCAGGTGCTTGATCGCGGTGTCCTCGAGGTGGTCGGCCGAGGGGAAGATCAGCAGGGCACCGTCGGCGATCTCGCCGGTCTGCTCCAGGTTCTTCGGACCGATCGCGGCGATGTAGAGGGGGATGCGCTCGCGCTCCGGGTGCACGGTCAGCTTGATCGGCTTGCCCGGCCCGCCCGGCAGCGGCAGCGTCCAGTGCTCGCCCTCGTACGACAGGCGCTCGCGGGTCATCGCCTTACGCACGATCTCGACGTACTCACGGGTGCGGGCCAGCGGCTTGTCGAACTTGACGCCGTACCAGCCCTCGGAGACCTGCGGCCCGGAGACGCCGAGACCGAGGCGGAAGCGGCCGCCGGAGAGCGAGTCGAGCGTCGCGGCCGTCATCGCGGTCATCGCCGGCTGGCGGGCCGGAATCTGGAAGATGGCCGAGCCGACGTCGATGCGCTCGGTCTGGGCGGCGACCCATGTCAGCACGGTGGCCGCGTCCGATCCGTATGCCTCGGCGGCCCAGCAGACCGCGTAGCCCAGGCGGTCGGCCTCCTTGGCCACGGCGAGATTGTCGGCGTCCATTCCGGCGCCCCAGTAGCCGAGGTTGATCCCGAGCTGCATGGCCGAATCCCCTTACTGATCAGTAACGTCCCTTGCGGCGAACCCTAGCGCGCGGATGGGCACAGCGGCAGTGACGAGTTCGGGCTGACGCGATCCTGGTTGTCCACAGGGCCCCCACGTTCCGACTTATGGCCAGTAATCTCAGCCCACATGGAGCAGAGGCATCTCGGCCGTACCGGCCTGCGCGTGTCCCGGATCGGACTCGGCACCCTCACATGGGGCCGGGACACCGACGAGCATGACGCCGCGGACCTGTTGAAGGCGTTCTGGGAGGCGGGCGGGACGCTCGTCGACACGGCCGACGTGTACGGGGGCGGGGAGGCCGAGTATCTGCTCGGGCAGCTCATGGAGGGGCTGGTGCCGCGCCGGGACCTGGTGATCTCGACCAAGGCGGGCAGCGTGCCGGATCCGGACCGGCGCTTCGACGGTTCGCGCGGGCATCTGCTGTCCGCGCTCGACGCCTCGCTGGCGCGGCTCGGCACGGACTACGTGGACCTGTGGCAGATCCACGCCTTCGACCCCGAGGCTCCGCTGGAGGAGACCCTCCAAGCTCTCGACCTCGCGGTCAACAGCGGCCGCGCCCGGTATGCGGGGGTGTCCAACTTCTGCGGCTGGCAGCTCGCCAAAGCGGCGACCTGGCAGCTCGCCGCGCCCGGCGTACGGACCCGGCTGTCCAGTACGCAGATGGAGTACTCGCTGCTGCAGCGCGGCATCGAGCGTGAGGTGCTGCCCGCGGCGCTGGACCTCGGCATAGGCCTGCTCCCGTCGTCTCCGCTGGGCCGGGGCGTGCTGACGGGCAAGTACCGGCATGCGACGCCTTCGGACTCCCGGGGCGCGTCGGAAGACCTGGCGCCCTTCGTCGCGCCGTATCTGGACGACCCGGCGAGCCGCATCGTGGACGCGGTGGCGACCGCGGCGGACGGGCTCGCGGTAACCCCGCTCCAGGTGGCCCTCGCATGGGTCCGCGACCGGCCCGGGGTGGCCGCCCCCATCATCGGCGCGCGTAACGCGGCGCAGCTCACGGCCGCGTTGTCAGTGGAGACCCTTAGTCTTCCTGACGAGATCTGCCGAGCGCTCGACGACGTGTCAGCGCCCGTGCACCACTATCCCGATCACAACTGGAGCACGCTGTGACCACGGAGCCGCCCGCCGCAGAGGAAGCCGAGCCGGGGACGCCGAGCGCCGGCCCCGAGCCCCGGGAGCCTGGGGTCGGGGCTCGGCCCGGTGCCGAGGGCGAAGCGGTCGCCTCGCCGAGTACGAGTACGGGCGGGGGCTCGACCGTCGACGGTGCCGCTGGCGGAAGCCACGCCCCTGAGGAGGATCCTGCCGAGCCCGGTGACAACGGAGCCGAGGACGGGCCGGGCAGCGGTACGGACGCGGCACCGGAGGCGGAAGGGCTCGCTGCCGCAGACGGCACGACCGGCGGCGAGGAGGCGGGTGGCGACACGGCCGAGGGCGACACGACCGATTCAGGCGCGGACGGCGGTACCACCGAAGGCGGCACGGCCGGTGCGGACGCGGGCGAGTTGTCCGAGGCCGCGGCCGAGTTGGCCGCGCAGCGGGAGTTGCGGGAGCGGATCGAACAGCGGAAGGCCGAGAAGGCCGCGCCGGTTCGGAGCGGGGCGCGGTTGAGCGGAAAGGCGGCCGACCTGCTCGCGGCCGTACGGGCGGTGGAGAGCGGAGAGAAGCCCCCGGCGAGCGTCTTCGGCGAGCCGGACCCGGGCCCCCGCAGGCCCGCACCCGAGCCGGTGCGGCGGCCTCAGCAGCCCGTGCCCTCCGGCGCCGACGCGTCAGTGGCCCCCGAGGCCGTCGACAGCGTACGGGCCGTGCTCGTCGAGGGCGGCGCTCCCGACACGCTCGCGCCGCAGGTCGCCGCGGCCCTCGGCGAAGGAGCGGACGGACAACTCCGCGCGGACCCCTGGCAGTTGCTGCGCGTGCCGGGGGTGCGGCCCGAGCAGGCCGACGGTTTCGCCCGGGCGCTGCTCGGCGCGGAGTGCGGGCCGGACGACGAGCGGCGGGGCCGTGCGGTCACCGTATGGCTCCTCGAGCAGGCGGCCCTGGCCGGGCACACCGCCCTGGAGGCCCAGGCGCTGCATGCCGCACTCGCGCAGCGCTCGGTGCCGGACCCGGATGCCGCCGTGCAGAGCGCTCTCGCCGAGGGTGACGCCCTGGTCTTCCAGGACGCGCTGGACGAGCCCGGCACGCCCCTGGCTCCCCGCCAGTCCGAGGACGGGGAAGAGAGCGAGGAGGGCGAGCAGGAACGCCCGGTCCGCGTCCTCATCGGCCTGGAGCGATACGCACTCGCCGAGGAGAGCCTCGCCGACGGGCTCGCCCGGGTGGTCAACTCGCCGCCCAAGGAGGACGGTTCGGCCATGGACTGGGAGCCGGCCGCGACCGGCTCCGCCGCCGAACTGATCCGCGCCGTCGCGGGCCACGGCCTCGTCCTGCACACCGGCGGCGAGGCGTCCCGCGCGGAACCGGCGGCCCTGGTCGCCGCCGCCCGGGCTCTCGGTCTTCGGGTGTGCGCCGCCACGCACAGCCCGGACGGCCGCCGCCGCTTCGCCGCGCTGCTCGCCGCCGCGGAGGGAACGCGCCCCGGAGCCACGGGTACCGGGCCGTCGTCGGCACCCGGCCACGGTGCGGACGCGGGCACGGGACCGGGCTCCCCGGCCGAAGCGCGCCGCGCCGCGCCTGGGCACCCCGGCGCCGGAGCGACCGAGGGCGCCGTCGTGGACGGCCGGGGCCACGAGGGCCACGAAGCCGTGGCCACCGTCTCCGGGCTGCTGTCCGGCTCCGAAGGGCCGGGACGAGACACGGACGGCATGCTCAGGACGGACCTGCTGGTCGTGCTCGACGCGCCGCAGCTGGACGTGGAGAGCGCGGCGATGCTGGCCGAGTCGCTCCCCGACGGGGCCCGGCTCGTGCTGAGCGGGGACCCCGGTGTGCTGTGGTCGGCGGGGCCCGGGCGGGTCTTCGCGGATCTGCTCGCCGCGCGGGCGTGCCCGCAGATCGCCTCACGGACACCCGACCCCGGCCCCGTCGGCGAGCTGGTCTCGGGAGTCGGCGTGGGCGAGCTGAACCAGGTCGCGGCCCCCGGCAAGGAAGTCGTGATCGTCCCGGTGCGGGACGCCGGAGAGGCGGTCCACCGCACCGTGCAACTGGTCGCGGACTCGGTGCCGCGAGCGATCGGGATCCCCGCCGAGCAGACCCAGGTGATCACTCCGGGCCACGGCGGCGCGGCGGGCACCCGCGCGCTCAACGCCGCGTTGAAGGAGCGGCTCAACCCGGGCCCCGGCCGCTTCGGGGGCTTCGACCCGGGCGACCGGATCGCCTACGCTCCGGCGCTGGGCCGGACGGTGCCGGGCCACGTGGTGAAGGCCGACGCCGAGGGGCTGCATCTGGAGTGCGCGGGCGCCCCGGTCGTCGTACCGAAGGAGCGGGTGGAGCAGACCGTGCGTCACGGCTGGGCGCTCACCGCGCACCAGGCGGTCGGAATGCGCTGGTCCGCCGCGGTCGTGGTACTGCCCGGCGACGCCGCGCAGGCGCTCACCAGGCCCTGGGTCTACACGGCCTTCGGCCGTGCCGAGCACCACCTCTCGGTGGTCCACGGAGTGGAGCAGGCGCTGCCGCGCGCGGTGGCGGAGGTCTCGGCCAAGCCCCGCACCACCCGTTTGCCGGCTCTGCTCAAGGCCCAGGTCCCGGCGTCCGGCTGAGGGCCGGAAGGAGCGCCGGCAGCGAGCGGCCCTGGAGACCGGGCGGTGGGCGTGTCCGGAGTGCTGGGCCGAGGGCGGGCCCAGGCCTCCGGCCGCGACCGCCACCGCCACCGCCACCGCCACCGCCACCGCCACCGCCACCGCCACCGGGCAGCCTGCGAGCAAGCCCGCCGGCCTCGCAGACACGCTGCCGCCATGCCCTCGCCCCCGCCGAGGCCGACGCCCGAACACGCCAGTGGCGGTCACCCGGCCCACAGGCCCGGTGACCGCCACCCGCACGAACCTCAGCGATCCGCGTCCAACGACTCCAGTTCCTCGGCTCCGTCCGCCACGTCTTCCGCGTCTTCCCCGTCGTCCTCGAGGTCGTCCCCGGTCTCGTCGTCGAAGACGGCGCTGACGTCGAAGCGGCACACGATCCGGTGGGAATCGGCGTCGTCGAACGGGGCCTCCAGCCACTCGCCGGGGTCAGCCGGTTCGTCCGCGGCGGTGACCCACAGCGTGGAGTCGCCCTCCTCCAGGCCGAACTCCTTGTGCCGGGAGGCGATCTCGTCGGGTTCGAATTCGCCGAAGAGGACGCCCAGCGCACCGTGCACGGTGCGCGCCGCCGCGTCGAACCCCTCGGCCACGGCCCCGGATTCCTCCACGGCCTCCACCCGCTGGGCCTGCGCCAGCAGCCGCTGCGGCTCGACCACCACGTAGTCCCGGCGGATCAGCACGCTCAGCGCGTTGGGCTCCTCCGGCCCCGTATACGGCGGCAGTGTGTCGTCCGTACCCGGGATCTCGAAGGGAGTGACCTCGTCATAGCGGTCGTAGAGGAGCTCGTCGTACTCCTCGGCGGCCGCGGCCAGCTCGTTGAACGCCTCGTAGACGGCCGGATCGTCTTCACCCGACCTGCGCTCGACCGCCGCCAGGTGGCGGTCGAGCGCAGCCTTGACCGCCTCGGCGGCGGCGCGTACCTCGGCAGCGGTGGGCTGCGCAGCATCAGACATAGTGCAGACGCTATCCGTACACGGCCTCCGCACGCACAATAGATGCGATGCCGGAATACGAATTTGTCGACGTGTACGTTCCGCGCGGGGTCTCCCGCAAGGAGACCACACGCCTGCTGACCGACCATGCGGAGTACGGACACTGGGAGTTGGACCGCCTCAGCCTGCACCCCGACGGCAGCCGCAGAGTGCGGCTGCGCCGACGGATCATCCGCCAGGTGCGCGCCACGTGGTGACTCAGGACGGCTGAAACGGAGCGGGCCCCGCACTCGCGGGGCCCGCTCCGTTTCACCGACCACTGGGGCGTTTATCGCGCCATGACGTTCATTACCGTGTCATGACGTTCATTACCGTGTCATGCGTCACCGTGTCATGCGTCGCTTCACGCCGAGGCACGTGCCTTGCGGTAGAGCACGGCGCCCACCAGCAGCGCGCCCGCGCCCACCGGCAGTGCGAGGCCGAGCGGCAGGTCGCTGCCGGTCTGCGCGAGCTGCGAGGTGCCCCTGGGCTGCGTGACGACCTGGGTGCCCGGATGGTTCGGGTTCGAGGCGCCCGGGCCCTCGCCGCCGGAAGACGGCGGCTGACCCGGCTCACCAGGCTCACCCGGCTGTCCCGGCGTACCGGGCACCCCTGGCTTGCCCGGCTCCTCGGGGTCGCCCGGCCGACCGGGCTGACCGGGAGGATTCGGCTCCCCGTACCCAGGAGGCGTCGTCTCGTGCCCTCCCGAGGTGTTCCCGCAGTCGTTGCCCGTGGCCGCGTTGCCGACGCCGCCCACGGAGACGCTGTTGCCGCAGACGTTGACCGGCACGTCCACCGGGATCTGCACGTGGTTGCCGGAGCCCACGCCGGGCGAGTCACCGGTGTGTCCGCCGACCTGCGATCCACCGCCGGACGACGGCTTACCGGTGCCGGAGCCACCGCTCTCGTCGGTACAGCTGTTGCCCATCGCCGGGTTGAGCAGCCCGACCACGTTCACGGTGTTGCCGCAGACGTTGACCGGCACGTCCACCGGCGCCTGCACCGAGTTCCCCGAGAGCACGCCCGGGGAGTCCGAAGCGGAGCCGTGCGCCCCCGAGGCGGCGTGCGCGTATCCGCCGGTCGCTGCCAGGACGCCGCTCGCGGCCGCCACGGTCATCAGGCCTTTGCGGGTGACCTGTCGCATAGCTTTTCCCTGCCTTGTAAGCCTTGTAGCTTCGGGAACGCGCACGCGCCCGAATGCGCGTGCGCGGAATGCGGAATGTCGGCGGCCCCGGAGCGCATGGCGCGCACTCCGGGGCCGCGGACTCAGACCCTCACGGGGTCCGAACCTCATGTGGGTTCAGATCCTCACAGGGTTCAGATCCTCATGAGACGAGGCACAACGTCAGGCGTTGGTGCAGGTGTTGCCAAAGGCAGGGTTCAGCAGCCCGACCACAGAGATCGTGTTGCCGCAGACGTTCACCGGCACGTGAATCGGCGCCTGAACGACGTTGCCCGAAAGCACGCCGGGCGAGTGCACGGCAGCACCCTGAGCACCGGCGTCGGCAGCAGCGATTCCCGCACCAGCGAGAACGAGGCCACCAGTGGCAGCCGCAGCAGCGACGACCTTCTTGATCATTATTCCTCCTAGTTGGCAATGCGATCCCAGCCGCGGATCACATCATCAGTAACGAGGAGGGAGTAATAGAGCTACGAGCCTATGAGCGCATTCACCCTTCTCAGTCGACTCCGTACGCGCTGGCGATTATTGGAGTTTCGTTTCAGCGGCCTAATTCAGGACACTTGGTTGCTGGTATCGCCGTCCGGTCGCTGTCCAAGGTGCCTCAGGACGCCTCGATGAAGCGGTCGAGTACCCGCACACCGAACTTCAGGGCATCGACCGGCACCCGCTCGTCCACACCGTGGAACATCCCGGCGAAGTCCAGCTCCGGCGGCAGCTTCAGCGGCGCGAAGCCGAAGCAGCGGATACCGAGATCATCGAAGGACTTCGCGTCGGTGCCGGCCGAGAGCATGTACGGCACAGCCCGCGCGATCGGGTCCTCTGCGACCAGCGCGGTCTGCATGGCGTCCACGAGAGCCCCGTCGAAGGTGGTCTCCAGGGCCTTGTCGGCGTGCACATCCTCGCGCTTCACGTTCGGGCCGAGGATCCGGTCCAGGTCGGCGAGGAACTCCTCCTCGTAGCCCGGCAGATAACGGCCGTCGACGTGCGCGGTGGCCTGGCCCGGGATGACGTTGACCTTGTAACCGGCGCCCAGCTGGGTCGGGTTGGCGGTGTTCTGCAGCGAGGCGCCGATGAGCTTGGCCATGCCGCCGAGCTTGGCGAGCGTCTCGTCCATGTTCTCCGGGTCGAGCTCGGTGCCGAGCGCGTCGCCGAGTTCGTCGAGGAAGTGCCGCAGCGTCTTGGTCACGCGCACCGGGAACCTGTGGCGGCCGAGCCGCCCGACGGCCTCGGACAGCTCGGTGATCGCGTTGTCCCGGTGGATCATCGAACCGTGCCCGGCTGTGCCGTCCACGGTCAGCTTCATCCAGTGCATGCCCTTCTGGGCCGTCTCGACGAGATACAGCCGCAGCTTCTCGTTGACCGTGAAGGAGAACCCGCCGACCTCGCCGATCGCCTCGGTCACACCCTCGAAGAGATCCGGGTGCTTGTCGACGAGGTGCTTCGCACCGAACTTGCCGCCGGCCTCCTCGTCCGCCAGGAAGGCCAGCACGATGTCCCGGGGCGGTTTGCGTCCGCTGCGCAGCCGGTCGCGTACGACCGCGAGGGTCATCGCGTCCATGTCCTTCATGTCGACCGCGCCCCGGCCCCACACACAGCCGTCGGCGATCTCTCCGGAGAACGGGTCGTGCGTCCAGTCCCGGGCGTTGGCCGGTACGACGTCGGTGTGGCCGTGGATGAGCAGCCCGGGCCGCGAACGGTCCTCCCCCTCGATCCTGGCCACCGTGGAGGCGCGACCCTTGTGCGACTCGAAGATCTGAGGTTCGAGTCCCACCTCGGCGAGCTTCTCGGCGACGTACTCGGCGGCCTTGCGCTCTCCCGGCCCCGAGTGGTCTCCGTAGTTGCTGGTGTCGATCTGGATCAGTTCGCGGCAGAGGTCGACGACCTCGTCCTCACCCGTGATCCTCCTGCTCGTATCCGGCTCGCTCACGCTGCTTCCTCCCACGGTCACTGCTGGTGGTCCCTCTCATCCTCTCCCTCCGAGCCGCCCCTTCCCAAGGGCGGACCCGGCTCGTCACACGCGATTCACACGCCGTCGACCCGTGATCGAGGGCCCTCGAAAGCCTGGTAATGTTTTCTCCGTCGCCGCGAGGGGAACCCCGCGCGACAGACACCTGGTCCGGGTGGCGGAATGGCAGACGCGCTAGCTTGAGGTGCTAGTGCCCTTTATCGGGCGTGGGGGTTCAAGTCCCCCCTCGGACACAGACCGTATCCCCAACTTGTGCGGGTCGAGGCGAGCCTCGACCCGCACGAGCTGTTTTCCGGGCTCGTAGGTGAGCCGGAGACCGAGGTTCAGGCAGACGTCTGCCTTCCCTCTCTGGCTCGGCGTCGGCGAGCACGTCACCGATGCTGCCGAGTGTCGTGATCACCAGCGGGGGCCGGCATCGATTCGGTCACTGACCTCGGCGAATGGGCGGAGGCGTACGTCGGGCGCGTCGGTGCGGCCGCACATCGCCAGAACGGAACGTACTTCACCGATTGCGCGTGCGGTGCTGGAGTGGTCCAAGCCGAACCAAGCAGGCCAGTACGTCGCGGATGGTGCCGTGGCGGAGGCGGACGAGGGGCCCAACAGCCGGTCGACGAGAACCGGCTGGTGTATCGCTCCGGCTCCACGGCTCGCTTTCGATTGGGCCCGCCGGCGATGTCGCGGCACGACCGGGCGAACCTGTCCGGCCACAGCACCGGGTTACCTGTCCAGGTACGTATATGACCATGAGTCAGGCCCCCCGCAGCTGACGCGCTGTCACATTTCGGCTCGCGCGTTTCCGGCAGGAATGCCTACGAGCGATCGTTCACTCCGATGAAGGTGGTGCGACCCCACTGATTGGTGATGGCGAATGACATATCGCACTCCGTCATACGGCGAGTCAGGCGCGTCATGCGGGCCTGCAGGGCGCGTCGGCTGAGCGGATTCCGTGCATCACCAAGAAGAAGGCACAGGTCATGGCAGCACCATGGATGCCTCGCAGCCTGGATGAGCTCCAGAAGAATCTCCTGGGAGCCCTGCTTTATGTTCAGTGTGAGCGACCGGCGTCGGCGGGCGTCGCTTGCGTAATGAAGCGGGGGAAGCACCGCCAGCCAGCGACGCTCGGCAGCTATTCGGCTGGCCAACTCCATGGGGGACGTGAGTCGAGGCAGTACGTTGGCGGCGCCGGCCCGCAGCAAGGAGACCGAGTCGGCGCCATCGGGTACCAGGACGACGACGGCGGACAGCCTGCTGAGTACGTGAATGCGCTGCGGCAGGTCAGGGACCAGGCTGATGTCCGGCACATCCAGAACCGCCAGGGGGCGCGGCCGGCGCAGCAGGGAAAGGTAGGCGTCGATCGATCCCCACGGCTGGGGGAACGTCGGCATGATGTGCTGACTCCTCATATCGCGCAGCAAGGCTGCCGTTTCATCCCGCTGTATCGAGAAAAGTACGTCGACCGGACCTGGCACTCCTGAGTCGGCCGCTCGAGAGCCTATCGACCCATAAATGGTCTGAGAGATGGGCATTTCGGAAACCCGACGTAGTACAGATAGTGGACGATGACTACGAGCATCGCTGAATCATTGGGCCGCGTACAGTCAATGCGATGTTCGAAAAGTGCTCAACCAGTATCCACGATCTTTCATTGAGTGCGCTGCGTGATGGTGCGCTCACTCTCTCGGTATGGGTTGTGGAGAAGCCGTGAAAAACGACCGACTGGCGGCGGACAGTTACTGGTGCGGTTACTGGTGCGACGATCAATCCCGCCTCGCGAGATTTACTTTTCGATCAGAGCACCGCTCAGACTTCGAAAGCACCGAGAATATCTACCGGAAATGTCAAATCTCGCTCATGTCATGCCATCAGAGCTCTGTGATCCGCCATGGCCTCGCGTGGCGTTATTGATCCGAACGGTAGGGGTTCCGGGGCGTTGAACGCGGCGTGAGTGATCGCGTGAGTGTTCTGGCTGGGGGCTGCTGCGTGGCCACTTGTCGTCGTCGGCGCAGGCTGGATCACCAGCATGTGAGCTGGGACCTGCAGAGCAGTTGTGGACGCGCGGCCAGGTCGGTGTGCCGACTGCGAGTTGTACGGGGGCCGGCGGGCCGGGCCGGGCGATCTCGCGGCAGCCACCGATCACTACCGTCCCAGCCTGGCCGACTCCCTGCCCGAGGTCCTCGATCAGAGCAAGCACCGGCTCTCCGAGATCCGGGACCCGCTGAGGGCCCGCCTATCTGATGCAGTGCGGAGCGGATGCCTCGGTTCCTTGTGGCCGCTGAGGTCCGTCTGAAGGCCGGTACCTCTCCACAGCGGGGCGGTCTCCCGACGGCAGGATGCCGGGGCGGCCGGCGCTGGGAGACGTTGGCCCTGTTGAGGCGGGCGGGCGGGGTGACCCTGAGATCCGGTGGCGGGTCCCGACCGGGTGGCGGCCTGTGCCGACTGAGCCCGCCTTGCGGGTCCGGAGGCGTCAGGCCTCGGGCGATTGGTCGAGCATGGCGAGTGTCAGGACGTTGCCTCCGATGCCCCAGCCACCGTCGGCGACCTCCTCGACCAGGACCATGGTGTTGGCGCGGGCCCGCTCTCCGTAGATCTCGACGTAGAGCTCGGTGGTGCGGGTGACGATTCTCTCCTTCTGCTTCTCGTCGAGGGTGCCGGCGGGGACCTTGAAGTTGGCGAACGGCATGGTGGTTCTCTTTTCTGGGATGGGGTTACAGGGTGCTGCCTGCGGTGAGCAGGTCGTCCAGCCCGACGCGGCGGACGAAGTCGGCACGGGAACGGTCGGCGACCGCGGAGACGACTTCGCCGCCGTCAAGGCTGGGGTCCATGTGGGTACGTAGCGGCCGGGTGCCTGCGGGCACGGCCACCAGGCGTACGACGGCATCGGCGACTTGGGCGGCGTCCGCTCCGGCGGGATGAGCGCGGCCAGTCTCGTGTCGAGTCCGGCCGGCAGGGGGCCGTGGCTCTCGTCGTGGGCTGCCGCGCGGTCGGTGCCGGCGGGTGCGTCGGTGTGGAGGAAGCGGTTGCTGCCGGAGGTCAAGGCGCCGGGGACGTCGATCGCGGTGTCGATGACGAAGCACGGCACTTCGGCGGCCTAGCCGACGGCCAGGGCGTCCGTGGCCGCCTTCGCGGTGAAGTACGGGAGGTCGGGGAGATGACGTCGAGTTCAACGGCGTGCAGGTTGGCGTTACGGCCGGCGGCGTAGTGCATCAGGTCTTCCACGGCGCGTGTGTTGCGGGTGGCCGGCTGCCGGATTCCCGCGAGGACCGTGTGGTCGGCACGGGCGAGAGCACGTGCGATCAGCGCGCCGAAGTCACTGGAGGCCCCGGTCACCAGGATGATCCCGGTGGTGTCGGAGGACATGGCGGTCCTTGCGAGGGGAAAGGTGCGGAATACGTACGGCCAAGGCGCCGTGGTCGGTCAGATGATGCCGCCGTTGGCGCGGACGACCTGGCCGTTGACCCAGTGGCCGGCCGGTGAGGCGAGGAAGGCGACGACCTCGGCGATGTCGGCGGGGGTGCCGAGGCGTTCCAGCGGGGCCTGGGCGGCCAAGCGGGCGATGGTCTCCTCGTCCTTGCCCTCGAGGAACAGATCGGTGGCCGTTGGACCGGGGGCGACGGCGTTGACGGTGACGTCCCGGCCGCGCAGCTCCCGGGCGAGGATCATCGTGAGCGCCTCGATGGCACCCTTGCTGGCGCTGTAGGCGCCGTAGCCGGGAAAGGCCAGGCCCACTACGGAAGTTGAGAAGGTGACCATTGCCCCGCCGCTGCGGATCTTCCGTGCGGACTGCTGGGCGACGACGAAGCTCCCGCGGATGTTGGTTCGGTGGACCGCGTCCAGCTCCGTCAGGTCCAGGTCGGCGACAGGGGCCAGGTACAGTCGGCCGGCCGCGTGGACGACCACGTCGACGCCGCCGAACTCGGACTCGGCGGTGGCGAACAGCTCGGCCACCTGCTGCTCGTCGGCGACGTCGGCCTGGACGGCGATGGCCCGGCCGCCGGCGGCGGTGACCTCCTTGACGGCGGCCTCGGCCAGATCACGATTGCCGGCGTAACCGACCACGACGGCGAATCCGTCGGCGGCCAGCCGACTCACCGTCTCGCGGCCGATACCGCGGGAGCCGCCGGTGACGATGGCGACGCGGGGCTGGTCCGCATGGTGGTTGAGCGCGCCGCGGCTCGCCGCGGTTTCCTGGGAGGACTCGGTTTCTTGGGAGGACATGGAGACTCCTTTGAGCGATGCCAGAGGCGGGGATGCCACGACGGGTGGATCGGGGCGTGGGGCGTCGGCGTTGTCACCGGCTGCTCCCTGCTTGCGTCTCCAGCGTGGGCCGGTGCCGCCGCGCCAGCCATGGCTGTCTCTACCCAGGGGTTGCCACCCCCTGGCTCAGAACGCCGGTGCGCGTGACGATAGGGAGCGTGAACCACTCCGAACTCGCCGCGTTCCTGAAGTCCCGGCGCGCCCGAATCCGCCCGTCCGACGTCGGCCTGCCCACTGGTCCCCGTCGCCGGGTGCCCGGACTGCGACGCGAGGAGGTCGCCCAACTGGCGGGCCTGTCCGCCGACTACTACACCGAGTTGGAACGTGGACGCGGCACCCAGCCCTCCGCCCAGGTGCTGGCCTCGCTGGCCCGGGCTCTGCGTTTGGACGGCGACGAACGCGACCACGTGTTCCACCTCGCCGACCGGATGGTCCCCCCGGCCGCGCACGGCCCGACCGCGCACGTCCAGCCTGGCCTGCTCGGTCTGCTGGACCAGCTGACCACCACTCCCGCCCAGGTCATCACCGACCTGCACGAGACCCTCGTCCAAAACCCTCTGGCAGTCGCGCTCGTCGGCCGGCACCCGGCGGCGCGCGGCCCCGCGGCAAGCTTCGTCTACCGCTGGTTCACCGACCCCGACGCCCGCACCCTCTACCCGGCCGAGGACCACCCGTACCACTCCAGGGTCTTCGTCGCCGACCTGCAGGCGGTCGCCGCCCGGCGCGGCCGCGACACCGAAGTGACCCAGATGGTGGCCGCGCTTCGACGGCGCAACCAGGAGTTCGCCGGACTGTGGGACACCCACGACGTCGCCCTCCGACGGACCGACCACAAACGCATCGTGCACGCCACGCTGGGCGTCATCGAGCTGGACTGCCACAGCCTGTTCAGCGAGGACGGACGCCAGCGTCTGCTGTGGTTCAGCGCCCCGCCCGGCACCGAAGGCGCCGCCCAGCTGCAACTCCTCTCCGTCATCGGCACCCAGGACATGACTCCCAGTGCGAACGAACTCGGACAGACACAGGCCTGAGCAGGGTCTGGAAGCGGCACGGCAGCCGTGGCCTGTGCGCGTGATCGCGCCGTTCAGGCTGCCGCGGGCCCGGATCGCGACACCGGACTGCGGGACTGGGCGCGCGGGTGCGCCGCCGGGCGCAGGTTCAACGAGCGGGAGGCGCACTTGCTGTGCCGTACCGTCCACGATGACGGCGCCGACCTCGCGGAGCGTCGGAGGCGGAACAGGACGGGACGGCGGGCGCTGCTGGTGCGCATCCGTGCCGCACATGGACAGCCGCCCATAACCGATCTGAGTGTTGTCCGGGCATTTCGCGGTGCGCGGTCGGACGCGGTCGGAGACGAGGCCGACTGGGGCACCGCGCTGATGTCAGCCGATGTCAGGGGATGTCAAGAGATCAGCCGGTGCCACCAATGGCTGACAGCAGCCGCTCTCGGGTCAACTCCAGGAGCTCGGGCACGGGCCTGAAGCTCGTGTGCAGAATGCGCAGTGTGCCGGCGAGTGTGCTCAAACCAAGGGTCTGTTCTCCTTCGAATCCGAAGAGGACCGAAGGTCCCCACAGGCTTTCGAGGGTCAACGAACCGTAGGACGTCGCGATGGGCAGGGCCCCGAGATTGGTGAGCAGCAGCTCGTGGGGTGCGGCGGCCGCGAGCATACCGGCCATGTCGGCCGGGGCCGGGCGGTTTTGCAGGACGCCTGTCCACAGCGCGAGCGACTGAAGCAGTGCGCTCCTGTCGCGGAACGGGGCGAGGGTGTCGGTGAAGGACCGGGCCGCCTCCCACGGGTCGCTCCACTTGCCGACCTGTGCGGTGGTGGCCGGGGCGAGGATGTTGCCCATGCCCTCGGCCGGTGCGGGTGCGCGAAGGAGTCCGCGCAGGCTGAGGGGCGAGTGCACCCGCAGCGGGACGGTCGACCAGTCCGCGTTGAGTTCGGCCGCCGCGCCCAGGGCCGCGGCGGCGACAGCGCCGTGCACGGTGGTTCCTTCTGCTCGGGCGCGTTCGCGCAGTGCGGCTGTCCGGCTCTGGCTCAGAGTGGCGGCATCGATGGAGAGCTCGGCGTCCGGGTCGGGCGTCCGGTAGACGCCGGGCCTGTCGGAGAGCGGGATGTCCATGTCACTGGGCAGGGTCGCCGCCGCGTCGGCGATCTCTCCAGCCAGGAAGTGGTCCACCGGATGTCCGGGATGCGCTTCCGCCGGTCCTTCGGCCGCCCCGTCGCCGCGCCCGCCGCTGACGAGGGTCAGCAGGTCTCGTACGAGATATGCCTGTGACAGCCCGTCGACCACCGCATGGTGCGCGACGAGAACCAGCGCGCACCGTTCGGGGCTGTGCAGCAGGACGGCGCGTACGGGCGGCATCGCGGCCGCATCGACTTTGTGGCGCATTTCGGTGGCCAGTTCGTGTTGCCACCCGGTCGCCGCCAGGTCGGTCACTCGTAGCGGAATCTGTGCGGCGTGGCCGAACGAGAGCCGGGGGCCGTTGCCGCTGTCGCGGATACGGGCCCCGAGGAGGGCGTGGCGGCGCTGGAGGGTGTTGAGCGCCGTTCGCCACTCATGGACCTCGGTGGGGCCCGCGACCTCGATGGCGGTGGCCGAGTGGGTGGGGCGGTTCTGGTTCATCAGCCACATGAAGTGCTCAGCCACGCCGAGCGGCCGTTCTGCGGGCATGGTGGTGGACTGCGCTGGGGCCGTCGTCACGATGGTGCTCCTCGGGCGAACATGGTCCGCACACGCTCCGGATCCGGTGGGTGCGCGGACGGTGGATACAGCTCCACTCTCGGCCGCCGACCAGGCCCGGACCAGCCCTTTCTCTGTCCGCTAGTTGTTCACTACGCGCTCAGTCGGCCTTCGCTCCCGGCGCACCCGCGTCGTGCTCCAGCTCCCACAGTCGGTCGGCCACGCGTGCGAGCCCACGGCTGAGGTGCCTGCGGTAGGTGCTGAACGGCAGGCGGAGCTGCTCCGCCGCCTGTTCCTGCGAGGTGGCGCCATGGAAGAACGTCGCGGCCAGGGCCCGGTGCAGTCGCGCATCGCGCGGATCCGCGTTCAACTGGTCGACGGCGTCGGTGAGCCTCTCCCGCAGGACCTCCACGGGGTCGTCGGAGTTCTGGTCGGTCACCAGGCGGCTGCGGATCAGAGGGCTTTTGGCCAGTGCGTCGGTACGGTGCCACATGCGCAGAGCGCCGCGTACCTCGCTGTCGAACTCGGGCCGGGACAGCACGGTCACCTCGGGCACGACCGTTGCCCGGCGGCTCTGCGGCCCGAACAGCTCTTCCTGTGCCGTGAATTCGAGCCAGGCTTCCATCGGCATGCTGCGCCAGTCATGCGCGAACAATGTCCAGGAACGGTCGCCCAGTGGCACTTCGCCCTCGTCCTGGAGAGCGTGATGGTCGGAGTAGGTCATCAACGGTTCCCAGAAGGCCGCGTCCTCGAAAGCGACGAAGGACCACGCGCGCCGGTCGACGTCGATGAACCCGGCGAGTACCCGGTGCATCATCAAGTCCATCACCGGGGAAGGCCGCTGGTAGGCCGTCGGGTGCACCATGAACCGTGCGAGAGCGATGTGCTCCCCCGTGCGCACCGGCCCACGTCGGTGTGTGTGCCGCCAGGCCGCTGCCACCACCGGGTCGGCCTTCAGCTCCGCGTCGGCGGGCTCGGTCAGGCGCAGCCAGGCGACGAAGGCGACGGCGTCACCGGTCGCGGAGTCCCGGTGGACATGGAACGCCTCAGGTTGGCGGTCCAGCCAGAACTCCGCCGCGGCCGCGGCCGCCGGACCTTCGGCCTCACGTGCCAGACGCAGCACGGTTGGTACGTCGCCGGGGCGCAGGCTGTCCTCGAACACTCCGCCGTCACCGCTGAAGACGAAGAACCTGGGGGTGACGCCGCCCGCACGGTGCAGGTATTTCACCGCCTCCATGGCCGGCAGCACGCCGTTGCCCACGGCTGTGCGGGCCCGTTCGAGGAGATGGGCCCGCAGCCGGTGGTGCATGGCCTCGTATTCCTGCGGGTCACGCCAGCGCAGATCGGAGTCGAGCGCTTCGCGAACCACGTCATGCGGGAAGAGACCGTCCCGGCGGGAATCGACGAACGGCTGATCACGCAGCCAGTCGAAGAGCGGTGCCGGATCTTCGTCCGGCAGCGCCGCCCGCAGCAGGCTCTGGGTGGTCGTACGTGCGTGGGCGCACACCTCGAGTGCCTGTCGGTGCACCGGCGAAGGAACGTTGTCCACGATCCGTGAGAGAAGCGCACCGATGACATCGTGCGGAGGCATCCACCGGTGTTCCGGGTCGGGAAGGCCAACGTCGGGAAGGCCGACGTCGGGGATTCCGCCGGCCAGCGACAGGGCGAGGGGATGCCCGCCGGCGAAGGACAGGATCACCGGTCGCCGATCCGCCGCGACACCGTGAGCGGCCAGCAGAGCCACCGCTTCCTCAGGGTTGAGATTGCGCAGGGCGACGCTGTGCAGAACATCCCGCCATCCCGGATCCGTTCGCCACTGCAGGGCGAGCGGTCCGCGCCCGGCGAGTACCACGACGCAGCCCTCCGGCAGCCGTGGCAGAAATGCCTCCCGAAGCCAGCTCTCCAGACCCTGAATTCGTTCGAACGCGTCAACCAGCAGCACCGTACGGGAGTTCATCAGTACGTCGGCGGCCTCTTCCTCGAAGGCCGCAGGCATCGGAAGCAGAGTCCGGCCGTCGAGGTGGATCACCGTGCGTCCCCGAGCCTCCGCCTCCTCGGCGAACCGCAGGAGCAGCGCGGATTTGCCCACACCACCCGGCCCGTGGACATGCATCACCGCGGGCGCCCCAGGCTTGCCTTCGAGCGCCGCCCGATAGATCTCCAGCTCCTGCGACCGCCCGACGAAGGCGCCTCTGCGCGCTGTGCGCAGTCGCACGCTCAGCGCGGTCCGCTGAGACCCGTCGCGGATCATCGGCTGGCCGTGGGGCGGGGGATGGGCACTCACGAGCGTCTCCTTGCCCAGTTCGTTCACGACACGGTTCACGCGGGATGGCCGCGGCCGAGTTGCCTGCCTCACCGCTCCGCCGATCGGTCCCGGCCGGCGGTGATCGGTGCTCCGCTCAGTTCATGACTCCACAAGACGTCGGTGACGCGCTTCACGGCGGCGGTCAGATGCCGGCGGTAGGTGCTGAAGGACATTCCGAGGCGCCTGGCCGCCGCTTCCTGGGTGGGGGCGGCCTTGCTGTACGTGGTCATGATGACGAGGTGACGTTTCTCGCCACCGCGCTCCTCCAGCACGGTGTCGATGGCACGCAGCAGGACGTCTTGGAGGCTGCGGCCCGTCTCCGCTTGGAGGCTGCGGCCCGTCTCCGCGACCAGCCGACCGCGGCTGAGGGGGTTCGCCGCGAGCTCATTGGGCCACCACAGGGCACGCAGGGCCTCCCGTACGGCCACGTCGAACTCCGGCCGGGACAGCACGAGGTGTTCCTCCCGCTCCTGCGACGTACCGGCCGGAGGCGTGACGGTAGCCATCCCCTCCTGCAGAACGTCGTTCCTCTCCGCCACCCACGCCATGGCGGACTGGGTACGCCAGTCGCGGGCGAACAGCCGGTACCCGTGATCACCGACCACAGGTCTGGCATCCGTCGGCATCATGTCGCTGTCCTCGAAGTAGCCGTTCCAGAAGCCGTCGTCCCGCATCACGACGAACGACCATGCGAGACGGTCGGCCCGGATGATCTCCCCCATCACCCGCCACGTCACCAGGTTCATGGTCGCGGAGGGGCGCTGGTACTGCTGCGGGTCCACGTGGAACCGCGCGATGGCCATGTGCTCGCCCGCTCGCAGTGGCCTGTCGGCCCGTGCATGGGTCCAGGCGGCGGCCACCACCGGATCGACGTCCTCCCCCTGCGGCTCGCTGAGCTGCAGCCAGGCCGAGCAGGCAACGATGTCATCGGCCCCGGCCGAGCGATAGACACTGAACGCTTCGGGCTGCCGGTCCAGCCAGAAGCGGGCGATCGCAGCGGACTCGGCGCCCTCCATCTCATGCACCAGCTCCACCACGCGGCTCTCGTCGGCAGGAGCACAGGGCATTTCCCGCACCGCGCCGTCGGGATGCCACACGAGGGCGTCGGTCATCACCCCGGCGGTCCGTTCCAGGTACACCAGGGAGTGCACCGCCTGGAGCATCTGCGCGGCGGGCACCTCCCGGACCCGGCCGAGCAGATACCGGTGCATTCGTCGGCGCAGGGAGACGAAACCGTCCGGGTCACGCCAGCGGAGATCAGCTGCCAGCACCTCGCGCACCACATCGTGCGGGAAGAGCCCGGCCGTGGTGGATTCGATGAACGGCTGGGCGCGCAGCCACGCGAACAGTTCGCCGGCACGCTCGCCCATCATCGCCCGCAGCAGCGCCTCGGAGGTGACCTCGGCCTGGGCACACACCTCCAGCGCCGTGCGGTGGGCCTGACTGGGTGGCTCGCCCACGAGTTGCGGCAGCAGCGTCGCGATCACGTCCCGGCCCGGTGACCAGTCGGCCGGCCGAGGTGTTCCGTCCGCCTTGTGCTGGACGGCGACCGCCGCGGCCAGGGACAGGGCCAGGGGATTGCCGCCGGTGAAGGACAGCAGCGCTTGGTGTGCGCGGGCCGGAACGCCGCGTACTCGCAGGAAGGCCGCGGCGTCGTCCCGCGCCAGGTTCCGCAGCGGCACCACATGCATCAGGTCCGCCCAGCCCGGGTCCGCGACCCAGCGCGGATCGGGGGCCGCGCGTCCGGCGACCACCACGACCGCACCCAGCGGCAGCCGCGGCAGGAAGTGCTCCCATAACCAGTTCTCCAGCCCCTGGCAGTGCTCGAAGGTGTCGACCAGGAGTACCGAATCCGGCTCGCAGGCCTCCTTCCCCGCGGCCTGCTCGAAGTCCTCAGGCGTCGCGCGAACCGTGCGGCCGTCCACCTCGACCACCAGCCGTCCCGCCTCCCGCGCCTCGAGAGCGAACCGTCTCAGCAGCGCGGACTTGCCGATTCCGCCGGGCCCATGCAGATAGAGCACGGGCGAAGAGCCGGGGTCTCTGTCCAGCGCGGACCGGAACAGGGCCCGCTCGGCCACCCGTCCGGCGAAAGCCCGGTCCCGCGCCGCGACCACGAGGTCGCCCAAAGAGCCACCATCCCCCATGTTCATGAGTCCCTCATAGCCAAACCGAACCCGTACATGGCCGAACAGCCTACGTCGCACGTATCGGTCCCATCGAAGGGTTGAGAAGGCGCGTCGGTATGCCGTATTTCACGCAACCGTTCGGGCCGGTGGTCGACGCCGTGCCGCCCACCGGGGAACTCGTCGCCTCGCTCGGCCACAGGCGTCTTCACCGGCCGCCGCTTCGACCGGTACGGAGTGCTCGTCGTGCGCCGGCATGCGGAGGCCTGCGGGCGCAGACCGCCCAACAGCCGCGACGCTACGGGCGCTGCCGCACGGGCCGGATGACCAACTCGTTGACGTCGACATCCGCGGGCTGGCTGATCGCGTAGGAGATCGCACGAGCGATGGCATCGGGAGAGACGGCCGCCGAGCGGTAGGCCTTCATCGCCGCCGCGGCTTCCGGTTCGGTGATGGTGTCGGCCAGTTCGGACTCGACGACGCCGGGTGAGACGGTGGTGACGCGGATGAACGGCTCTGCCTCCTGCCGCAGCCCTTCCGTGATCGCCCAGGCCGCGTACTTCGTGGCGCAGTACACGGCGGCCGTGGGAACCACGGAGTAGGCGCCGATCGACGCGATGGTGATGAAGTGCCCGCTGTTCTGCCGCTGGAAGTGCGGCATGGCCGCGGCGATGCCGTGCAGCAGGCCCTTGACGTTGACATCGATCATCCAGTCCCATTCGTCCACCAGCAGTGAGTCAAGGCGCGACAGGGGCATGACGCCGGCGTTGTTGACGATCACGTCGATATGCCCCCGAGCAGTGACCGTTTCGTCGACGAACCTCGCCACGTCGGCCCGGTCGGTGACATCGAGACGACGTACCTCGATGCTGCCGCCGTCGGCCCGGACGCTCTCCGCCAGGCTGGTCAGCCGATCCTCTCGACGCGCACCGGCAACGACGTGGTGGCCTTCCGCGGCGAGCCGCCTGGCGATGCCTTCGCCGATGCCGCTCGTGGCACCCGTGACGAGTACGACCTTCCGGTCGCTGCGCTGCTCTGTGGTCTCCGAGGGTGTCCGTGTCACCGCGTCCTCCTTGCTCAGTCAGGGCAGAAGCCCCGTTGACGGATCGTTCACCTGCGAACTTGCCGTGCTTTCGATGGCAGGAGAAGGCCGGGATCTTCCTAGGAGTACGGCACACACCACCACTGACGGACGAGGCAGTGGTGCCGTCACTCACACGCCCCGCGTCGGGGGTCACGAGGTCAAGTCCGCGGCGATCCACTCGGTGACCGAGCCGTGGCGGGGCTTCCAGCCGAGAATGTCGCGGGCTCGTGTGGTGCGGACGCGGCTGTTGGAGGCCAGGGCACCGGTGGTGAATTCGGGCCCCCAGAAGGCGCCGGCGGCCTCGATGTCCCAGGGTTCGGGGCCATCGAGGCCGAGTGCCTCGGCGATCGAGGCGGCCAGCACCACGGCCCGGCGGGTGTCCTCGGACACCCGGTCGGCGTTGATGGCCGCTGCCGCGTTGACGCCGGCGGCAGCGGCGCCGATCACCTGCTCGGCGGGGTTGGCGACGTTGCCCGCCGGCCACACACCGGCCGCCTCCGGGGCCCCGGACGGATTGGTCCAGGACGGACGAGCTCGGCGCGAGGTCAAAGCGGCGCTCGGACCCGCTGCCCCGCCGCCCACCACGACGACGTCGAAGCGTCTGCCCCGCGAGGGCCCGGTCATCTGAGCGTTCATGTCGTCAGAGTGCGTTGACCGCCGCCGGACTGGTCAAAATGCTTGCGGTTTCGGCAAGTTTCGGCTCCGCGGCATGCCGGCGAGCGGCTCGTGCACGCCGCCCTTCTGAGCACCGCGACCACACATGCGGCCCCTCTGTGGCGTCGCTGGTGCCAAGCGGCGGTGGGCACATGTGAGCACTGGTTGAGCAGGTGTCGCGCTTACGACGTGCCCCGCGCTCTGGAAGAGTTGTCGGGGCCCCATGCGGCACCTGCCACGACGACGTGGAGGCCGGAGGTTTCGCCGCGGCCCTGCGACGCGCTGCTTCCCCTTGTGCTCGAGGGATCCCGCCTCGGCCCAAATGACCTCAGCCCATCGATGAATTCAATGACATCAGCGACATGTGACATCAAGAGGCAGCCAGAACGCGCCCGGAGAAGCCGGCCTGCGCAAGTTCCCGCTTCTGCTCTCACGACGCCTGGAGGGCGACGTCATGGCTGTGTACCACGAAGTCTCCGCTTATCCCTTCGCGCCGGGACCGCTGTCCGGGCTGCCTGCCGAATACGCGGAACGCCGCGCCCACTGTCCCTTCGGGCAGGTGAGACTGCCCAGCGGGCATGACGCGGTGCTGCTGGTCACCCACGCCGACGCGGCAGCCGCGCTCGCCGATGTACGTCTGTCCCACGACCTCACCGCTCCGGGCTCGCCGCGGGTCACCGTCGGCCCGAGCTTTCTCGACGACCCGGAGACCCTGCTCAACAAGGACGGCGAGGAACATCTGCGGATTCGCCGGATCGTCGCCTCGGCATTCACCCCGCGGCGCGTAGAGCGCTGGAGACCGACGATACGGGCAGTCGCGAGTGACCTGATCGACCGTATCGAGTCCGCCGGACCGACGGCCGACCTCGTCGACGCGTACTGCACTCCGCTGCCGTCGTCGTCATCGGCAAGCTGCTCGGCGTGCCGGACCACGACACGGAGCGCTTCGAGCGCTGGAGCAACGCCTTCGCCCTGGCCGCCTGGATGACCGCGGAAGAACGAAAGGAACGGATCGAGGAGTTCGCCGGGTACATCGCCGAACTGCTCGCCACCCGGCGGGCGACACCGGGGAACGATCTGATCGACGACCTGATCGCGGCCCGGGACGGCGAGGACAGGTTGAGCGAACCGGAACTCGCCTACCTCGTGATGTCGATCATCGTGGCCGGGACCCACACGACGTCGAACGTGCTCGGCCGGGGCGTGCTCACCCTGTTGCGCGACGACCGCTTTCTGTGGCGTCGGCTCGCCGCCGTCCCGGCGCTCGTTCCGGCCGCGGTCGACGAGGTGCTGCGCGTCAGGTCGCTGGGCGACCTCCGTCTGCTGCGCCTGGCGACCGAGGACGTCGAGCTGCCGTCCGGGACGGTCGAGAAGGGGCAGGCCGTGGTCATCGCGATGGGCTCGGCCTTGAGTGATGAGGCCGTGTACGAGGCACCGGACAAGGTGCTCCTCGACCGGAACAGCTCGGTGCAGCTGATGTTCGGGGGCGGGCCGCACTTCTGCCTCGGCGCTCATCTGGCAAAGGCCGAACTCCAGGTGGGCCTGGGGCTGTTGGCGGAGCGCCTGCCCGGACTGCGACTGGCCGCACGGCTCGAGGAGTTGCGCTTCACCGAGGGGGCGGAACTCAGTTCCCTGGAGTCGTTGCCGGTCACGTGGTGAGTGTCCACTACGCCGACTGCACACCCTGGACGCACCTTTGGAGACTCTCATGGAGCAGAAGCGGACTCGCCCGCACGCCCTGCCGGTGCTGACGGGCGCGTGGTCCGGACAGGCCGTCCACGTGGCGGCCGAGCTCGGTATCGCGGACATGCCGGTCCTTCGCGGCCGGCACCCGGCGGTGGCGCGCGAGACCTGCGCCGAGGAAGTCCGTCCGCACCCACTCGGCTGTGGCGGCGGCAGCCTGGAACTCCTCGACGAGTTGGCCACCCTCACCTGCGAGAACACCACCAGCATGCGGAAGTTGTCCGCGCCCGCCAACCGAGCCCAAGCCCGAGCCCAAGCCCGAGCCCGAGCCGCAGCACCGGTCAACGACGACGGGAGGCCGTACACCGCCGGTGAACGGGTGGCCTCAGCCACTGGACGGGCGGCCTCAACCACTGGACGGGCGGCCTCATGAGAATTCTGATAGCCGGCGGTGGGATCGGCGGCCTCAGCGCCGCCCTGAGCCTGCACGCGGCCGGCTTCACCGATGTCCGGATCGTGGAGGCGGCGACGACGATCTGGCCCCTCGGAGTCGGACTGAACATCCTCCCGAACGCGGTCCGGGAGCTCACCGAACTCGGCCTCTACGACCGGCTGGCCGAACGAGCCGTCATCACCCGGGAGTTGAGGTTCTACAGCAGACACGGCCGGCTCATCCGGCAGGAGCCCCGGGGACGTGCGGCCGGCTGTCACTGGCCCCAGCTCTCCATCCACCGAGGCGATCTGCAGACCGTCCTGGCGCAGGCCGTTCGCGAGCGGCTGGGCACTGACGCGATCGTCAACGGCACACGCGTAGTGGGCTGCTCACCGCTGCCGGACGCACAGGTCGCGGTGACGACAGTGCGGGCCGGCACGGGCACCGTCAAGGCCGGCCGGGCCGACCTGGTGATCGGCGCCGACGGGATTCGCTCCGCGGTACGCGCCTCCTTCTACCCGGAGGAAGGTCCGCCACCGAGCAACGGGATGGTGGTGTGGCGCGGAACGACCTGGGCCGAGCCGTTCCTCACCGGCGAGTCGATGATCGTCACCGGGGACGGCACCCGGCGGATCGCGCTGTATCCGGTCGCCCGGCACCCGACCGGCACGCGTGTGCTGGTCAACTGGGTGGCCGCCCGGCCGGCCGCAACCACCGGCGACCGGCCGACCCGTCGCGACGAGGGACACGGGACCGTGACCACGGCCCGCGTCCTGGAGCACTTCGGGGACTGGGCCTTCGACTGGCTCGACATCCCCGCCCTGCTCGGCGGCGCCAGGCGCGTCCACCAGCACCCGATGGTGGATCGCGACCCCCTGCCCCGCTGGACGTTCGGCAACGTGACCCTGCTGGGCGACGCGGCCCACGCCATGTATCCCATGGGGTCGAACGGGGCCACTCAGTCGATCATCGATGCCCGCGTCCTGGCCCACGCGCTGGCCACCGCGGACGACATCCCGCAGGCCCTGGCCCGCTATGAGGGCGAGCGTCGGCCCGCGATGACCCGGCTGCAGGCCGACTACCGTCGGCAGGGCCCCGAATCGGTCACCAAGGTGCACCAACGGGCCCCCGACGGGTTCCGCGATCTGCGCGAGGTGATGTCCGAACGGGAACTCGCCCAGACCTCCGCCCGCTGTGCGACCGCCTCCGGCCTGGAGCGGGAGTACGTCAACACACGGCCCGCCCTCCCACCCCCGTCCGTCGCGGCCCAAGGCTCACGTGACCTTCCATGAACCGGCGACACCAGCAGGCAGCCTCCACGAGCCGGTGGCGATCACCGGTATGGCCTGCCGCTTCCCCGGCGCACCCGGCATCGATGCCTGACGTCGCCCAGCGAAACCCCGCTGGAGGGCCGGTCGACTGGGCCCTCGCCTTCGCCCCGGGCACCCCTATGTCCCTCTACCCACCTGTCCCGGGCAGACCAGGCGCTACTGGCTTCCCGCTACGGAGGGTCAGCCGTGCCGTCGGTCTCCGGCTGTGGCTGGGGGATGGATCAAGCGCCCGGTCACCCAGCCGTGCGCGCCAGTTGACCACTGAATGCCGCAGTTGACCACTGAATGCCGCAGTTGGCCACTTCGGTGCTCATCGGGCGAAGCGCCGCTGCTCAGTCGAGGATCGCGGTGGCTTCGATCTCGACCAGATGGTCGGGGACGTCCAGTGCCGCAACGCCTATCAGCGTGGCCGGCGCAACCGGAGTGACCCCCAGCTTCGCAGCGGCCCGGGAGATGCCCTCCAGGAGCAGTGGCATCTTGTCGGGGGTCCAGTCGACGACGTAGAAGGTCAGTTTCGCCACGTTGTCGAAGGAGCCACCCACCTCGGCGAGGGCGGTGCCGATGTTGAGGTAGGACTGCTCGACCTGGGCGGCGAGGTCGCCTTCGCCGATCGTGACTCCCTCGGCGTCCCAGGCGACCTGCCCGGCGATGAAGACCAGCTTCGACCCGGTCGCGATCGACACCTGCCGGTAGACATCGATCTTCGGCAATCCGTCGGGGTTCACCAGGGTGATGGCCATGCTGTCTGCCTCCTTGTCATGAGCGCCTGTGGGCTCGCGTCCAACCGACCAAGACACTCGCGCTCTCTTGTGGTTACTCAGGAACCGTAAGAGAGTGGTCGCTGACATGGAAGAACGCACTTTTCAGTGACTGGGGAACCTTATGGTTACCAAGCAGTTCAGCAATTCACCCGAGGATGCGGACCTGAGGCGCGCGGACTCTTTGGCGCGGGAGATCTTCTCCGACGTCGCCAACAAGTGGGCGTTCCTGATCATCGAGGCCCTCGGTGAACGCACCCTGCGCTTCAGTGAGTTGCGGAACGAGATCGAGGGCATCAGCCACAAGATGCTCACCCAGAACCTGCGCATGCTGGAGCACAACGGCCTGGTGGAGCGCAGCGTGTACCCCACCGTCCCGCCCCGGGTCGAATACACCCTCACCGAGCCGGGCCAAGGCCTGCGAGCGACGGTCGATGGAATGTGCGGCTGGACTCACCAGTACCTCGGTCACATCGAGGCCGCCCGCCGCCGCTTCGCGACGCCTGACGCGTAGAGCACCAGCACCAGCACGCGAATCCGTCGCTACCGTGCTCGCAGGTGTGGAGCTGCGTCGAACCGCTGCTCAGGTCCGGCCTGGACCAGGCCGGTGGTACACAGCGGGAACGTGTGTTCCGGAGCCGCGGTCAGCCGAGCCAGCGGCCGTCGCGCATGAGATCGCGCCCCCGCAGCTCGTTCGCCTCACGCCAGGCCTGGACGCGCCGCGGCCGGATCAGGAAGTACTGGTAGGGCTCGTCGAGCCCGCGCGGGTCGAAACCGGTCTTGGTCGCGAACGCGTCGCCCGTCCTGGGGGCGAGGCCGGCGATGTCCACCGGTTCGGCGATGCCGTCGACGACCACGACATCGCGGGTCGGCCCGAGGCTGAGTCGCACCCGGCCGTCCGCCAGCAGGTTGCGGCCGGTGACCGAGGCGCGCGGCGTCGAGATGAGGAACGCGGTCCCGTCCCAGAGATACGAGAGCGGGATGAGGTGAACGCCGTCCGGGGGTCCCGACGTCGCGAGCCAGAGATCGACCTCGCTCTCCAGTTTCGCGCGAGTGTCCCGCAGCCTCTCCTCAAGTCCACGCGGCGGCGCGCCCGTCATGCTTCCTCCAGTCGCATTTCGATGGATGCCATGGCCATCACGCCAGTTGCGGCTCGGCGACCGGCGCTTCTCGATTCCTGACCGGTCTGGTCACCTGTTTCGCCACGCAGGACGGCATCCCCGCCGTCGCGCGCGCCGCCTGGCGCCGGTAGGCGCTGGGCGGCATACCGACCAGCTCGGTGAAGCGGGTGCTGAAGGTGCCCAGCGACGAGCAGCCGACCGCGAAGCAGACCTCGGTGACGTTGAGGTCGCCCCGGCGCAGCAGCGCCATCGCGCGTTCGATGCGCCGCGTCATCAGGTACGAGTACGGCGACTCGCCGTAGGCCAGCCGGAACTGGCGGCTGAGGTGCCCGGCCGACATGTTCACACCGCGGGCGAGCGCCTCCACGTCCAGCGGCTGCGCGTACTCCCGGTCGATCCGGTCGCGGACACGGCGCAGCCGCGCGAGGTCTGTCAGTCGCTGCGCCCCGGTGCGTGCGCGCCCCCACGAGGGGTGACACATGAGCGAAGTCCCTTCATCGATGTCCGCGAGCACCTGGGTTGCAAGCCGAGGCAGGCAGCGAGGTGCTCGATGGCGATGGCCGACTTGCCGGAATCGACGAACCGGCAGGGCCGGTCGAGCAGATCAGGCCGGTCGAGCAGGTCGAGCAACTGCTCGACGTCGGCAGGACTGCAGCCTTGAAACGCCGGCCGTCGCACTCTAAGCGGGGTGGTCGCGACGCCGTCCGTCATGGCCGCATCGATGACCTGACGGCTCAGCGAAGCTCCTGGATGCGGATCAGGTTGCCCGCGGGATCGCGGAAGGCGCAGTCGCGGATGCCGTACGGCTGCTCGGTCGGCTCCTGGACGACCTCGACGTCGCCGGCCTGCACCTTCTCGAAAGTGCCGTCGAGATCCCGGGTGGCCAGCAGGATCCAGCCGTAGGTGCCCTTCGCCATCATCTCGGCGATGGTGCGGCGCTCGTCCTCGGTGATCCCGGGGTCGGCGGCCGGCGGCGCCAGGAGGATGGACGTGCCGGGCTGACCGACGGGGCCGACCGTGATCCAGCGCATCTTGCCCTGTCCGACGTCGCTGCGGACCTCGAAGCCGAGGGCGTCGCGGTAGAAGGCCAGGGACGCGTCCGGGTCGTCGTGCGGGAGGAAGGTCGTGTGAATGGTGATGTCCATGGCTGTCAGGCTAGGTGCGGCCCGCGACCCGCGCTTCTCGATTCCTGATCGATCCGGCCACCTGTCTCGCCACGTGCGGTCGCACCCCCACGACAGCCGCACCTCTCGTGGTCTGCGGCCCCGAGGGCGGCGTTGAAAACCGGCAACTTGGTTTGGCATTTCGAGCGGAGAGTTACGTTCCGTCACGCTCGTTGCGGGGAGTGAACGGGAAGGGACCGCGCACTCCCCTCGGCTCACGCCTCCGGCAGCCGTTCCCTTCCCGGTGTGAAGGCCGACGCGTGATCTCTGGCCCAGGTGGCGAACGGGCTGGCCGGGCGGCCCGTCAGGTCCTCGACCGTGGGCGTCGGGCGGGCCTTGGCGCCGGCGCGCTGACGTTCCGCGCTCTGCACCAGCGCTCTGGCCAGCGGCTCCGGGTAGCGGGCGAGGAGTTGGTCGCGCTGTTGGCCTGGCGTCAGTTCCGCGAAGGTCAGCGGTATGCCCAGTGCACGGGACAGCTCCGCGGTCTGCTCGACGGCGGTGAGCGGCTCGGGACCGGTCAGGGTGTACGCCCGGCCCTCGTGGCCGTCCTCGGTCAGGGCGCGCACCGCGACCTCGGCGATGTCGCGCGGGTCCACGCAGGCGTTGGCGGAGGTGCCGTACAGGGCGCGCACCACGCCCTCGGAACGGATCGATGACGCCCAGGCCAGGGTGTTGGACATGAACGAGCGGGGCCGCAGGAACGTCCAGGTCAGGCCGGAGGAACGGATGAGGTCTTCGCTGTCGCGCTGCCAGCGCGTGATGAGGTCGTCCGCCTGCGGATCCTCGACAGCGGCGGCGGACAGCTTCACCAGGCGCCGTACCCCGGCGATGTGAGCCGCCCGCACCAGGCGGGCGTCGTCGCTTCCTCCGACATCGTTGGTGACCACGAAGGCGGTGTGTACGCCGCGCATCGCACGTTCCAGGGACGCCGGATCGGCGTAGTCGCCGACGACGAGCTCGGCGCGTGGGCCGGCTCCGATGACGCGTTGGGGGTTTCTGGCCAGAATCCGCACCGGCAGCTTCTGGTCGAGGCGGGCCGCTACTTCCCGGCCCACCGTGCCGGACGCCCCGGTCAGCAGGATCGTCATCGCGTGCCGCCGTCAGCTGCCGGAGCCGAGTGCGGCGGTGCGGTCCCGCAGGTCGGCGTGGAACACCGCCCGGCCCTCCTGAAGGCCGGTCACCCGGACGGCCGGGCCGGCCTCGGACAGCTCGGGCAGAGGGTGCGCCTCGAGCCGGCACGGGACGCCGAACTCCACGTAGCCGCCGAAGACGACCTCGGCCTCGTACGGGACGAAGGACGCCGACCGGGTCACGGCGTGGGCGGCCTGCCGGGCCGCTTCGAGCAGCAGCATGCCCGGTACGTGGTCCTTGGGGCCCTGGAACAGCGTGGGGTGGCTGGTGTCCGCCCGCAGTTCCCATGTCCGCCGGTGCCCCGTGGCGGCCAACAGGACGTCGTCGGTTCGCTCTCGGCCCACGAGGCCCGCCGGTACGGGCGGCGCGAGGGGAAGCGGGGAGGAGACCGGTTCGGTACGCCCTCCGCGCAGCCTTCGGTAGACCGCGGCCGTGACGATCCGGACGGATATCGCGCCTGTGGCCACCACCTGCCCGACGTGCCGGATCGCCAGCTCGACCTCCAGCTGGGCGAGGTTCCCGCGACGGCGGACCACCTCGGTGCAGTGCACGTCGATGTCGACCGCGACCGGCCAGTCGCCCACGCCCAACCGCTCCGGGACGCAGACGTACTTCATCGAGGTCAGCGAGAAGGCGTGGTCCAGCGGCACTTCGTAGGCCGCGTGCGATACCAGAGCGACCGCCTGTCGCAGCGTCTCAGCGATCAGCACGGGGTCGTGCCCCCCGCGCACAGGGGCGTAGAAAGGGTGGTCGTGGGGCAGGCGGACGGCGACCGAGAACCGGTCCTGCCCGGTCCGTATCCAGCTGACGGGAAAGGCGTCGCTGGCTCTGACCCGGTGGACCAGTCCGAGGGTCGCGGCTCCGGCATCGGGCGCCCAGGGATGTGCTAAGCCAGAAGCCAAGGATGTCTGGGTCATGAGTCCCCCACAGTGATGTCCATGTACCGGATGTCCATGTAGTGGCCAGCTGTAAAGTGTCCACTGTTGAACGTAAAAAATACAGACTTGATGGTTTCTTTGCGAGGGGCCTGAGGGGCTCCTGATGTTGGCGAAACCCAACGAGTTATGGAGGAGCCGCGTGGCCAAGCAGGCCCGGGCAATCCGGACGCGTCGCATCATCCTGGAGGCAGCGGCGAAGGTCTTCGAGGAGTACGGCTACCAGGCCGCCACGATCACCGAGATCCTCAAGGTGGCGGGGGTGACCAAGGGGGCGCTGTACTTCCACTTCGAGTCCAAGGAAGACCTGGCGCACGGCGTGCTGACCGAGCAGAACCAGAGGCTGACGGTGCCTCAGCGCGCCTGCGAGATGCAGGAGCTCATCGACGTGGTGGCGCTGCACGGCCATCAGTTGCAGACCAGTCCCATGGTCCGGGCAGGTGTGCGGCTGTCCATGAACCAGCAGGCGCACGGCCTGGATCGCAGCGGCCCGTTCACCCGCTGGGTCAAGGTCATCCAGGGCCTTCTCGACGCCGCCAGAACCCAGGGTGAGCTGCTGCCGCACGTCGACACCGTCGAGACCGCCGGAGTCATCGTGGGCAGCTTCGCCGGCGTGCAGTCGATGTCCGAAGTCGCCAGCGACTACGAGGACTTGGCCCTACGGGTGGCCGCCCTCATGCGGCATCTGCTGCCCAGCATCGTGCTCCCGTCGGTACTTGCCTCGCTGGATCTCGCCGAGGACCGCGGGGCACGGGTGTTCGCCGAGATCTCCGAGTCCGCCACCGAGTCCGCCATGGAAGCCGACGCCGAGCCGGACATGGAGCACGGTACGGAGCACGCCCTGTTGTCGCACGGCTGACATCTCCCGACGCCTCGGCCCCCGTCGCTCCTCCCCCGCACCGCGGTCCCGTGGCCCCTCACCGCGGCTCGCCGAACCACGTTCGCAGCGCCTCCGGCATGTCGTCACCGTCCGCCGCCCAGGCCACGTAGCCGTCGGGGCGCACGAGCAGGGCCGCGCAGGGCAGTGCCGATTCCTCCGACACACGTACCGTCTGCAGGACGTGGGCCCAGCCGGAGGCCGCTGCCTCGTGCCGGGCGGCCGTCTCGCCGGCGAGCAGCAGCAACGGGCGGCCGACGCGCAGCAGGCCGATGACGTCCGTCGGGCCCGTCGGCGTCGCCAGCGGCACGTTGTTCAAGAACCGCCCCTCCCACTCGGAACCGCCCGCCGAACGGGAGACGTACCGCGTGTCCTGCGCGCTGATCAGGCCCGCCATGAACCGTTGGTGCGCGGGATCCTCCAGCATGTCCCCCATCAGCGCCCGCAGCGGGTCGACGTCCGCGTCAGGACGCATCAGAGCCACCTGGGCCCGGGTGTTGTCCACCACTCGCTGAGCGGCCGGTCGGCGCTCCAGGTCATAGGTGTCCAGCAGGTCCTTGCCCGCGCTCCCCCACGCCGCGAGGGCGAGTTTCCAGCCCAGATTCAGCGCGTCCAGCAGCCCGGTGCTCAACCCCTGCCCGCCGATGGGGAAATGGAGGTGCGCCGCGTCCCCGACCAGGAAGACCCGGCCCTTGCGGAATGTGCTCGCCAGCCGTGTGAAGTCGCTGAAGCGCGTCAGATGGCGCCCCTCGGACAGGCCGACCTCATAGCCCGCGATCCGTGACACCTCGGCGGCCAGGTCCTCCAGCGTGACCTCCGCGCGCCGGTCGGGGGGATCCCCCGCGGAGTCGACCGTGCGCACCAAACGCTGGCCCTCCCCCGTCTCCCGGGAGACGATCCAGCCACGGCGCGTCATCCACCAGCCCGGTGGCACCGCCTCCGGGACCTCGAGCCGCACCAGCCCCATCAGGGCCGCCACCGTCGCCGGAAACGTCTCCGAGCCCACCCCGGCCTGTTCCCGCACCACACCTCGCGGACCATCGGCCCCGACCAGGTGATCGGCTCTCAACTCGGTCGCCCCGTCAGGCCCTTCCACCATCGCCACCACACCGTCCGGGTACTCCCGCACGCCCACCACGTGGTGGCCCCGCAGCACCCGCACCCCCCGCTCCCGCGCGCGAGTCTCGAAGTCTCGCTCCAAGTCGGCCTGAGAGCACTTCACCAACGGCTTCGGCTCCCCCACCGGAGCCGTCATCTCCAGCCCGGGCATCCCGGCGAAGTGGAACGCGCGTCGCCTTCCCGCATCCGTCGTCGGGAACACGGACCTGTCCAGGTATCCGCGCCGCACAAGCGACTGGACCGTCCGCGCGTGCAACGTGTTGGCCTTCGGGACGTCCATCACAGCCGAATTGGCCTCGCACACCACGGTGTCCACACCGTAGGCCCCCAACTCGGCCGCCAGCAGCATGCCGACAGGCCCGCCCCCCACCACCACAACCTGCGCACCCGCCACACCACGCATGTCCCACTCCCTCGTTCACGACCATGGCACCCCACCGGAGGTCCCGTACCCGAACGATCGACACCCAGCCCGAATTCCGGGCTTCGACGACATCGCGGGGCCCTGGGTCCATCCGTCGCCCGGGCGAAATCCGCGAGATCCGTCTGAAATACGACCCCGTTCCCCTTGTTACGGGAATGTGTGGGGCAGATCTCGTCAGGACGACATACCTCGACGTCAGGGCTTCGAAGGGGGCGTCTCCGGCACCCTATCGGCGGCTCATCACAGGGCATACGCGCAGGTCCGCGGCTAGCGTCGTACTAAAATTTCACGCTTGTTGCGTGCTGGACCGGAACATCCCCAGGCATACCTGCGGGCCCACCAGCCCCGGACCCTCCGGGAACGACACGTTGAGGACCCGATGGCAGCCCTCCAGCAAGGCCCCGCTCTTGCGCTGTTCGACGACGAGGTGCGCGCGGAATTCGGCGACCGGGCGCGTTTCTCCGCCGCGTCCGCCGCCTCACCGCGCACGCTCGTGGACATCTTCGACGCCTCCGTCCGGGCGTACCCCGACGAGCCCGCGCTGGACGACGGCCACCGCTGCCTCACCTACCGCGCCCTGGCCGTGGCCGTCGAGACCCTGCGGCAGCGGCTGAGCGCCGCCGGGGTGGGCCTCGGGGACCGCGTCGGCGTCCGCGTCCCGTCCGGGACCAACGAGCTGTACGTGGCGATCCTGGCCGTTCTCGCCGTGGGCGCCGCCTACGTGCCCGTGGACGCCGAGGACCCGGACGAGCGGGCCGAGCTGGTGTTCGGCGAGGCGGACGTGCGCGCCGTCATCGGTGCCGAGCACCACATCACCGTCACCGGCGTCTCCGACACCCCCGTCGCGGGCGCCCCGGCCACCCCCGTCGCGGGCGCCTCGGCCACCCTCGCCGCGCGCCCCGGCACCGAGCACGACGCGTGGATCATCTTCACCTCCGGCTCCACCGGGAAGCCCAAGGGCGTGGCCGTGAGCCATCGCAGCGCCGCCGCCTTCGTGGACGCGGAGGCCGAGCTGTTCCTCACCGAGGACCCGATCGGGCCCGGCGACCGGGTCATGGCCGGTCTCTCCGTGGCCTTCGACGCCTCCTGCGAGGAGATGTGGCTGGCCTGGCGTTACGGGGCCTGTCTGGTGCCCGTGCCGCGCTCCCAGGTGCGCAGCGGTGCCGATCTCGGGCCGTGGCTGGTGGAGCAGGAGATCAGCGTGGTCTCCACGGTGCCGACGCTGGCCGCCCTGTGGGAGCCCGAAGCGCTCAACGAGGTCCGGCTGCTGATCTTCGGCGGCGAGGCCTGCCCGCCCGAGCTGACGCAGCGGCTCGTGACAGAAGGCCGCGAGGTCTGGAACACGTACGGCCCGACCGAGGCCACCGTCGTCGCCTGTGCCTCGCTGATGACCGGCGAGGAGCCGATCCGGATCGGGCTGCCGCTGAACGGCTGGGAGTTGGCCGTGGTCGACGAGGCCGGGGAGCCCGTGCCGATGGGCGGCAGCGGCCAGCTCGTGATCGGCGGAGTCGGACTCGCCCGCTATCTCGACCCCGAGAAGGACGCCGAGAAGTACGCCCCGCTGGAGTCCCTCGGCTGGGAGCGCGCCTACCGCAGCGGTGACCTGGTCAAGGCCGAGCCGGAGGGCCTTGTCTTCCTCGGACGGGCCGACGAGCAGATCAAGCTCGGCGGGCGCCGGATCGAGCTGGGCGAGGTGGACGCCGCTCTGCAGGCCCTGCCGGGTGTCGCGGGCGCCGCGGCCGCCGTACGCACCGCGCGCAGCGGCAATCAGCTGCTCGTCGGCTATGTCGTCACCCAGGACGGCTGGGACCACGCCACGGCCGTCGAGAAGCTGCGCGCCGAACTGCCCGCCGCCCTCGTCCCGCTGCTGGCGCCCGTCGACGACCTGCCGACCCGCACGTCCGGCAAGGTCGACCGCAACGCGCTGCCCTGGCCGCTGCCCGAGCTGGAGACGAGCGGTCGGGCCGAGCAGTTGTACGGGACCGAGGCCTGGCTCGCCGAGCAGTGGAGCGAGGTCCTCGGCATCCCGGTGAGCTCCGCGCGGGACGACTTCTTCGCGATCGGCGGCGGCAGTCTCGCCGCCGCTCAGCTCACCACGAAGCTGCGCACCCGCTACCCGAGCGCCGCGGTGCTCGACATCTACCAGCAGCCCGTGCTGCGCAAGCTGGCCCGGCATCTGGAGAAGTCCGCGCAGGGCGATGGAGCGGAGCGGGTGATCGCTCCGGTTCCGCTGCGGGCCAAGGTGGTCCAACTGCTCGTACTCGTCCCGCTGTTCACGCTGCTCGGGCTGCGCTGGACCGTGGCGCTGGCCGCGCTCGGCAACGTACTGCACTGGTTCGGGCCGTATGCGTGGGCGCCGACCGCCTCCTGGTGGCTCGTGGCCGCCGGAGCCGGGCTGCTCTTCAGTCCGCCGGGACGTCTCGCGATCGCCGCCGGTGGTGCGCGGCTGTTGCTGCGTGACGTGAGGCCCGGACGGTATGCGCGGGGCGGGAGTGTGCATCTGCGGCTGTGGACGGCCGAGCGGCTCGCCGAGTTCAGCGGGGCGGCCTCGCTGACCGGGTCCTGGCTGGAGCGGTACGCGCGGGCGCTCGGCGCCAAGGTCGGCCCGGACGTGGATCTGCACTCGCTGCCGCCGGTGACCGGCATGCTCAAGCTCGGCCGGGGTGCCGCCGTCGAGTCCGAGGTGGACCTGTCGGGGCACTGGCTGGACGGCGACCGGCTGGAGATCGGCCCGGTCAAGGTGGGCGCGCACGCCGTGGTGGGTACCCGGAGCATGCTCTTCCCGGGTGCCCGTGTGGGCAAGCGGGCCGAGGTGGCCCCCGGTTCGGCCGTGGCGGGGCATGTGCCCACCGGTCAGCGGTGGGCCGGTGCGCCCGCGGGCAAGCTGGGCAAGGCGAAGCGGGACTGGCCCAAGGAGCGCCCGGAGAAGGGGACGTACTGGGGCCTGATGTACGGCGCGACCGGCTTCGCTCTGACGGCGCTGCCGCTCGTCGCGGGCCTTGTCGCGCTGCTCGTGGCGAGCGTCTTCGTCACGCCGGAAGCCGGGCTCGGCGAGGCGATGCGGGGTGCGGCGGTCGCGCTGGTGCCCGCCACGCTGGCCTTCGGGTTCGTGTACGCGCTGATCCTGCTGGTCTCCGTGCGGCTGCTCAGTCTCGGTCTGCGGCCGGGCACGCATCCGACGCACAGCAGGATCGGCTGGCAGGCCTGGACGGTCACTCAGCTGATGGACCGGTCGCGGGACACGCTGTTCCCGCTGTACGCCGGGCTGGTCACGCCGGTGTGGCTGCGGCTGCTGGGGATGAAGATCGGGCGGGGTGCCGAGGTGTCGACGGTGCTCGCGCTGCCGAGTCTGACCACGGTCGGCGAGGGCGCGTTCCTGGCCGACGACACGCTGACCGCGCCGTACGAGCTCGGGGGCGGCTGGATGCGGATCGGGCGCGCGGAGATCGGGCGCCGGGCCTTTCTCGGCAACTCCGGGATGACCGCGCCGGGCCGTTCCGTGCCGGACGGTGGCCTGGTAGGGGTGCTGTCCGCGACGCCCAAGAAGGCCAAGAAGGGCAGCTCGTACCTGGGTCTGCCGCCGGTCAGGCTGCCTCGGTCGGCGAACGACGGCGATCAGAGCCGTACCTATGACCCGCCGGCGCGGCTGCTGTGGGCGCGCGGCCTCGTGGAGTTGTGCCGGATCGTTCCGGTCTTCTGCTCTGCGGCGCTTGCCGTGCTGACGGTGGCGGCGCTGAGCGTGCTCGGTGCGTGGTCGTTCCTGCTGGCCGGAGTCGTGCTGCTGGCCGTGGGCGCGGTCGCGGGCGGGCTCTCGATCGTGGCGAAGTGGCTGCTCGTGGGGCGGCACAAGACCGGTGAGCACCCGTTGTGGAGCGGCTTCGTGTGGCGCAACGAGCTGGCCGACACGTTCGTCGAGGTGGTGGCCGTGCCGTGGCTGGCCGGTTCCGTGCCCGGTACTCCGGTGATGAACCTGTGGCTGCGCGGCCTCGGTGCCCGGATCGGCAAGGGCGTGTGGGTGGAGAGCTACTGGCTGCCCGAGACGGACCTGGTGACGCTGGAGGACGCGGCGACGGTGAACCGCGGCTGTGTCCTGCAGACCCACCTCTTCCACGACCGGATCTTGCGGACGGATACTGTGGTCCTCCGTGAGGGCGCGACGCTGGGCCCGGGCGGAATCGTTCTGCCCGGCAGCACCGTCGGAGCGCGCAGCACACTGGGACCCGCGTCCCTCGTCATGGCGGCGGAATCCGTTCCCGACGACACCCGTTGGCTGGGCAACCCGATCGAGGCATGGCGTTCCTAGGCGCGGCTCGTACGGCGCCGGGGGACCGCGGGGACGGTGCACCGGCACGTCGTACGAGCACAGCGCAGGGAGCAGAAACTTCAGTGGTTCAGCAGACAGCGGGAGCGGACCCGTACTTCCCGGCGAACGGCGATGCCCGCTACCGGGTGCATCGGTACGAACTCGCCCTGGACTACCGTCCGGGTCCCAACCGACTGTCCGGCACCGCGCGGATCAACGCGATCGCGGGCCGTGCGCCACTCGCCGAGTTCCAGCTGAACCTGGCCGACTTCAGGGTCGGCCGGCTCCGGGTCGACGGGCGGGCGCCGCACTACACGCACCGCGGCGGCAGACTGCGGATCCGCCCGGCGAAGCCGATCCGCGCCGGGGCCGCGTTCACCGTGGAGGTGCACTGGTCGGGCAACCCCAAGCCGGTGCGCAGTCCGTGGGGCGGGCTCGGCTGGGAGGAGCTGACGGACGGGGCGCTGGTGGCCAGCCAGCCGGTCGGGGCGCCGTCCTGGTACCCGTGCAACGACCGCCCCGCGGACAAGGCCTCGTACCAGATCTCGATCACCACACCGTCGGCGTACTCGGTGGTCGCGGGCGGGCGCCTGCTCACCCGTACGACGAAGGCGTCCACGACCACATGGGTGTACGAGCAGTCGGCGCCGACGTCCAGCTATCTGGTCGGGCTGTCCATCGGGAAGTACCAGACGGTGCTGCTGGGCGACCCGGGCCTGGGCGGGGTGCCGCAGGCGGGGCACATTCCGGCGCACCTGCTGACGGAGTTCTCCCGGGACTTCGCTCGGCAGCCCGCGATGATGGAGCTGTTCGAGGAGCTCTTCGGCCCGTATCCGTTCGGCGAGTACGCGGTGGTCGTCACCGAGGAGGAGCTGGACGTCCCGGTGGAGGCGCAGGGGCTGTCCCTCTTCGGCGCCAACCACGCGGACGGGGCTCGGGGTTCGGAGCGGCTGGTCGCGCACGAGCTGGCGCACCAGTGGTTCGGCAACAGTGTGAGCATCGCCGACTGGCGGCACATCTGGCTGAACGAGGGGTTCGCGAAGTACGCGGAGTGGCTGTGGTCGGAGCGGTCGGGCGGCCGCAGCGCGCAGGCGCTCGCGGGCGTGGCGCACCGGAAGCTGGCCTCGATGCCGCAGGACCTCCGGTTGGGCGACCCGGGGCGTAAGTCGATGTTCGACGACCGCCTTTATGAGCGGGGTGGGTTGGTGTTGCACGCGGTGCGGTGTGTGTTGGGCGATGACGCGTTCTTCCGGATGCTGCGGGCTTGGGCCGCTCTGCATCGGGGTGGGGCGGTGACCTCGGCGGCCTTTGCCGCACATGTCGCCCGCTACTCGGCCGAGCCGCTGGACGAGCTGTTCTCGTCCTGGCTGCATGAGACGGCGCTTCCCGCTCTGCCGTCTCCCAGTGCGGCGATTCCGGCTCGGCCGCCGTATCCGCCCCGGAACGCCTAAGAGCTCGGCTGGGGTCGGGATACGGCGGCTGCGGGTCGTATGTGGCTGGTCGCGCAGTTCCCCGCGCCCCTTAGGGGGCGCTCCTGGGCACCCTCAGCTTGTCCCAGCTGAACTTGCCCGGGATGCCGTCCGCGTCCTTGCCCTTGAAGCGGAGCTTTTCCTGCCAGGCCGCGTAGGACTTGCGGTCGGCCTCGGACCATTCGGGGCTCGGGCCCACCTCGTAGCGGCCGCAGCCCTCGGCGACCAGGCGGCGGCCCATGGCTGTGATGATCGGGGACCTCTGGCCGATGTGGAAGAAGCCTCCGCCCGGGAACGGCTCGTACGACGGCTTGGGCGCGGGCTTCGGGTCGGGGTCCTTCCCACCGCCGCCCCCGCCCTTGCCGCCCAGCCGCTCGCGGATGCGCCCCCGCATGCCGTCCATGGTGAAGCCGCGCGGGTCCTGCTTGCCCGGCTGCCACTCCTTGTGGCCGATGACGGAGCGCTCGGTCCAGCCGTGGGCGCGGCAGATCGCGGCGGAGACCTTCTCGATGGCCTCCTTCTGCGCCTCTGGCCAGGGGTCCTTGCCGTTGCCGAGGTTGATGCACTCGAAGCCGTAGAAGTGGCGGTTGCCGTCGGTGTCGGCCTCGTTGTCGGACGGCAGCTTCGTCTCGTTGATCACGGCGCGCAGGACGTCGCCGTCGCCGAGGCCGGCGTGGTTGGCGCGGCCGTTGCCCACGAGGTGGACGTGGCCCTTCTTGTCGATGACGCCGTGGCACAGGGGTCCGGGCAGGCCCGAGTAACCGTCGTAGCAGATGTCCACGGAGGCGCTGGTGCCGGAGGTGACGGTGTGGTGGATCATCACGCCGTTCATCGGGCCCCAGGGGCCCTTCGAATTGCGATTGTGGCGGCGCCAGTTGCGTACCTCGTGGACCGTCAGGCCCTCCGCCCGGAGTATCTCCACCAGCTTGGACGCGGTCAGTGGCTTGGCCATCACTTGTCTCCTTCCGCCGCGGCCTCCGCTTCGGCCGTGGTCTGCGACCTGTTCCCCGGGGACGGGCTCGCCTCCGCCGCGGCCTCCTCCTCGCGGGCCCGTGCCTCCGCCGCGAGCGTCGCCTCGTCCGCCGCCGGAATGCTGCTCGCGAGGGGGCCGAAGGCGAGGCGCAGGTCGATAGTGCCGCCCTCCCCCTTCACCAGGGCCAGGGGCGCGAAGTGGCGGGCGATGCCGGCCGGGGTCTGGAGCAGGGGCTTGCGTGCCGGGTCCACCGGCCACTCGACGCTGCCGGTGGCGGTGCGGGCGGGCACGATCCAGTGGTCGCCGGTGCGGTACATGCCGTCCTTGGCGAAGTAGACCTCGACGCCGTCCTCCAGGGGCAGCCACTCCCCCTCCTCCACCCGGACCGCCCCGTTCCGCAGGGCGGGGGTGCGGCCGCGGCGCTTCGGGCCCTCGTTGTGGTCCCAGCGGCGCAGGAACGGGTGCAGGTGGGGCAGGCGTCCGACGCCGGGCTCCGGTTCGGCGGAGAGGCGTACGCGGCGGCCCGGCAGGTCCAGTTCCTCGACCCGGAGCAGCGGCAGGGGTTCGAGGCGGGAGGCATACGCGGTGTCGGTGAGCTCCACCCGGTCGCCGACGTCCAGGTCCAGCTTGTGGTCGTGCCCTAGGGACGCCAACTGCACCCAGGTGCCGTCGAGTTCGTCCACCGGGAAGACGACGGAGCCGTTCTCTCGGGACCACTTGAACGTGGCGTCCTTCGCCTCGCCGCCCTCGTGGACCTCCACCCGGTACAGCTGGTTCTCCGGGCCCCGGTAGCGGGCGTCCGGCTTGACCAGGCACGGGTCCTCGTCCGCGTGGTCGGGCCGCTCGGCGCGGGCCGCGAGCCGGGCCGAGTAGGTCGCCTGCTTCTGCGCCCAGCGCGCGAAGGCCGCGCGGACCACTTCCTTGGACGGGTCGGTCTCCTCGGTCTCCAACTCGCCCAGGGCCAGCGGCAGGACCTGCCAGACGACCTTGGCGCGCGCGGCGGTGTCCGGCATCGCCGTGCCGAGGGCGACCTCGCGCAGCGCCGGGTCCTCGGCCGCGGTGACCGAGCGCTCCCACACGTTCAGGTAGACGAGGAACGGCTCCTGGGCGGGCGAGGGCAGCCGGTCGCCGGGCTTCTCCGGGTCGCGGAAGGCGTCCGGCTGGTCCCAGTAGGTCCAGTAGGCGGGCGGTTGCGGGGATTCCTGTTCGTCGGCGTCCTCGTCCGGGACGGGCACGCCGGGCGCCGGGCGGTCCGCGTCACAGAGGATGCCGTCGACGTAGTAGCGGCCGCCGTGGATGTGGAGGGTGTCGATGTCGAGCTTGCCGCCGACGTACTCGATCCGGAAGCCGGCGGCGTCGCGCGGCCCGCCGTGCGGTCCGATCAGGTCGGCGGTGAGGGTGCGGGCCCGGTGGAGCTCGATGGCGGTCTGCTCGTTGGCGTCCGCGTCGAGCTGGACGCGGCCCTGCTGGGCGATGACCGCGGAGTAGTGCCGCTCCGGGTGGAACGTGGAGCGGGAGAGGTCTGCGTGCATGAAGGGAGTCCCCCAGGTTCAGGAATGTGCGGGTTCACAAAGTCGTCGGCCGGCGCGATTCGGGAGGCCGGGGCGGCTCAGGTCACGAAGAAGATCCCCGCGTCCGTCCCCGCGGGCGTGTACTCCGCGAGCCGCGCCCGCAGGCTGTCCTCGCGCTGCGGCCGGTACAGGTCGTGGAAGGCGCCCAGTTCGGCCCCGTCCTCCGCGCCGCGCCGGATCTCCTCGGCGCACCGGTCCGCCAACAGCCCGTACCAGGGCGTCCCGTAGCGCTGCGACGCGAACAGCGGCCGTACGCGCGAGGCCTGCCCGGAACCGGCCAGGTCGGGCTGACAGCGGTAGCGGCGCGGCGTACGGGACCCGCTGGGAACGTACGAGAAGCGGACGCAGCCGATGCCGCGCCGGGCCACGTGCAGCCGTCCGGTGAAGACCGAGTTCTCGGCGATCTTCACGGCGTGCGTGTGGATCTCGCCGATCACGGTCGTCCGGTGCAGGTGCAGGACGGCGTGGGCGTGCCGGCAGTCGGGCGCGGAGAGTGCCTCCCGGTCGTCGGCGGTGGCGTCCAGGATGCTGTCGCGGAGGTGGATGTCGAGGGGCTCCTCGGAGACCTCGTCGCCGATGACCTCGATCGTGCCGAGGATGCTGTGCTCGACCTGGAGGCACGCGGTGGTGCGGTCCAGGACGATGCTCGGCTCCTCGGGCGAGTGCGGGTCGCACTCGGGCTCCAGGGACCAGCCGGGCACGAGCGTGCAGTGGCGGACCACGACGGCGCCCATCTGGCCCGTGACGTTGATGCCGCGGCCCGCGACGAGCAGTCCGTCGAGCACGATCCGTGGTCGCTCACCGGGGGCGCAATCCTCCGACACGGCACGGACGTTGAGGGCGTCGGGGCGGTTGCTGTACCAGTCGAGCAGGCGGATCACCGGCCGGGCGCCCTCGGCCGCCCGCAGTTCGAGGCGGTCGCCCGGGTCGAGGTCGAAGTCCAGCTGCTCCTGGTAGGCGCCGCTGTGCGTGATCTCGATGATGCCCTCGGGCCCGCAGCGGCCGGCCCGGCGGTCGTTCTGCCAGGCCCGGTACGCGTCCATGATCTGCCGGTACGTCTCGCCGGGGCCGACCCGGTAGAAGGAGGCGTCCGGCCGGGGCTCACGGTCCCGTACGTACTCGCCGCCGCCCATGTCGGCGCCGGACCCGTAGTGGTAGTCGACCCACACACCCTGCCTGGGCGCGGACCGCGAGCCGAACGCGATCCGGCCGAGCTCCGGGTCGACCGCGACCTGGCCGCGCCCCGGCCGGTAGCGCCAGTCCGACAGGTCGGCGACCACGATGTCGGAGGGCGGTACGGGCTTGTCCTCGCCGTCGCGCCGGATGACGAAGCTCTTGCCGGGGCCGTAGTAGTCGGCGAGGCGGTCGTGGAGCTGGTGGCGGCGGATGAACGCCGGGACGTTGTCGATCGTCGCGATGTGCGTGGTCGAGGGCTCCGGGACCGGCTTGGTGACCAGCGGGGTGTCGTTGCCGAGGATGGAGAAGGTGTAGAGGTTGCGGGCCCGGTCGATGCAGTACGCCGGTGAGGACGTCAGCGAGTACGCCTTCAGCCGCCACACGAAGAGTCCGACGCCGGCTGGGGTCCAACCCCCTTGCCGGTAGCGGGAGTCGGCCCTGCGGACGTCGACCGAGCGGGCCACTTCCCCGAAGGGGCCGCCCGCCAGGTCGAGCGCGGAGCCGTCCCTGAGGTCGGCGAGGCGGCCGCGCGTCCCGCGATGGGCGCCGCCCCCGGTCCCGTACAGCCTCACGGGCTGCTGGTGCGAGACGTGCCGGGACAGTTCGACGGCCCGTGCGGGCCAGTGGGCCACGCCCTCCGAGAGTTCTTCGAGGAGGTGGAGGGTGCCCTTGCGGCGGCGGTTGCCGACGGTGGCGGCCACGTCGCGGCGCGGTGCGACGGCTTCCGTCAGCGCGGCCGAACTGCGGCCGCGCGGACCGGTGGTGAGGACCCGTTCGTAGCCCGGCAGCGTCCGGTAGCCCACGAGGTCGCCGAGGTACGGCAGCACCCAGGGGGCCGCCGTCTCGACGAACAGGTCCTCGTAGCCCTGCTCGACTCCGCCTCGCACGAGGTCGATCTGCTCGGCCATGACGGCGAGCAGGGCGCGCAGCGGTTCGCCCTCCTGGGCGTCCCGCAGCCGGTGCCACTGCGGGAGCAGCTCGGCGAGTCCGTCCGGTTCCCTGGACATTAGGCACTCTCCGTCTCGAACCGGTTGAACTGGATGTCCGAGAACATCACAGACATCGCGGCCATCACTTGACCTCCGTCAGAATCAGGGTGTCCGCGGCCTTCGCCGACAGCAGCGCGAGCTGGGCCGGGCGGATGCCGCGGAAGACGAACACCGACCGGCCCTTCGCCAGGCGGCGGGTGTCGGTGATGTCCGGGTTCAGTCGCAGGAGTTCGGCGAGCGGGACGCCGTAGCGGGCGCAGATCGCCGACAGCGTCTCGCCGTCCTTCGCGCGGACGGTGTGGATCTTCTCGTCGTACGTCGCCTGACGCGCCGGGACCGACGCCTTCGGCAGGCCTGGGTTCGCGAGCAGCTTCGTGAGTTCGGCGGCGGTCGTGGAGGCGGGTACGCCGGTGAAGACGTCGACGTCCACGTAGTCGACGCCGGGTACCTGGTGCGCCGTGGCCAGGATCTCCGAGAGGCGGGCGGGCTGGCCCAACTCCCGTCCCTCGAAGCCGAGTCGGCGCATGAGGGCCTGGCGCAGGCGCGGTTCGACGACCTCCCAGGTGTGGTCGGGCGCCACCTTCACGTTCGCGGCCACCAGTAGGGCGACCAGTTCGCGTACGTCCACGCGAACCGGAAGGTTCGCGTCGCCGTATTCGGTGAGTGCCCCGCGCAGAGCGCGCAGCAGGTCCGCATCCTCGGCGATCGGGACGTCGTCCGTGCCCGCGACCGTCACGTGCAGCACGCGCCGTCGTCCGTCGAAGAGTTCGCGCGCGGCGGCCCGGCCGATGCCGGCCCGGGAGCGGGCGAAGTCCTCGTAGTCGGGCTCCGACACCAGTCGGTCGAGGGCCGACACGGCCAGCGGGACCGTACGCCGCGTCAGTGCGGGTCCGTCCGCGTCCGCGCCGCCCGTGGCCGCACGCGGATTGGTGACCGCGGTGACGCCGAGGGGCCGGGTGAGGGCCTGGGTGATGCGGCCCGCGGCGACGTTGGCGGCCTTGCCGGTGCCGAAGCGGTAGCGGGCACGGATGTTCTCGTGGCCGCTGGGCAGGCGGGCGCCGTGGATACCGTCGCCGAAGGTCACGGTGGTGCGGCCGTCGGCGGTGGTGCCGGTGATGTAGGCGCGCTCGCGCGCGCCGCGCCCGGCGAGGCTGTCGACCTCGTGCCAGAGCACTCCGTCGACCCTCACTTCCAGGGCGGGCTTGGCGCCCAGCGGATTGTCGTCGGCGAGCCAGGTGAGCGGTGACTGCCAGAGCGCGAACGTCTGGTTCGTACGGTCCGAGTCGCCGCTGCCGATCGGCTCGTCCCGGCCCTCGCCGTGCGTCGCCTCGACCACGTTGCCGAGGATCTTCACCGTCTCGCGGCGATAGCGGTACGCGAGGTCCGTGGTCAGGGTCAGCTTGGTGTGGACGTGGTCGCCGGGCAGTTGGGGGTCCACGGCCGGGTCGGCGGCGGCGATGGTGACGACTTCCGTGGCCTCGACGCCCGCCGTGCCGGGGATGTCGGCGCGTTCGCCGCCGACGATCAGGGTGCGGCCGGGCCTCAACCCGTCGTACAGCGCGGTGAGTTCGATCTCGTTGCCGTGCACGTCCTCGCCGAGCGGCTCGTCGGCCAGGCGCAGGGGCTCGCCCGCCGCGTGCACGGTGGTGTCGCGGATGTGGGAGAGCAGGACGTCGAACTCGTCCAACCAGGGGTCCGCCAGGAAGAGTTCGGTGCCGCGGCCGGTGATGCCGTAGTTGGTGTACGCGGCCGTGCGCGCGGCCACCACCTTCGTGGTGACGAATGCGAGCTTGGCGTCGCCGGGGACGCCGCCCTCAACTCCCTTGGTGGGGCGCTGGATCGCGACCCAGCTGCCGACCGTGATGCCGTCGTGCACGGTGTCCAGTTGCAGCATGCGGCGGTTGGTGGGCTCGGGCTTCGAGGCGATGACGATCTCCACATTGGGCGCGGCGCTGCCCACGGTGTACGTGAGGCTCACCTCGTACTCGCCGTGTGTGAACTGTTCCCTCGCGCCCGGCCGCAGGGCGATCTGCTCCGAGGTGCCGTTGTGCACGCCCACCTGGATCAGGCCGTCATCGTCCGGGCGCGACACGAACAGGGTGCGCTCGGGCAGGCCCGCGCGGAGGACCGCGGTGACGCCGGGCTCCTGGGAGTCGGTGGGGCGGCGGTTGAGCCAGCTCAGTTCACGGTCCTGGCCCGCGCGGGTGGACAGGTTGACCTCGCCGGTACCGAGGGCGAAGGTGACCGGCTGCGCGACCGGCAGGTTCTCCGCGCGCTGGTCGGAGCTGCTGCCCTCGACGTACTGGAACTCCGCCCGCACCGGGACCTTGCCCGCCGTGTCGTACACGACGCGCATGCTGACGGCCGTGGCGCCGGTGAGGGGCCAGTCCGCGGTGCGGATGACCCGGCCCTTGTCGTCCTGGACGGGCTTGAGCGGGGCCATGGCCCCGAAGGGTGCCGTGGTGACGCGCATCGCGAGGAGTTCCCGCAGGAGCCGCGGGGTGCCGGGGGCGGCGGTCGTCCGCCAGGCGGGATAGAGGCCGCTCAGGCCGGGGTTCAGGACCGACAGCAGCCGGGCCGCGTCCGCGCCGGGGCGCCCGGACTGCGCGCCCGCGGCCGATGCCGGCGCCGGCGCCTTGCCGCGGAGTGCGGGCAGTACGGAGCTCAGGGCCTGGAGGGCGGCTTCGCGCTGGCCGACGGCGGTGCTCTTGGTCGCGGTGCTCCTGCTTGCGGCCGGGCTCTGGTCGTCCGCGGGTGGCAGTGGCTGGGAAGGCGCCGACTCCAGTGCGCGCTCGGCGAGTTCGGCCAGTACGGCCTCCAACTGCTCGAACCACGCCGCCACGTCCTCGTACGGCGTCGCGAGGACCTGGGCCTCCCCGAGGCGTTCGACCGGCTCGGCGAGGCGGGCCGCGAGGCGTTCCGGGGTCTTGATGTCGTCCAGGTCGGTGCGCAGCGGGGCGAGGACCTGCTCGTCGAAGTCCTCGATCAGGCGGCTGACCGGGCGCGGGTTGGGGACCTCCGGGGTGGGCGGCTCGTCGCCGGGCTCGCCCGGGGCCTCGGGTTCGGCGATCCACCGCCGCACCTCGTCGACGAGTTCCTTGAAGGTGGGCGGGGCCGACTTGGGCAGACTGATCGCGGTGATCTCGTCGTCCCGGTCGATCCGCGTGTTCGCGACGGGCAGCAGCTTCCGGTCCGCGCCCGCCTGTTCACCGAAGACGAAGAGCAACTGGTCGCCGGTCCGCACGGAGTTGGCGGTCCCCTCGACGAAGAGCTCGGAGCGGCGCTCCAGGTCCTCCGGGGTGACGAGGGAGGGGCGGCGACGGCGGACCTTCAGCTCGTTCCAGTCCCAGCGCGCCGTGAGGTCCCGGCCGGTCTCGAAGGTCTGCGACTCCTCGTCGGCGGACGCGGGCACGCTGTGGCTGCGCGCGCCGCGCGGGATCACCACGGGCAGGGTCTCGGCACGCGGATCGCGTTCGAGGCTGTACGCGAGATGGGTGGAGGCTGCGACGCCGGGCCGCGGCCGGTGTCCGACCAGCCGGCCGAGCAGCGCGAGCGAGCGGTGCTCGTTGGCCGTGCGCAGATAGGCCTCGTCGGCGATCCGCTCGGAGTGGAAGGTGAGCAGGTCGCCGAGGACGGCGGTGGCGTCGAGCAGGCCGATCGCCGGGTCGTCGGGCGTCCGGACGGTGAGGCCGCGCAGTGCCGGGTAGGCGGGCGAGGCGAGCCGGTCGCGCAGGGCGGCCAGGAAGGAGCCGTACTCGCCGACGCGGTAGTCGAGGGCGGTGCGGCCGGGCGGGTTGTGGAGCGCGGCGGGCGCGAGGCGCTCGTCATGGCCGCCTCCGCACGAGCCGCTGCCGCACGTGCCGCCGCAGGTGCACTCGTCGCTGTCGCTCATCGGGCACCTCCGAGGGATATCGCCAGCCGGCCGTTCTCCGGCCGGTCGGGGTCGTTGTCGCAGGTGGCGATCTCCAGCGGGCCGAGCCGCAGCACGCCGTCCTCCCTCTCTCCTCGGTCCTCGTGGAACAGCCTTCGCAGGCGGGTGACATGGACGCTCTCGACGCCCGGCACCGCGGCCGCGACGGCGACCAGTCGGCTGAGCCGGACCGGTTCGCCGAAGGTCAGCGCGTCCGGGTGGAAGAAGCCGAGCCGTCCGCCCGGGAGGCGGCCGCTGCCGAGCACGCGGTACAACTCGGCCACGATCTGCCCGTGTTGGTGGCCGGGTTTGGCGCACACGGTCAGGGCGATGTCGAGCGGCACCAGCCGGGCGGGGCCGACCACGAGGTCGTGGCCGATGCGCCGGTACGCCTCCAGGGACTGGGCCACCTCGGCGAGCAGTACGTCCGAGGGGGCGCCGCTGCCGTACGCGTCGACGGCGATATGGGCCTCCTGGACACTTCCCGTCCAGCGGATCTCGGCGGCCGCACGCTGGACCCCGGGCAGGGCGGAGGCGAGGGCCGCGTAGTCCTCGCCGGTGACGGCGCGAAGGCGGGTGCGGCGTAGGTCGAGCGGCGCCAACTGGCGTACCTGCTCGATCGGTTCGGGCTCCACGCCGCCTACGGCGGGCAGCGGATTGCGTACGCCGCCCACCACCGGCGGCTCTTCGTCGCCGCCGCAGATGACCAGGTGGTTGATGGCTTCGGCGCCGACGTTGCCGGCGGTGCCGCCGCCGAGGCGGTAACGGAGTTCGAGCCGGGCACCGGGTGTCGGCCTGGCGCCGTGCCGGCCGTCGCCGAAGCGCAGGGCGAGCCGCCCGTCGTCCGCCAGTTCGCCGACGAAGTGCCGGTCGCGGGAGGTGCTTTCGAGCAGATCGCGGCGCGGTTCCCAGGTGAGGTTGCCGTCGCCGTCGTGGAGCCGTACGGCGGGCAGCGCCTGTCGCGGGTCGTGCCGGAGCGCGGCCGAGGCCGGGCCGCGCAGCACGTACTCGTCCGGATGCAGTCCGGCCGCGTAGCCCGGGCCCCAACTGTGGGCGATCTCCCAGGCGATGTGTCCGTCGAGGACCGTTCCCGCGCGGGCCCGTGCCGTGAGCACCTCGACACGGCGCAGCTTCGCGTCGAGCAACGAGTCGCTGCGGTAGAGGAGTTCACGCAGAGCGCGGACGGGATGGTGGTGGAGTTCGAGCCGCTCCAGGACCTTCAGGCCGTAGAGCACGGTGAGTTCGGCGATCTCCTCCTGGTTGAGCCCGTCCCGGTCTCGGGCACTTCGCCACAGCTCGACCAGGCGCTGCCTGACCCGGCCGGGGATGGCGCCGATCCGATCCGCCTGGCCGGCGGCGACGGTCCGCGGTTCGGGGAACGGCACGGCCTGCGCCACGGGTGATCGGCCGAGGACCGGCCGGAAGCGGGGCGCGATGCCGGGGTAGACGGACTGCGCGAGCAGGGTCCTGAGGGCGGCGGCCTGCGCGTACGCCGTGCCGGGCACCACGCGTTCCTGCCGCTGCCCGGCGAGTTCGAGGCCGAGGCCGGCACGTACGGTCGCGTCCTGGCCGACGACCTCGAACAACTCACGGATGTCGTCGGCGGTGAGCGCGTCGCCGCACTCGGTCTTGTCCGTAAGGGAGTTGATGAGCCGGGCGGGCGCGTTGCCCTCGTCGTGGTCCCGGCACCCGAAGGCCGGGGGGTCGCAGGAGCCGACGACGGCGGGCACGGGTGGCACGGTCACCGTCTCCGGCAGTCCGTCGCCGCACCAGTTCAGCGAGCGGCCGTGGTCGACGAGGACGACGTTGCCGCGCGCGATCGTCACGTCCTCAACCGGCTCGCAGTCCCGTCCACCACTGGTGGCGAGGCAGAACGGGAAGCGCAGCGCGTCCTCGGCGGCCCAGGTGATCTCCAGGACCGGCTGGTCCTCGATGCGGTCGACGCCGGGGGTGACGGAGGTCAGGCGTACGGCCTGCCGGTGGGCCGGGTCGGCGTCGCCCGGGGTGCCGGTGCGCGGTCCCTTCACTTCCTCCAGTACGAGCAAGTCGCCCGGCTTCAGATCCAGTTGGCGCTCCTCGCAGGTCTCCGCGTCGCGCCACTCGTCGCGCAGTGTGGCGGCGGTCGCCCCCTTGGACAGGGAGCACACCTCGCCGCCCCAGGTCCACAGGCGGATCGCGTTGTGCGCGGCGCGCAGCTCCAACGGATCGGCTGCGGCGACCGGTTCGAAGACCTCGACCGAGCCGCGCTCGCCGAGCTCGGCGAGGTCCCCGTCGCCGATGACCGTGCCGGGCTCCGGCCGGTCGTGCGGGTCGAGCCTGCGCACGTCGACGGAGGCGAAGCGGTACGTGCCCGGGAGCAGCGTGTGCTCGCCGGCGGTCTCCACGGTGACGTAGGCGCGGGCGTTGCAGCCGTCGTGCATCGCGTAGTCGATGAGCCGGACGTGACGGCGTACGGAGACCCGGCGGCGCGCGGTGTCGAGGTACGCCTCCGTGGCGACCGCGTCCTGCTGGTAGCTGATCTGGTCGCCGGTGTAGGCGAGCAGCTCGACCAGGGTCATGCCCAGGTCGGCGGGGTTGCGCTCGACCCAGTCGGGGGTGGTGAGCGCGAGCCGGTCGAGGAGCAGCTTGCGGATGGTCTCGTAGTCGCGGGCGGTGTAGTCGACGACGGGCGCTTCGGGGAACTCCCGTGTGGGGAGGAGCTCGTCCTTGCAGTCGAAGGGCGTGGGGCGGTCGGGCCGGAAGGAGAAGGCCGCGCTGTGGTAGCGCTGGTCGAAGCCGCGGAAGGGTTCCGTGCCGGGGCGGCCGTACGGATCGGTCTCCACGAGGGAGAGCCGGTAGCGGGAGGTGTCGCCGGCCTTGTCGAGGGTGACGTACAGCCGGTCGTCGAGCTCGGGGTCCTCCTCGCGTTCGACGCTCACGTCGAGGGCCTCGATGCCTGTGACACGGCGTCCGCCGTCGATGCGTACGTTCTCGGGGCACAGGCCGTGCGGGGCCTTGCCGAGGAACGTGACGGTGAGCGTCAGCCCGTCGTCGCTGACCTCTACGGCGTCAACTCCGTTGAGCTGGGCGGCTCTTACCTTGGCCCGCCGGGAGGTGGTCGTGCTCGTACTCATGGTCGTACTTGTGCTCGTCATGCCGCGGTCCTCCCTTCGAAGACGTCGTCGCGCCGGGTCCCGGTCTCTCGGACTGCGTACGAGAGGTACACGCGGACGGCGTTGTCCTCGCTGACCACGTCCAGGGCCTCCACGTCGATGAGGTCGCCGAGCCAGCGGTGCAGGGAGGCCTGCACGGACAGTTCGAGCGTGCTGGTGAGTTCGGGACTGTTGGGGGCGAACACCAGGTCGAGCAGTCCGCAGCCGAAGTCGGGGCGCATCACGCGCTCTCCGGGGCTGGTGAACAGCAACTGCTCGATCAGGTCGTGGACATGCTCGTCGCGGTCGGCGTGCGCGGTGCGGCCACGGCGGTCGGCCCCGAAGGGGAACGCGATGTCGGTACGCGGGCGGGAACGCCGGCTCATCGAACGGTCACCTTTCGCTGCGCGGCCTGGACGACGGGCGGTCCCTGCGGCACGAAGGCCGCCGTGAAGCACTGGGCCGCGGAGGTGTCGAGCAGCACGGACGCGCCGCCGACCGTGACGCCGGTGCCGTCCGCCGTCCAGCGGACGGAGACGCAGGGCACGGGCACACCGTCGACGGTGTGCCGGCAGCCGGTGACGACGTAACCGTGCGCGGCCGTCGCGACGGGCATGCCGTCCATGAGCACGGTGCCGGCGGCTGTGGTGGCGGCGGTGGCGCGGCCGCCGTGCGGGCAGCTGATCACGGCACCGGCGCCGAGCAGATTCCCGGATATCCCGGACACGTTCTTCCTTCCCCCGTTTCTATCGCTTCGACGCGACGGTCAACTGACCCTCGTTGATGTCCACTTGGTCGCCGCGCAGGATGACCTCCGCGCCGAGGCCGTTGGAGATCACGATGGCTTCCTTGGTGATGCGGATGTACGCGCCGCCCTGGGCCTGCAGCAGGATTCCCTGATCGGTACCGGGCGGATCGCTCATCACGATCTTGTGCGCTTCGGGTGTCTGCACCACGACGGGCTTGGCCTGCGACGCGGGCTGCACGAGACGGCGGGCGTCGGGCGGCAGCTCGGCCTCCTCGCCGTACCAACACCCCGTCCACACCGGGAAGCTGGGATCGCCCTGCTCGAACTCGACCCACACGCCGGCCCCCGGCGGCGGCACCACGAACTGGCCCGCCTGCGGCCCGGTGAACGGCAGGCAGGGCAGCGCCCAGGTCGACGGCTCATCGCCCAGGACGTCCGGGACCTCGACGGTGATCCGGCCGATGTGCAGCGGATCGTTGTTGTCGACGACTCGGCCGCGGAACTTGCCGAGGTAGCGATTGCTGGGTGCCGCCATGCTGAACTGCTCCTGGTTTGTGGGGTGTTGCGGGTGCTGCCGGTGGGTGGCGGTTGATGGCTGATGCTGTGTTGGGATGGGTGGTCATCGGCGGTGAGGCCTGGTGATGCGCGGTGTGTGTCAGGGCCTGACGTAGGCGCTGCGCGCTTCGAGCCCTTCTCTCGACAGCGTGAAGTTCTGCTGGAACGACCCCGGCCGCAGGTTGTGCGTGACGGACTTGACGAAGTAGTCGCCGTCGTACGTGCGCCCCGAGCCCCGCACGCCGACCAGTTGACGCGGCTGCAGGAGATAGCCGTGCCGGTTGACGTCGAGCGATCCCGATCCCGAGACGACATCGGCGGACACCGCGGCCCGCGCCAGCAGCTCGGCCTCGGCCTGCTCCCGCTGGTGCTTGGCGGTACCGGAGAGCGTCTTGCGCCTCAGGGCGGGAGTGGCCCGCCTGCCGAGGGGCGGGCGCAACGGGCTGATCGGCGGCTGCGGCAGCAGGATGGACTGCCGGGTCCCCGGATCCTGCCACCGCGCCTGCGGCTCTTCTCTCGCCGTTCCGTCGTACGCGAACGTCAGCTGATCGACTGTGGAGTTGGCGTCCATGTTGACGTTGAGGGCGTGCTGACGGATGCCGAGGCGGATTTCGGGACCCCAACGGGCCGAGGACTGGCCCGGGTTGGGGCCGGGCTCCAGGTAGAAGGTGTAGCCGTTGGCGCGGGCCAGCTCGGTGATGTACTGGAGGTCGGTGCCTGTCTGGTAGTGCACGCGGAGGTCTTGGTGCGGGGGCTGGGAGACCTTCTCGGTGTAGACGTCGGGCCGTATGCCGTAGTCGGAGTAGCGGCGCAGGATGGCGAGGACGCGTTCGGAGGGCGGCAGGTTGGGGTAGCGGTCGGTCCGCTCCTCGAGATCCATGATCAGGCTCAGGTCCTCGCCGGTGACGGTCAGGGTGGAGTGCCCCGGTTGGTTGCTGGCACCGACCTCCTGCCGCACGACCAGGCCGTCGAAGAGCACTTCGGGGGTGCCGCGGACGGTGACGGTCACGATGAGCCGCGTCTTCGGATCGAAGAACCCCTCGGGCAGGAGTTGGCGGCTGATGACCCCGTTCTTGGTCAGGTCGAAGGCGAGCTGGAACCCGCTCCGTTCGCCCGCGGTGGCGGTGATCTGGGCCGACAGGAGTGCCTCGGACACCTCGGCCGGGACCGGCCGGGCCAGCCGCGGACCCATGTGGAGGGTGATGTGGACGGGGCCCTGCCCCACGGGCAGCTCAGCCACGCCGGTCTCCCTGCGGGCTCCGCGGGAAGTGCCCGGCGAGCGGCACGTCGATCTCCCGCCCCGGCTCATCGGTCAGCTCCCGCGGATCGAGCACCGGGTTGGCGTCGGCGATCTGCCACCACTGGCCCGGGTCGCCGAAGTAGCGCCGCCCCAGCAGGTCGGGCCGCTCACCGGTACGGACGGTGTGCGACTGGGTGTCGTCGCCCGTCCGGTCCTCGATCGGCGGCAGCAACCGCCGCTTGGCGTACCGCACTTCGGTCCCGTCGGCCTGTCGGTGGATCCCGATCTCGGCGTCGTGGTAGCGGCTGGTGCGCGGGTAGGGGTGGGCGCCCGGTATCGCGTCCAGCGCGTTCTCGTACGGCTCGATGTCAGCCATGGCGTCGGCTCAGCCCCTTCCCGTTCCGATGTCACCGGCGCTGAGCCCCAGCGAGCCGAGGCCCCCGGCGCGGGCCGCGCCGGCGAGGCGTTCCTTCTGTGCGAGGTGCGCGTAGTACAACTCGGCTCCCGGGTGCCCCAGCGGCAGATCGCTGACGGTGAGCACCTTGAGCCCGATGCTGAGCGAGGCCCGGATGGGGTTGAGGTTGACGTCGAAGGCGGACTCGTTGATGGACAGCTCCGTCAGCCGCACGGGCATGACGCGCTTGCTCCCCCACGTGAAGAGGGTCAGCGGCATCTCGATCGGACTGATCTCGATGGTCCCCTTCTTGGACAGCCGACTCGCCTCGCGCAGCTGCGCCGCGGTCGGCTGCACCAGCATTTCGAGAACGGCCAGTTGGGGATGGATTCCGTCCGGCGCGGCGATCTCGAACTGATCGGTGGCGTCGATCTCGGCGGTGAACTTCCACGTCTCCTGAGCGGGGCCCTTGAGGCGGAGGGCCTCGTTTCTGTCTCCTGTCCCGCTGCCGCCTCCGCCGGAGTCTCCGCTGCCTCCCGCCGATTGGGGCGAGAGGCTGCGTTCCAGGGTGTCCGGGTTGAATTGAAGGATGATTATTCGTTGGGGGGTGCCGCGTTCGGGGTCGATCAGGACTATGCCGGAGCGGATGGGCTTGGGGATGTTGGCGTAACGGGTCACGGGATGAGTCCTTTCTCCCGCATATGGGCGGCGAGGGCTTGGGCCTGCTCTCGAAGAAGAGGTTTTTGATCTCCCGATGCCATTTCTTCGATGTCATGGAGAAATTCCGGCCACAACGCATAAAGCGCGGCCCAAAGCCCACCCTCCCGGACGCGGCTGTCTTCATGATGCATCGCGGCGACGATCGTATCGAGGTATCTCGCATCCGCGGTGAGCGGAGCGCCAAGCCCGGCACGCACGAGACCCATGCGGCGTTCGTCTACCGAACCCTCCTTGGAGGTCCCGGCGAGCAGGAACTCGTCGCTCACAGGCTCAAAGAAGCGAGAGAAGATTCCAGTCAGTTCATCAACGCTCCCCTGTTGAGGGCCGGAGATGAAGACAAACTCAATGCCGAAGGGATACTCCCTCCCGAAGTGGAGGTAGTGACCTTCGGTAACCTCCCAAGTCACTTCGCGTGAGAGTCCGAACTCCACAACTGCAGTCGTGTCACGCATCAGTTTCGCGTTCACATCGGCAAGACATTCGAATACTTCCGACTCACCTGTTCCTTCGGGCAACACGAGCTTCCGTCCGCGGTGCGGTCCCCAGTTCATCCAGCGGCCTTTCATAGGGATTCGGGCTACGGCGTCCACAGCTTGGGCGCACGCTGCAGGACGTCGGGATCAGCGTCCATGATCTCCTCAAGGATCTGCTGCATCCGTGCCAGGTGCTCCTCATAGCCGTCATAGGTGACGTGGAGGTCACTCGGCGCCATCCGGTGGAACCAAAGAGTCATCCGGTCCAAGCGTTGGCGCCCGGTCTCCTTGGACGTCTCGGTCTCCTCTTTCTCTGGTGCGCGCTGACCTGCCTTCGTTGCCCAATTGGTCTCATTCTCGTGCACCGACTTCAGAACGCCTGGGGCGGGCGCGCGTAGCAGCCTTTTCACCTTGGTGTCGTCCATGCGGTTCATGTCGATCTCCCCATTCGGCACGACATGCCTTGCGATTTGCCGCATATCCTTGGCGAGTTTCACGTTCCGATTGTGCGTCATCATGCCCCGGCCCAACACGTCGTCGAACTGCTGACGGGCCGCTGCCTCCGAGTTGACCCTCGCGGCCCAACCTATTTCGCTCTGTGCGAATGTGGTCATGGTCGGGTCGCGTCGACTCTCAATGAAGCCGCGCAAGTAGGCGAACTCCATCATCTTCTGCATGTCCTGGCCCGTTGCCACAGCTGCCTTCAGGTCGCCGCGCTGGATGGCGTCGACACCGGCCAGGAAGCCCTTGACGTCCTTCATTCGCTTCGCGGCGAGGCGCGCGTCCTGGTAACGGACGTCGCCGTCACTGAGAGAGAGGAAGCCGCCTGGGTCGTGAGGGAAGCCGCCGCTCCACCGCACTGATGGGCCTTCAGCTCCATGCTGCAATATCGCTTGCCGCTTGCCGCGCTTGGCTCCACTCAACACCTCGTGCACCGCGACCGCCTGCACCAGCAGCGGCTCGTGGGGATTGACGACGTGGAGGAGGGGCGGGGTGCTTTCGCCGGACTTCTTCTTGGTGCCGCCCTCGGCTTGTTCGGCCCTTGCGCCCTTGCCTGTTTGCTCGTTGTCGCGGTCCTGCCTCAGAGGTTCCTGCTTCTTCTTCTCATCTTCCGTCGGCCGACCTGCTTGACGGTCGGCGAAGTCGTCCAGTTCGCGATGGAGTTGCAGTTGCTTGGCAATTTTATGCTTCTCGCTGGCGGAGAGTTCGGGGTTGAGACGGGCCTGGACCGTTGCCGTTGTGCTGCCCTCTGGAGCAAGTGAGGAAAGGCGGTACCAGGCCCGCATGCCGGCAAGCGTGAGCCGCATGAGTGGGGCGTTGAGGCCCTTGCGGAGTTTGGAGTCAATCCGGGGCCTGATCTTGGCGACGATCTTCCGCAGGCGTGCGTCCTTCGACTCCTTGGAGTCCTCTTCCTTCTTCCGCTCTTCCTTCTTGTCCTGCCTCTCCTTCTCCGGATCCCTCTCCGGCTTCCCGCTCTGGCTGTGCTTCGGCTTCTTCGGGCCCCTGCCGTCCCTGTCCTTGGGCTTCTTTCCCTCCGGCTTCTTTCCGTCGAGGTCCTTGCCGTGTTTCGGCTTCTTGCCGTCGGTGTCCTTGGGCTTCCGCGTGCCCGGCGCGTCCTTGCCGGCCTTCGGCCTGTCGAGGCCGTCCTTGTCCTCCTTGGGCTTGCCGGGAGTCTTGGCGTCGGCGTCCTTCGGCTTGGTCGTACCGGAAACGTCGTCCTTGGGCTTGTTGGAGTCCTGGTCCTTCGGCTTGTCGGGGATCTTGCCGTCGGTGTCATTTGGCTTGCTCGGCGTGCTGTCTCTCGGCTTCGGGTCCGGGCCGGACTTCGGTTTTGGCTGCGTTTCCCGCTTGGGGGTCGGGGTCGGGCGGGTGTCCCGGCTCCCGCCGGGCTTGGTGCCCGGCTTGTCCATCTTCGGCTGGCCCGGCTTGGCCGGGTTCTTGCCGTCGGTGTCCTTGGGCCTGGTCGTGCCGGAGGCATCGTCCTTCGGCTTGTTCAGGTCCGGGCGCGTGCCGGGCTTCGGGGTCGTCGTCGGGCGTACCGGCGGAACGTTCGCCGCAGGCTTGTTGGCCGGGGTGTCCTTGTCGCCGCCCCTGCCGTCCCCGCCCTGACCTGCCGGGGCCTTGCCGTCGCCCTTGCCCTTGTCTCCGCCCAGCTTCGCCGCCACGCCCTTCAGGCGGCGCCCCACCTTCGCGACGTACTTGCCGATGCCGCTCAGCAACGCCTCGTAGGCCAGTTCCAGCAGAGCCACGATGCCGGCCGCCACCGCCTTCGCGAAGAGGACGCCCGCGCCGCCCTGGCGGACCGCCTTCAGCCAGTCGAGGACCGCGCCCATCGCGCGCAGGATCTCGCCGAGCGCGCCGATCGCCGTGCGGATCGCGTCGATGACCGCCATCACCCAGCCCGCGCCGGGGATCAGCTTCGCGATGACCTTCGTGATGACGATCTCGCCGATGATGAAGGGGAGTTGGGGGACGATGGCGTCCCAGGTCTCCTTCACGATCTTCTCGAGGGTGAAGCCGCCCTTGATCAGCTTGTCGATGATCGCCTTGGGGACGCCGATGATCTCCTCGATCTTCGACTGGAACCACTGTTTGACGGCTGCCTGGACCTCACGGAACAAGTGGTTCTTCGCGCCGTCCACCGCCGAGTTCTTCGCGCCGCTCAGCCAGCCGCCCGGGTCGGAGAGGAAGTCGACGGCGACCATCATGAACTCGCCGAGTGCGCCCAGGAGTTTGGAGGCGTACTCCAGGACTGTTTTGACCGCGTCCACGACGGCCTTGATGACGTCCATGAGCATCTTCTTGAGGATGTTCAGGATGTCGCTGAGCACCTTCGCGATGGCGTTGAGCAGATCGGTGACGATCTGCCTCAGACGTGCCGCGAGCTTTGTGACGAAGGCGATCGCCGTGGCGATCAGGTCCGTGATGAACTTCCGGATGCGGTTGGCCAGGTCGATGACGGCCTTCACCATCGCCGTGGCGAACTCGATCAGGTCGTTGATCAGGTTCTTGACCGCGTCGACGATGAACTTGCGGGCCTCGTTGATCCAGCGTTCGACGTTGTCCTTGAAGTTCTTGATGAAGTTGACGACCGCGTCGCGAGCCTCCCGGATGATCCGGACGATCGCGTTCTTGATCTCGATGACCTTCTGCTTGATCCAGTCGAAGGCCTTGGAGACCCAGTTGCCCGAGTCCTCGGCGGCGGTGTCGGTCCTGGTCTTGGCGTCCGACTCCGCCTTGGTGGCCTTGTCCTGGATCTTCTTGTCGCTGTCGGTCTTCTCCTTCGTGACGTCGTCGTCGGTCTTCTCTTCCCGCTCCTTGACGTCCTTGCGGATCTTGTCGTTGCGGTCCGTCTTCTTGGTGCCGAGCTTCTTGAGCTCCTCGTCCTGCTCCTTGCGCCAGTCCGTGCGCTGCCCGCCGACCTCGGCCTCGGCCTTCGCGCGCTCGTCCGCCTGCGTCGCGGTGTTCTTCTCGACCTCGCCGTCGACCTGCCGCTTGTGCTTCTGCTGCGAGTCGCGGAAGTCCCTGTCCTTGGTCTGACGGCTCTCCGACACCCCCTTCTGGCCCTGGCTGAACGCCGCCTGGACCTGCGGACCGCGGTCGTGCTCCGCCACCTCCGACGCCGCCTCCGCGGGCACCGCACCGGTCGACGCGCCACCGCCGGGCACACCGCCGCCCTTGCCGCCCTCACGGCCGGGCACCTTCCCCTGCAACTGCTCCTTGGGCGCGTCGGGGTAGACCTGGTCCTCGCCCATCGGACGCCCGGCGTCGTCGCGCCCCGTCGCGACGGCCTCCTGGCCCTTGGTGTCGACCGACTGTCCCTGCTCGCCCGCCTTCTCGTCGGCGGCGCCCTTCATCTCCACGCCCGGCGCGTTGCCCGCCTGGGCCTCCTTGAGGGCTTCGTCCTTGGTCGGCAGCCCGGCGAACTTCGCGGCCAGAGCCTGCGGGTCCACCACGGGTTCGTCGGCGCCGAACAGGCTCGCGACCCCGTTCACGAGCTTCCCGCCGACGAAGCCCAGGCCCATCATGAAGGTGTCCCAGCCGCCGGGCTCTTCCGCCTTCTCCGCCTCGATCTGGCCCTCGGGCTTCTTCTCGTCCTTGACCTCGGCCTTCTCCTGCTCGGGCGCGTCGGACTTCTTCGCCGGGTCCTGCGAGTACCGCGCCGGGGCGTCGGCCTTCGGCTTGCCCTCCAGGGTCTGGGGAGCGCCCGCCGGCCGCTGCATCGAAGGGGGCGCGGAGGCGAGCTGCTTGTGCTCGTCGCCGACCGTACGGTCCACGGCGCCGCCGACCCCGCCCATGGCCTGAAGTGCCTTGTGGGGCTTGAGCTTCGCGGCCGTGCTCAGGCCCGCTTCCGGGGAGACCTGGGAGAGGTTGGGGGCAGGGCCCGAGTCCTTCTTGCCCTTGCCCTTCGCCGAGGACTTGCCGCCCCCACCTCCGCCGCCCCCGCCGGGTGATGCCTTCGGTGCGGGAGCCGCCTTGGGGGCCGCGGCGGCCTTGGGCTCCCGCTCCTCCTTCGGAGCGGAAGCGGGCGTCGACGCTGGGGCTTCGGGGGCCTTGGGCGCGGGGGCCTCGGGGGCCTTCGGCGCGGGTGCGGACGCATTGGGCTCCGGGGCCTGCGACGAGCGCGGGGCCTCCTCCTGGGACGACTGGGTCGACCGGTCCGTATCGGACGAGGCGCCGCTCTGCGTGCCGCTGGTCGAGCTGCCCGGCTTGTCCGCGTTGGCGCCGCCGGTGACGTGCGAGTCACGCGACGCCGACGGTGCCTTCGCGTCGTCCGTCGGCTCGCTCCTGCCCGCCGACTCGCTCGTGCCCGCAGGCTCGGTCCCGCTCCCGGCCTCGCTCCCGCCCGCTCCGCCCGACGCGTCCTTGGGCTGCTCGCCCTTGCCCGCGGTCTCCGGCGCCGCGGCCTTGCCGACGGCCGCCTGCTGAGAGCCCTTCTCCTGGGCGGCCCCCGCCTTGTCGCCCGCGGCCGGAGCGCCCTTCTCCTCCTTGGCGGCGGACTCCTTGGCCGCGCCACCGGTCTCCGCCTTGCCGCCCTCGGTCTTGCCGGGCGCCTCCTGCACCGTCGTCTGCGCGACGACCGGCCCCGCCTTCGGGTCGTCGCCGCTCTTGGGATCCTTCGACGTGTTGCTCTGGCCCGGCCGGGACTCCGCCGCCCGTTCGGCGTCCGGTCCGCCGAGCCGGTCGTCGCCCGGTCCGCCCTCCGTCTCGACCGAAGGCGCCGGCTCGGCGGGCGCATCGGCGCCCTCCTCGTCGTATTCGGCCTCGGCAGCCTCGTCCTCGGCGTCCTCGGCGTCCCGCTCCGCCTGCACCTTGTCGGCCTTGGTCACCGGGGGCGCGGGGAACGACGGGGCTTGGGCGGCGTTGGCGGCGGACGGATCGAGCTTGTCCGCGGTCGGGACGCCGGACACGTCGAGGTCCTGCTCCGGCAGGAAGTCGTCCGGCTGGAGCTTGGTGTCCCAGGCGCTCTTCTCCTCGCCCCCGGCCTCGACCTCCGACTCGCTGCCGGAGCCGAACGGATCCTCGTCGGCCTTGTCCTCGGGACCTTCGAGATCCTGGTTGCGTACGCCGTCGAGCCTGCTCGACCTTCCCGGCAGCTGGGTGTCCCTGCCCGCCGCCCCGGGCGAACCCGAGGGCTTCTCCGAACCGCCCTTGTCCTCCTTCTTCAGCTGCTGGCCCGCTGCGAACTGCTCGGCCGCGCCCGGACGGTTCTTGGCGGCGGACTCCTCCTTGGAGGCGGTCGGCGTGCCCTGCTGGTCGGCGCCCTCCTTACCGCCCTCCCCCTTCGCGGCGGCTTTCCCGTCCTTCTCGCCGGCGGCCTTCTCACCGCCCTGGGCTTGCTTGCCGCCATCCGTCCGCTGACCACCGTCCTCCTGCCGACCACCGTCCGCCTGCTGACCGCCGTCCGTCGCACCCGCGGCCTTCTCGCCCTGGGCCGCGGACGACTGCTGCGCCGCCGCCGGACCTTCCGGCTGCTGCGCCCCGGCGGGCGCAGGCGAAGGCGAGGACGCAGCCTCCGTGCCGCCCCCGGCTTCGGTGCCCGGCCGCTGTTGTGCGTCCGCGCCCGGACGCCGCTCAGCCTCCGCTCCCGGCGGTCGCTCCCCCTGCCCGCCGCGCGGCGCACCCGCGCCCTGCGGCGTCGTGCCGTCGTACGCGGTGCCGCCGTTCTGCGGGGTGCTTCCGGGAGCGGCCTCCCGCTCGGCGCTGTCCTTCTCCGGACCGGGTGCCAGGGCGGGCCGCTGCTCGCGGAGCTGCTCCTCATCCGCGGCGCGCTGTTCGCTCTCCCGCTCGAACCGCATGTCCTCGGCGGCGTCGGGCTCGACGTCCGGCGCGTCGAGCGCGGTGCGCTCCACGGCGTCGACGCCGAGATCGGCCTCGGCGTCGGTCTCCTCCACCAGGTCGAGGACCCGCTCGTGCTCGGAGCTGAGCAGCCGGCTCTCCAGGTGTGCGAGCACCCCGTCGAGCAACTCCTCGGGCAACCGGGCCAGTTGCTTCCGGGTGCGCTTCGACAGGTCCTCGGGGTCGCCGCGCAGCGAGCGCACGACGGAGTTGGTCAGCCGGTCCACCAGCGTCGCCGGATCGATCCGCTCCATCCGGTTGCGGTCGGCGTCCACGGTGGCGTAGCGCAGCCAGCCGGGCGTGGCCTGCCCCTCGTCGACGCCGGTGCCCAGACCGGCCGCCCCGGACTCGCCCGCCCCTGGACGTACGGCATGGCCCGCTTCAGGACGTACGAGGTCCTGTGCCGCCGACTCCGCCTCCCGCTCGATGGCCTGCTGCGGCAGGCTCACCGCGCCGAGGTCGCGGCCGGCACGCAGGGCTCCGAGGCCGTCCGGGTTCTGCACGGTGTGCAACAGCTCGTGGGCGAGCAGGCGCCTGCCGTCCGCCGTGCCGGGGCGGTACGCGCCCTCGCGGAAGAAGATGTCCTGGCCGACCGCGACGGCGTCGGCGCCGAGCAGCTCCGTCAGTTGTCCGGCGTCGCGCCCGGTGTGCAGCCGTACGCGGCCGAGGTCGTGCCCGAGCTGCTCCTCCAGCTCCCGCCGTACGCCGGTGTCGAGGGGCTGCCCGGCGCCGCTGACGATGTCCTTCGGCTCGGGCGTACGGGCCTTGGCGGCGCGTTCCTTGCGCTTGCGGCGGCGCTGTTCGGCTGCCTGCTCCGAACGACCGTCCTGAGTCTGGGAGTTGCCGCTCACCGGGTCACCTCCCCGCGCCCGGAGAGTCCCGCGTGCACGGCGCGTGCCAGCTCCTGGCCGAGGCGTCGCGCGGACAGCCCGGCGGGCAGCGGGGGCAGCCCGGACAGCGCGTCCACGGTCAGGGCGCCGTCCGCGGCCAGGGGTACGCCGCGTTCGCGGACCAGCCGGGTCAGTTCGCGCTCGAACGCGGCGGAGACGTGGTCCGGGTCCACGCGGAAGCCGTCGAGGACCAGCTCGCCGATGTTCACCCGGATCGCGCTCGGCTCACTGGCCGCGACCGTGCCCACGTCCCGGCCCGTGCCCCTGTTCAGACCCATCCGCGGACCTCCCCCGACGTCAGGGAACGCTCCAGCTTGAGGTACTCGGTGCGGGCCGCCGCGAGCATGTGCCGCATCTGCAGCCGGTCGCCCTCCTCGGCGGCGAGGAAGGCGCCGGACAGGGCGATGTTGCGGATCGAGCCGCCCGCGACGGTCAGTTGGGCCAGCAGCTCCGGCTCGATGCCCTTCGTCGGGGTCTGCGGTGGCAGTACGCGGCGCCAGATCTCGGCGCGCTCATGCTCGGCCGGGAACGGGAAGTCGACGACGAAGCGGATGCGGCGCATGAAGGCCGTGTCGAGGGCCTTCTTCATGTTGGTGGTGAGGATCGCCAGGCCCCGGTAGGCCTCCATGCGCATGAGCAGGTAGCTGACTTCGAGGTTGGCGTACCGGTCGTGGCTGTCCTTGACCTCGCTGCGCTTGCCGAAGAGGGCGTCGGCCTCGTCGAAGAGGAGGAGCGCGCCGCCCGCCTCGGCGGCGTCGAAGACCTTGCGGAGGTTCTTCTCGGTCTCGCCGATGTACTTACTGACCACCTGGGACAGGTCGATGATGAACAGGTCGAGGCCGAGCTCCTTCGCCATGACCTCGGCCGCGAGGGTCTTGCCCGTGCCGGAGCCGCCCGCGAACAGGGCGGTGACGCCGAGGCCGCGGCGCAGGGTCGCCGCGAACCCCCACTCCTGGTGGACGGTGGCCCGCTGCCGCACATGCGCGACGATCTCGCGCAGCACGCTGGTCTGCCGCTCGTGCAGCACGAGGTCGTTCCAGCCCGCCTCCGGCTCGATGCGGCGGCCCAGCTCGTCCATGCCGATCCGGGCCTCGTTCAGCCCTGCCCGCCAGGCGAGCCGACCGGCGTCGAACTCGTCCTCGCCGGGCAGATCGCGGCGTACCGCGGCGGCGGCGGACCGTACGACATGCGGTGGCAGCTGGAACTGCGCGACCAGTGACCGCAGTTCGCCCTCGCCGATGTCGACGACGTCCTCGAACGCACCGGCCCACAGGCCGAGTTGCTCCTCGTCGTCCAGTCGCGGCACGCTCACCCGTTCGCCGTGCGGCCGGTCCGTCCGGCGCGGGTCGGGGCTCGACACGATGACGGGAACCGCGGCCCCGGCCAGGAAGGCGTCGGTTGCCGCGTGCTGGTCGCGGTCGAGTTCGCCGGCCTCCACGAGCAGCGCGGCGGGCAGCAGGATCGCCTCGCGCTGCCAGAGCCGGGCGAGCCGGTCGCGCTCGGCGGCGTCGGTGGGGATGTCCTCGGCGCTCATGGAGTACAGCCCGAGCCCGGAGCGCGCGGCGGCCGCGGCGGATATGTCGGCCCGGCTGCGCAGATCGCCGCCGACCACCTCCACGAGCATCGGCGCGTCGGGGCGCGCACCGGTCGTCCAGGCCGTGGCCACCCGGCTCGCGGCCAGGTCGTACGAGGGCGGCAGCTCCTCCGGCACCGGAGTGCGGCGCAACTGGCCGTGCAGGCGGGCGTCCAGGTAGGGCGAGCCGAGCAGGAAGTGCAGGATCCGCTCGTCGAGTCGCAGCCGGGACAGCGTCAGGCGCGACGCGTCGTCCAGCTCCACGACGCGCCAGCGCCGCAGGGGCGCGACCGGGGTCAGCGCACTCCAGTGGGGTTCGGCGAGGGCGGCCAGAGCGAGCGAGAAGGTGGGGTACGCGCGCTCCGGGTCACCGCTCGCGGCGGCGCAGCGGGCGGCGGTCGTGGCGTCCAACTCGTAGGCGGCGGTGAGGAGTACGAGGTCGCGCTCGAACGGGGTGAGGCCGAAGCAGGCGACGAGCGCGTCGAGGGGACCGGTCGCGGGGCCCAACAGGGGCTGGGGCTGTACGGGGTTGACGGTGCCGGCCCGCCCACGTGCACGGGGAGCGTCGCCGGACTCCGGTGCCGCGCCTGGGCCTGTGTCCGTGTCCGGCTCGGCCGTGCGCGCCGCGTGGGCGTCGACACGGGCCAGGACACGCCGGATCTCCGCGGTCAGCGTCAGGCCGCCACCCGGTGTCTCCGCGGTACCTGCCGTGCCCGCCGCGTCCGTCTCGTACGTCCCCATGTCCTCACCTGCCCCCGTCGTTCCCACGTCGCCTCAGCTCTCCGCGCCCTCGGGGCCGTCGGCCGCCGAGGAGTCCGAGGCAGGCGCGGCACCCGTGCTCTTGGCCGTCCCGTGCCCGGACTTGCCCGGCCCGGCCGACTTGGCCGCCCCCGCCGCCTTGCGGGTACGGGCCGGTGCCTTGGCGGCTGCCTTCGCGGGTGCCTTCGACTCGGCCTTCGCGGGCACCTTGGCCACGGCTTTCGCGGGTGCCTTCGCGCCGGGCCTGGCGGGAGCCTTGGCAGGCGTCCCGCCGACGGCCTTCTCGACCGCCTTGCCGGGCGCCTTCTCGGAAGCTCCGCTGTCCGCGGGCGCGGGCGGGCCGCCCGCGCCCTCCGCCGACGCTTGCGCCCCTCCCGGCGGCACCGGCGCACCGGGAGCCCCGAACGGCAGCACCCGTACCGCCTGCCGTTCCACCGGCTTCGCCGGTACCGGCGTCTCGCGGCCCTCGATGAAGACGAGGGCCGCCTGGTAGACGACCGACAGCGAGTACGGGGTCTGGTGCAGCATCCCCCACAGCTTCGAGGTCTCGTCGATGTCCATCACCGTCGGCGTGAACCGCACCCGCTGCACCGCCTCGGCCAGGTCGCTCCCCGCCAAGTGGGGCTTCTCCCCCGCCTGTTCGATGATGTCCTTCGGCAGGACGGGTATCTCGTGCAGCGTGCGCACGACGGATCCGATCAGCCGCTGCCCGACCAGCTCCGTCTCCTCGCCGTACGCGCTGATCACGAAGTGCAGGTCCAGTGCCGCGGCGGGCCGCTTGAGCAGCGTGCCGTCGCTCGCGCGGGTCGGCACGTCGTTGTTACGCTGCGAGGTGTTGGGCGTGACCTGGTAGAGGAACACGGTGATGGTGGGGTCGGCCGGCGGATCGGCCGGCGGCTTGCGCGGCTCGACCTTCACGGCCATGCCGATCTCGGGCCGCAGGTTGTCCTCGATCAGCAGGGCGAGGGCCTGGGTGACGTGGGCGATGGCGAGTGCGTTGCTCATGGCGTCAGTTCCTCAGTCCCACTAGTCCGTTCCTCGGGCTCGGACCCACCGGTCCGTTCCTCACTCCCGCTGGTGCGTCGTACGTTGCTCACTCGCGCCCCCGTGCCAGGTAGTCGGCCAGGCTCACGGTCGCCCCTGCTCGCTCCGTGGCGGCCTGCCGTCGGTTCCCGCCACCCGTGGCCGGCCCCGCCGCCGTCACTTCGAGCCTGCCGATCTGCACCTGCACCACCTGCTCGGTCCCGCGCCCTGCCCGCCTGCCCGCCGCCTGCCGTACGGCGTCACGTGCCGCCGTCGTGTCCGCCGCGCTGGGTCGCGGCGCGGCGGACACGACGCGGGAAGCGGCGCCCGCACCCGGGGGGGTGGGCACGGATACCGCGCTCGGGGAGGAGGGCCGCTCCGCGTCGCCCCGCCCGGCCGTCCGCCGCGCGGCGTCGGGAGCGGGCCGCGGGACCGGCGCCACCAGCGCGGCGGGACGCAGCAGCGGGGCCTCGGGCAGATCCCGTGCCGCGGGTCGGGGTGCGGGCTGCTCGGCTCGCGGCGCCCGCTCGGGCCGTACGACGGTCCGCTCGCGCTCCGTACGGAACTGGACCTCGCGCACCGCCGGACGTGTCAAGTCCCCTTCGGGCACAGGTGATTGAGCGGAGGAGGGCCACAGCGGCGCTGTCGCGTCCGGTTCCGTCGCGTTGGCCCGTACCGCCTCGACCCGCTCGAAGGGACCGGCGAGTCGCGGCTGCACCCGCACCACGTCGGTGCGCGGTGCGGCGGCCGGGGCGTGCCGGGCGAGCAGCCGGTCGAAGAAGTCGGGCGCCCGGGACTGGACAGGCTGCCCTCCGGAGGAGTCAGACATCCGCACACAGCTCCAGGTAGTAGCGGCGCCTCAGCGGGCTGAGCGCCAGGATCTCCGGCTCGCTCCAGCCGTACGCGGTGGCGAGCAGATGGACGTCGAGGAGGACGTCCCGTGCCCAGGCGTCCAGTTCGGTCCACAGGTAGGAGGCGATGTCGAGTTCGGCGCGGGTGGCGGCTCCGCACTCGGGGCAGCTGACGTTGAGCGTCACGTCGGCGCCCGGGTCGGCCGCCTGCGCCGCCTCAGCGAGCCGGCGCTGGACCGCCTCGGGCAGTGCGTCGGACAGTCCGTCGGCGGGGACGGCCTCTCCGTCGCGCACCACCGAGACGACGCACCGTGCGAGCAGCGCCCGCCGGGCGTCCGGGTGCCGGGCCGCCGCCGTCAGGTCGGCGACGCCCGGCACCCGGAACTCGACCTCCCAGCCGCCCTCGGCGACCCGCACCACCGAGTCGGCGGGAGTACCCAGTGACCGGGCGAACTCCCCTGCGTCCAGGTCGAATTCCATGTCCTCGCCGCAGGTGCCGCAGGCGAGGCGTACCTGCATCCGCTCGCCGAACAGGGCCCGGCGCAGCGCGAAGAGGTCCGCCTCCCGCTCGCCCACCGGCAGCGTGGACAGCTTCTCGCCGCCGGTGTCCGGGCGGGCGACGCCGTGCAGCAGCAGGGCGCGTGCGGACGGCGCCTGGGCAAGCCCGGTCTCCCAGGTGTCCAGGAGTTCAGTCGCCCGAGTGATCGCCATGCCCGCCCCCGTTCCGTACGCGCCCCGCTGCCCCCGGGGCCCGATTTCCGTTCAACTCACCGCTGCTCAGGCGGGATTGAGGAACGAGGGCTCCTCCGGCTCGGGCACCTCGTAGTCCCGCTCCCAGCCCTCGCACTCGAGCTTCAGCGACTGGATCGCGATCGCGTTGGCGTTGGCGTCCATCTCACCGAGGACCTGGTACTCGCTCGGCCAGGTCCGGTAGAGCTTGTGCGAGACGGCCACCTGACCGGCCTCGTTGAGGACCTGGATCACGATGTCCTTGCGGAAGTCGGCGAGGGACACCTCGGAACCGAGGCCCGCGCCGACCTGCCAGACCTTGTTGGCCCAGCGGTCGAACTCGGGGTCGTGGGTGACCCCGCGCTCCAGCGTGATGCCCTCGAACTCTGAGCGCCCCGGCGACTTGCGCGGGGAGCTGGGGTCGCCACCGTGCCGGTGCTTGACGACCTCGGTGGTCCGCTTCAGCGGACTGATCTTGCTGATGCCCGCGACCGTACGGCCGTCCCACAGGACGAGGAACTTGAAGTTCTTGTACGGGTCGAAGCGCTGGGCGTTGACAGTGAACTCAGCCATCGATCTTCTTCCTCAAGTCTCTTCCTCAAGATTCCTTAGAGCTCGAACTGCCCGGACGTCTGCTGGATCCTGACGACCACGAACTCGGCGGGCCTGACCGGAGCGATGCCGACCAGGACGTTCACGATGCCGTTCGCGATGTCCTCGTCCGTCGTGGTGTCGTGGTCGCACTTGACGAAGTACGCCTCGCGCGGCGTGCCGCCCTTGAAGGCGCCCTGACGGAAGAGGTTGTGCAGATACGAGGAGGCGCTGAGGCGGATCTGCTGCCACAGGTTCTCGTCGTTGGGCTCGAACACGACCCACTGCAGCCCGCGTTGGAGGCTCTCTTCCACATGCAGGGCGAGCCGCCGCACGGGCACGTACTTCCACTCGCTGTCGAGCGCGTCGGAGCCCTCCAGGGTGCGTGCGCCCCAGACCAGCGGGCCCACCATCGGGAAGGTGCGCAGGCAGTTGACGCCCAGCGGGTTGAGCAGCCCGGTCTCCCGGTCGGTGAGGTTGACCGTGAGCGAGTGCACGCCCGAGAGCCGTGCCTCGGTGCCGGCCGGTGCCTTCCACACGCCGCGCTCGGAGTCCGTACGCGCGACGACGCCCGCGACCGCGCCGGACGGCGGGAAGGAGCGCAGCCGCCCGGTGAGCGGGTCGGTCAGCTGGAGGTGCGGGAAGTACAGGCCCGCGTGGTTGCCGCGTACGGCGTCGAAGGCCGCGAGTCCGGCACGGGCCGTGTCCACGCTGACCCAGGTGCCGGGCGCGTCGACGAGGAGGAAGATCCGCCGCTCCTGGCAGAGCCGCTGGGCCGCCGAGACGACGGTGACCATGTCCTCGGTCGACTCGTACGACGCCAGCTCGGGCAGGACGAGCAGGTTGACGTCGGCGACGCCGCGCAGTGCCTGGATGCCGGTCTTGTCGGCCTCGCCGCCGATCAGGTCGCGCGGTCCCGGCGCCTCGCCGTCCTCGCCACCCTCCAGCGGGAACACGGGCGGGTTGACGGAGGCTTCCAGGCCCAGGTCGTTGGCGCACTCGCCGAGGAAGCGGACGACGTCCTCGGGGTCGGTGGAGCCGGCGACGACCTGGAGGCGCTTGCCGAAGGCGGTGACCTCGGCGCCCGCGAAGGCGTGCTTGCCCGGCGCGTCGGGCAGGGCCCGCAGCTTGCGCTCCAGGAGCAGGGCCAGCTCGGCGACGCCGCTCGGGGCCTCGCCGTCCGAGTCGGGGTCGTACAGCGTGAACTCGCGCTCGACCTCGCCGATCTTGACGGTCAGGTCGACGGCCAGGTCGGGCAGTTCGTGCCCGAACGGCTTGGAGACGGTGCCGGACGGGTCGGGGCGGCCCTCGCCCACGGCCTCGACGCGGATCAGCCGGGAACCGGCGTTGATCACGGTCGGCGCGTGGCGGCCGTGCGAGGCGTCCATGGACAGGCCGGTGAAGCTCTCGCGGGCCTCACCCTTGGCGTCGTACACGCGCACGTTGAAGGTGTCGTCGGGCTTCGGCGTGTCGTAGTCGACGGCGACGCGCAGTCCGTTGCCCCACACGCCCGGTTCCTTGGCGTGCACTTCGAGGACCGGCGACTCGCTGTGGCCCTCGGTGGACTCCAGAGTGACGCAGGCGGCCTTGCCGCTGCCCGCCCTGGCGACGCGCACGATCACGGCGACGGTGCCGCCGTTGCCGAAGAACTGGTGCACGGCGTAGCCGACGGCGCTCTGCGAGCTCAGGCCGCCGAAGCGGCGCTCGAACTCGGTGAAGCTCGTGACCCGCACCGGTTCGTTCAGCGGGCCGCGTCGGGTGTGTCCCACGAAGGCGGTCACCGAGGTGGTGACGGTCGAGATGGTTCGGGTGCTGCTGGGAAGCTCTTCGACGTAGACGCCGGGATACGTCGGCCTGGCAGTGTTCACCGCGCTCATCGGCATTCCCCCTCCTAATCCGTTCTCAGGCACCGGGTGAAAGGCACCAAGAGGCGGCAGAGGGAGACGTCTCGGGCGGTGCGCGCGAATAGGTCCGGGCGCGCAGCAACGCGCCCGTCCGCGGCACCGCATCAGCTTCCCCCGTCAGTGCCCCGGACAGACGGCCGCCCGGGGTCAAGCAGCACGCTTGTGACTCCTGATGCTCAAGTGCTGAACCCACCGTCGTAGGTCGGGAGTTGCAGAACAAGACATGTTCACGCCACCCATGAGGGAGGTTCCATGGAGGGGGCGGCGCACAGCTCGCACATGATGTGCGCATGTCGGGACGGGTGATTCACCGATTCCCCACGGGCGATGGTGCAGCAGAATGGGCGCATGGCCCGACGCACCCCACAACCCCGCCGACAGCGCTCTTCCACTCCCGCGCACAACCCCTCCTGCCCTTGCGATCTTGCGGAGACGTACGAACAGTGCTGTGGCCGATTCCATCGGGGTGAGAGTGCGGCACCGACCGCCGAGGCGCTGATGCGGTCGCGGTATTGCGCGTTCGTTAAGCGCGACGAGGCGTATCTGCTGCGGACCTGGCATCCGCGGACCCGGCCGGCGCGGATCGCATTCGATCCGGGGATGCGGTGGACCGGCCTGGAGATCCTCGCCACGGGCGAGGGATCGGCCTTTCACAGCACCGGGACCGTGACGTTCCGGGCGTCCTACGCGGGGGGCTCGCTGCACGAGCGGAGCCGGTTCGAGCGGGTCGACGGGGCATGGGTGTACGTGGACGGGGACTTCATCGAGTGACGGGTGCCCGATGCGTGCGCGCGCGTGGCGCCCGCGTCTCGCACGACCGGCCCAGTTCCGCGTACAACTCGACGCACGCCTCCGTGCCCCGGTAGAGGTTGGGCAGCAGGAAGCGCTCGTTGGCCGCGTGGATCCCGTCGTCCGGAAGCCCGAACCCCAGCAGCAGTACCTCGGTGCCGCACATGTCCGCGTAGGCGCTCACGAAAGGGATCGACCCACCCGACGGCAGCAGCACCGGCGTGCGGCCGAAGCCCCTCGCGCACGCGCGCGACACGGCATCGACAGCCGCGCTCCGCGGGGCGAGCGTGTACGGCGGGCAGCCGGCGAGGACGACCAGCCGGGCGCGTACGGTCCGGGGAGTGCGCTCCGCCAGGTGAGCACGCAGGGACCGGGCCACTGCGGCCGGGCGTTGCCCGGGCACCAGCCGGACGCTCAGGCCGGCCGCGGCCCGCGCCGGGATCGCCGATCTGGCGGTGCCGGAGGTGGAGAGCCCGGTGACGACCACCGCCGGACGGATCGTGGTGCGCTCGAAGGGGGAGTACCCCGGCTCACCGTGGCCGGTGGCGACGCCCGTCGGCGCGAGCAGTTCGCCGGCCGAGGGCCCGTCACGGGCGAGTTGCCCGCGCTCGGCCGCTGTCGGGGGCCGTACGTCGTCGTAGAAGCCGGGCACCGCCACCAGGCCGTCGGGATCATGCAGGCTCGCCACCAGCTCGGACAGGACCCGGGCGGGTTCGGCCACCGCGCCGCCGAAGGCGCCGGCGTGCAGTTCGACCGCCGGGCCGGTCACCTCCAGCCGTGCGGCGAGCGACCCGCGCAGTCCGCTGACGAGCACCGGCGTCCGCTCGTCCCGCATCCGGGTGTCGGAGACGACCACCAGATCGGCGCACAGGTACTCCGGCACCCGGCCCCGGTCGCGCAGCCCGTGCAACAGCGTGGGACTGCCGATCTCCTCTTCGCCGTCCAGCACGAGCCGCAGGTTCAAGGGCGGCCCGCCCCCCGCGGTGAGCCATGCTTCGACGGCGGCGAGATGGGCGGTGAGCTGGCCCTTGTCGTCGCTGGCGCCGCGCCCGTACACATACCGACCGTCGACCACCGCCCGGAAGGGATCCGTCGCCCAGGCATCGCGCGGCCCGGCGGGCTGCACGTCGTAGTGCCCGTAGATCAGGAGCACGGGCGCACCGGGGCGATGCAGCCACTCCGCGGTGACGACCGGCGCGACCCGCCCGGGCCGGACGGCGACGGCGTCCAGGCCCATGCCGCGCAGCCGGCCGGCCAGCCACTCGGCACACCGTCGCAGGTCCGCACGGTGGGCGGGCGCGGCGCTCACCGTGGGATGGCTCATCATCGCGCCCAGCAGGCCGAGGGTGGCCGGGCGGCGGGCGCGGGCATGGTTCAGTGCGGCTGCCGTCCCCGCGCGGGAGGCGGTCCGGCGTGCGGTCACATGCGGGTCCCGTTGACCGGCGCGGGCACCCGGCCCCGCGTACCCCCGCCGCGCGCGGCGGGCGGTGCGGGCGGCCTGCGGGTGATCCGCTGGGCACCGGCCGCCGGGGCGGCCGACCGGTCCCACGGCATACCCGGCCGGGCCCCCTGCGGGCCCACGAGCCCCAACGACTGGGCGCTGGTGAGCCACTCCTCCGCGCTTTCGGCGATCTCCAGCAGCAGGGTCTCGAACTTCGCTCGCTGCGTCTGCAGCAGATGCGGCTGGGCGAGCCAGCGCAGCACCTCACGACCGGCGACGGCCATCCGCTGTCGCGGCGAGGTGACCAGCCGCTCGCCGTAGTACTGGGCCAGCACGATCTCGACGACGTCCCACGCGGTGTCCGCGCCGTACAACCGCCGGATGTCGTCGGAGTCGAGGATCCGGTACGCCTCGTCGAGCAGTTGCATGACCTCGACCCGCAACACGTTGACGTGCCCGTACGAGGTGAACTTCAGGTTGTTGCGCAGATCGAGGCCCGCCCTGCGGACCACGGCGATGCTCCCGAAACTCGGGTCGTAGGCCCGCTCACGCACCACGTCCGCGATCCGCTTGTCGCGGTGGAACAGCGCGATCTGGTTGACGAAATGCTCGAACTGGCCGTGGAAGTCGCCGTTGGCCCGCGAGCCGGCCGGCACCGGCGCCCGGCCGTAGCCGAACGCCCTGCGGTACGCGGCCAGCCGGTCCCGTCGGCTGTAGCGCAGCACCTCGCGCCGGTCGAACTGGTACAGCGCGTACGCACCCGCGCCGCTGGAGAGATAGACGGCGCCCGCGCGGAACAGTTCCTGGAGCTTCTGCACCGCCCGGAAGACGCCGATCATCTCGTGCTGGTAGATGTAGTAGAGATCGCCCATCGCCACGAGGCGTTCGGACGACACCGTCTCGTCGTACGGCGTGATGGCCTGCGGCAGCCGGGTCTGGCCGAGCGAGTCGGCCGCCTGGTCCCCGATACCGACGAGCTGGGCCAGGCCCTTGTCCGGCGGCGGCTTCTCGGCCAGGTCGGTCCTGACCGCGGACTGCAGCAGGTCGTCGATCTGCTTGGTGAGCACGTCCGCGAGCTGGGGGTCGGCCACCAGCTGTGCGGACAGTCGGTCGGTGACGGTCTCCCGAAGGGCCGCGATGCGGTCGAGGAAGGCCTGGTAGTCCTGTTCATTCGCCATCGTGGGGCTCCTCCGTCAGGTCCGCAGTGCCTCGACCGTGTTGCTTCGTACGCCGCCCGGGTTGATGAGCGTCACCTGCCAGGTGAGGCCCACGATGTTGGTGGGCAGGGTGGGGAAGATGGCGTCTGCGCGACCGACCCTGCTCAGGTCCACGGTGCTTGCCGTGAATTCCCCCAGACCAGGACGTTCGATCGCCGACATGACGGCCGTCGCCGGGGCGAGGAAGCCACGGCCGACGAGAGTGACGGTCACACCGTTGTCGAGGTCCACGTCGTCGACGAAGACGATCACAGGAGCTTCGGTCCGCTGCACGGCCCTGGCCAGGCGGACCGTGTCGGCCAGTTGCGTGCGCAGCTCCCGCAGGGCGCGCAGGACGCGCGGGGTGCGGAGGCCATCGGGCAAGGACGGGTCGCCGACCGCCAGTTGCTCCGTCGCCCGCACGATGTCGGCCAGCTGGCCGAGGACCGGGGCGAGCGCGATCACACCGTCCTTGCCGGCCTCACGCACCAGACGCGGCCCCTCGCTGGTGGACACCCGGACGATCCAGTCGAGCAGGTCCGACAGCAGAATCGGCAGCGGGGCGTTCAGGCCGGCGAAGCGCAGCTGGATCGTCTGGCGCTGCGCCGCGTCCACGTACACCGAGTCCAGGGTGAAGACGGTCTCCTCGACGGACTGCGCGACGACGTCCAGGCTCCGGGACAGCTGGATCAGAACGGTGCCGAGCGAGGTCTGGTCGGTGGTGCCCAGGAAGAGCGACCTGTCGCTGTCCCAGCCGGCGGCGAGAGCGAGCACATGGTCGACGACGATACGGAAGTTGGTGACGATCCGTTCCTCGTCGAGCGTGCCGACCCGGCTGGAGCTCAGTCCGAACCGATCACGCAGCTGGGCGAACTGCCCTCCCACCGCGTCGGGGTCGAGTCGGGTGGCGGGTGTCCTGGGGCCGAGCAGCAGGACGAACAGTTCGTCGACGCGCTGGACGCGCGGTCCACCCTCGACCGCCAACTCGTCTACGAGTTCCCCGAGTTCGGTACGCACGATGGTGCGGATCGCCGCGGTGTCCTGGGAGTCGGCGGCGGGGTCGAGCGACGTCAGGCCGTCGAGCAGCGGGGTGATCTGTTCCAGGGCGTTCTTCGCCCGCTGGTAGATGCTGGCCTGCGCGCCGGTCAGCGCACCCAGGTCGGCCTGGACCGCGTAGCCGCGCGGGTGCCAGGTGAACTCGGTGTGGCCCTGCACGTCGCGAAGTTCGAACGCGCCGGTCAACGCCGCCCGGAATCCGGAGGTGTTGGATCCGGGCCGCCAGCCGAGGACGTCCCTCAGGGCTCCCTCGACGGTCTGTCCGTACGAGGCCGATCGGTCACCGGAGCCGGATGCCGGTGCGCGACCTGCCCCGCCGACCTCCTCGGTCAGGACGGGGAAGGACGAGAAGTCCGACAGTGCCTGGTTGGTGGGGGGCGGCGGCGTGCCACCTGGCGGAGTGGCCGGTGCGCGCCCGCCCTTGACCTTGATGTTCCCGGCGGCGATCGAGTTCACCTCGATCGGGAACCGCTGCACCAGAGCACCCTGCTGGTTCAGCAGGCTCACCAGGAACGTGCCGGGGACCGGTGAGAACCATTCGTAGAAGCCGTTCTTGTCGGTCTGCGCGGTGCCCAGGCGCTTGCTTCCGTCGGCGTTGTGGATCTCGACAGTGGCGAACGCGACCGGTTCGTCCGCCTCGTCCTTCACATGTCCCCTGATGCCGTGCTTCTCCTCGCCGAGCACGATGTCGGGGACCACTACGGCACGTTGGTCCGTCACCGTCACGGTGTACTCGGCGGGGGGATCGGGGATCAGCCGCCGTCCGCCGATGTGCACCGGCGTCCGGCGCGGGGAAACGGTCCAGTCACCGACCGGCAGTCCCGTGATGTCGTAGCGGCCCTGGCCGTTGGTGACGTCTGCCCGTTCACGGTCCCCTTGGCGGGCCACGATGTCCACGCCCGGCACCGGAGTGCCGTTGTCGTCCACCAGTTGGCCATGAAGGTCTCCGGAGGCGATGGGCAGCGGCCTGAAGGCGAAGAACGGAGAGAGATCCTGGTCGTCGCCGGGATACACCTTCCAGTTGATCCGGTGCTTTCCGGGGACGGCGACGACCGGCAGCCGTGCCTTTCCGAACGTCGCACGGGAGGTGTCCGCGACGGCCACGGTGACCATCCCGTCCGGGATGTCGTCGAAGACGCACTTGGGAGCGCTGTCACCGGTGGCCTGACGCTGCGCGGGGAGGTCGCGGTTGTCGGCGCGGGTCACCTCGAAGACCACGCCGGAGACCGGCTCACCGCCCAGCTCGGGCTTGATGCTGAGCTGGGCGGTGGCGGCGCGATAGCACACGTTCACGGTGTCCTCGGGCAGCGGCTGTCCGCCCCGGTCGACCACGAAATCGCCGTCCAGGGGGGTGGCCTTGGGCGTGGAACTGCTGTGGGGGCTGACGATGACCAGTTCGTCCCGGCAGGCCGCGTAGACCGCGCCGTCGGATCGACTCGTGAAGTCGTGCCCCGCCACCTCGACCTCGACGCCGGAGAGCGGTCGCCCGCTCTCGAACTGGGCGTTGAGCAGGAACAGCCGCCTGCCACGATCGGACAGCAGGACGATCTCCGCGTCCGGGAATTCCACGGCGGGCATGATGAGGACCTGCTTGGAACCACCGTTTGCCACCCGCGGGATGTCGAATTCATCGGGGCCGTCGGCGACGCGGACCCGGTAGGTGCCCGCCGGCAGTTTGTCGCGCCTGATGAACCCCCCGCCGTCCGAAGCGTCCAGCATGATCGGCGGATCGTAAATGCCCTTACCGGCTCCGTTCTCCCTGCTCAGTTCGAGTACGACACCGGACGGCGTCGGCCAGCCCGCCTGCCACCTGTCGGGGTCCTTCACCACTCGTCGGGGGCAGAGGAAGACCCGGATCGTGAGCTTCGGCATCGTGCTCTCCTTCCTCTCCAGGTCAGCGGCGGGCGCCGGACGTGGAGCATGGACTCTTCAGCGCGGCGATCTCCTGCCCGTGGGCGAAGAGCGCCGGCAGCACATCGCTCCAGAGCGACTGCTGACATGAGTGAACGCACCGGATAACCTCGTCCGCCCAGGCCTCGGCCTCCCGGCCGTGCTCGGCACCGAACGCGCCCAGCTCGGCGAGCCGTTCCGGCGCCGCCAACTGGTCGACGAGGACCCGGCCGAGGGTCTGGACGTGCGACTGGCAGTGCGACACGTCCGACGAGGTGCGGTCGTTCCCGTCCAGGGCGATGGCTGCCTGCTCCGCCGCGCCCGTCACCTCCAGAGCCGCGTTGGCCACGACGTCGACCAGGAGCACGTCGCCGCCGCGTGGCTGGTCGGAGACCGCGATCAGCTCCAGCTCGCGGGCGGTGTCCCGAAGCCGCCGCACCGACGCCGCGAGACCGGCATACGCGGACTGCACAGTCACCGTCATCGCCTCGCCAGCTCGGTGTAGAAGTTGCGGGTGATCACGCCCGGGCAGGCAAGGCCCCGGTCCAGGGCGGAGCGGGCGGCCCCGATCAGGAAGCGGGCCGGGATGATGCCGGGGTCGGTGCCGGCCGCGAGACGCTCGGCGGCCTCCAGTTGCATGGCGTGTTCCTTGGCTCCGAAGGGGATCACCTGGGCGAGGCTGCGCCGGCCGAGCTGCGGGAACGGTCGATGGCACAGGGCGTCCACGACGGCCGGACAGGCGGTGGCGAAGGTCGAGATGAGCTCTCGCGGCAGCGTTCCGGCCCTTGGGTCGGGATAGATCCTCGACCACAACCGGCCGTAACGGTCGGCCTGTTCGGAGAAACCCATACGCCGCAGCAGTTCGACGGAGATCCACACCCGGAACCAGGGAGTGGGATGCGGCCCGCGCGGATTGAAGGAGAGGACTGAAGCGGGCGAACGGCCGACCACATCGAGCAGCGAACCGACCACCGCAGGTCCGCCGAGAAGCAGGGCCGACAGGTCGGCGTACACCTCGCGATTCCAGCGCACCCAGGTGCGTACGACGCCGGGTGGGCAGCCCTCGTCGAGGAGGCGCCGGGCGACGGCCCGCGGCACCGCCTCGTTGAGACCCAGATCGCTCTGGAGGTTGTGGGACACCTCGTGCAGGACCGCGCCCAGGGTCCAGGGATTGACCAGGCGGTGGTACGGGAGTTGGACCAGCGGGAACGGGTTGATCCGGCGACCGAGCCGGCGCAGCGGGATGCCGCGGCGGAAGGTCGCCGGTGAGAAACCGGTCCGCATGTACGAGAACGGAGGCGGGGCCGGAAGGGGCTTGGCCTCGCCGACGCCCAGGTACGCGGCCTGGTAGCAGGAGAGGGCGATCCGGTCGCAGGACAGCAACGCGTCGGCGAACACGGACTGCCGCTGTCCGAACAGTTCGAAGTAGAAGTCCCAGATGCGTTCGACGTCGCGTACCCAGGTGTGCGCCTGTTCCTTGGTGGTGACCAGGGTCTGGAGCCGCCGGGTGTCCGGCTGCCGGAGCGCCTGCCGCGCCTGCCGCTCGACCCGGCCGCTGAGCCGGAGCAACTCGCCGCGCAGCTGTCGCATCAGGGCGTTGACGGCCTGGAGGTGACCGGCGGAGGGCGCGGCGGCCCCGGCGCCGAACTCGCCCGCGCGGAACGGCCGCAGGGCGGCGGCGTGCCGGGTGACGTTCAGCCCCTGGGCACGCACCCAGGGCTGCCGGACGGGCGCGGACCGTGGACCGGGTGCCGGCCGGCCGGACCGGGCGGTCGCGGTGCCCGGATCCGGCGTGCCGGTCGGCTCGGCGGGAGCCGTGGGTGCGGTCATGGCCGGCCGCCGGTCAGTAGCCGTACGGACCGCGGGCGCCGCGCCTGCGGTCCGGGCGGTAGACGGGCACCGGCACCCAGGCGACGGACATCGGCGGCAGGCCGGCGATTCGGCCCGGGACGCCACGTGCTCCGGTGGCCGGGCGGATCCGGGGCGGCCGCCGGTACACCGGGGCCGGTGCGGACGACGGTCCCGCGGCCACGGAGCGGACGGCTCCCGCGGAAAGGGGAGCGACGGCGGCGCGCGCACTCGCCGGTGCTCCGGGGCGCATCCCGCGGTGGTACCTGCGGTCCAGCGTGCGGGACCGCCGTACGACCGCGCGGCGCCGCCGTGGATCGGACAGCACGGCGGCGGTCTGCCCCGCCAGAGTCCGCACGGCGGACCGCGCGGTGATCGGCCGGCCGCGAGCCACCTGGCGGGCCAGGCTGCGGGTGGTGCGCACGGCGATCGCGGGCAGGGCACGGACCAGTGGGCGGGTGGCGGGGTTGCGGCGCAGCGTGCGGGTCACGTTGGCGAGTCCGCGCACCAGTTGCGGGGCGGTCCTGACGATCGCGGGCGCGGCGCGCCGGGCAAGTCCGATGGCGAGGGGGGCAAGGGCGCCGGCGAACGCCTCGGCCTCCGCCTCGCTCTCGGCCTCGGCGGCGGCGTGGCCGAGGTGCTCCATCAAGGCGTCCGGATAGATCCGCCGGAGCGGATTGGTCATCGCCTCGAACTCGCCCTCGAACTCCCCCTCATGCTCCCCCTCGAATTCGTACTCGTCCTCGAACTCGCCCTCCTCCTCGTGGAGGAGCTCGTCCTCGGACTCGCCCTCCAGTTCGGTCTCGAACTCCGTCTCCCACTCCTGGTTCTGGCCGCCGCCGGTGAGCGCGCCGAGCGCCGACTGGGCCGCACTGCGTGCGAGTCCCGAGAGGCCGCCGAGGAACTCCTCGCCCTCGTCCTCGTACAGGGCCTCCCACTCCCCCTCCAACTCGGGAAGCGGGGGTGCCCCTGACGTCCTGGGGCCGGCGCCGTTCGTACTCACGCTCATGACCGCTGGTCCTCTCTGATCCGGGCGCCGCTGTCAGCGCAGGGGGGCGTATCCGCGACGGCGCGGCCGCGCTCCCGCGGCGGGACGGCGGGGCATTCCGGTGCGCGCGGCGGGGCCGGTGGCACGTCGGACCGCGGTGGCGGCGCGGACGTTGCGCTGCAGAGCGCGGGTGGTCTGCTGCGGGCTGCCCAGGACGCGACGAGTCTGGCCGGCCATCACACGGGCGGCGGCGCGCCGGTCCACGGGCCGGCCGGCGGCAGCGCGACTGCTGAGCACCCGGGCGGTGCGCCGCACGATCACCGGCACGGTCCGTACGGCGGGCCGCGTGATCCGCTGGCGGCGCAGTATCCGGGTCAGCACGCAGGTCGCCCGGACCATGTGCGGGAGCACACGGCGCAGGGCGGCACGGTCCTGAGCGGAGAGCGCGGCGACCGTCGCCGCACCGATCATGCCCTCGGCCTCGGCCTCGGATCGGGACTGGGCGGCGACCGCGGCCATCATCTCCGCCATGGCCTCCTGCTGGGTGAGGGGGCGGGTCGCTTCCTCCTCGGCCTCCGCCTCGAACTCGTCCTCTCCCTCGTCCTCGTAGAGGTACTCGTCCTCCAACTCGCCCTCGCTCAGGGCCCTGGCCGCGAGGTCGCCTGCCATGCCGCCGATCGGACCGCCGACGATCCTGCCCACGACGGGCGCGGCGGCGCGGGCGACCCTCCGCAGCACGGGAGCGGCCCGGCGGACGAAGGAGCGGATACGGCGGAAGAAGGCCTCGTCCTCGTACTCCCCCTCGAACTCGCCTTCATCCTCGTACTCGTCCTCGTACTCGCCCTCGAACTCCCCCTCGCCCTGACCGAGAAGGCCGCCGACGGCACCCATGATGCGGCCGAGGAACTCCTCGCCCTCACCTTCGTCCTCGTAGAGGTACTCGTCCTCCTCCTCGCCGGCGCCCTCGAACTCACCTTCCAGGGCCGCTTCGTCCTCGTACTCCAGCTGGGACTGGCGCATCTGCATGGCCGCCTCCCTCAACGCGGTCGGACAACTCAGCTTGGGCGGCGGCGGGTTGGCCCGACAGTCACACGTCCTGGAGACGACGGGTCCGGTCGCGTCCGGATGAGCGTCGCTCGGACGTGCTACGCGCAAACCGGGCACGCACCGGTCGGCCCCGCTGTTAGAGTGCGCCCACTGCCTGTGGGTCTGGGTCCGGCTGAGCCGCCGGTCCGCTGAGGCAAGGGGGCTCGGGTGAATCACGGGGCAAGCAGCGGCGTGTTAGCCAGGGACGAGCTCAGGGACGACGCCGAAGCGCTGGCCCTGGCACTGATCAGCAGGCTGTCCTCCTCACCGGAGCGGGTCCTGCTCGATCTCGAGATCGACGAAGTCCGCTGCCTGGTGATCCGCTGCGACAGGGCGGGCCCCATCAGTCTGTTGAGCCCGCGCGAGCGTGAGATCGCCCGCATGGTCGCGTGCGGTCACCCCAACAAGACGATCGCGTCCGTCCTGGAGATCAGCGCCTGGACCGTCGCCTCACATCTGCGCCGGATCTTCGTGAAGCTCCAGGTGTCCTCCCGGGCGGCCATGGTCAACCGCCTCGCCATGGGAGAGCCCCGACTCGAGCCGGATGCGCTGACGCCGGAGGTACTGACGGCCACTCCGTTCGCCTCTCCCGGCTGACACCGGCAGCTCCCAGGCGCGGGACGCCTCAGGGCGCCAGGATGTCCAGCTCCTGGAGCGCGCCGACCGTGATCTCGCGGGTGAGTTCCTCGGCGCGGGACGCGTCGCCCTCGCGCACCGCCTCCGCGACCTGGACGTGGAGCGTGACAGCGGCCGGGTCGGGGTCCTCGAACATGACCTCGTGGTGGGTCCGGCCCGCGAGGACCTCCGCGACCACGTCACCGAGGCGGGCGAACATCTCGTTGCCGGACGCGTTCAGGACGATCCGGTGGAAGGCGATGTCGTGGACGAGATACGCCTCGAGTTTGTGGCCGCGCGAATTGGCCACCATGCCCAGGGCGCACTCGGTGAGTTCGGCACACTGCTCGGCCGTGGCGTGCTTGGCTGCCAGGCCGGCGGCGACCGGTTCGACGGCGGACCGCAGCACGGTCAGCGAGCGCAGCTGGCGCGGGCGGTCTGCGCCCGCCAGACGCCACCGGATGACCTGGGGATCGTAGACATTCCACTCGTTCGTGGGACGGACGGTCACACCGACCCGGCGCCGGGACTCGACCAGGTGCATCGACTCCAGGACGCGGACGGCCTCGCGCATCACGGAGCGCGAGACCTCGAAGCGCTGCGCCAACTCGTCGGTGCGCAACACGCTGCCGGGCGGATACTCGCCGGCCGTGATCGCGGGACCGAGGCTCTCCAGTACATGGCCGTGCAGCCCCCGGCCCGGTGTGCTCATGAGGTTCAGCCTACGAGGCTGGCGGCGGGAACAAAAAGTCAGACTTTTGCGTCACAGACTCTTGAATTCATCTGACCTATAGGTTTCAGTGTCGTGACGGATGCGGCACCTCACGTTCATCCGGCATCCGGATGTCGAAGAAGACAGCGAGAGCATGATGAAGCAACCGCGCACCCCCCACGTCGTCGTGGTCATGGGCGTGGCAGGCACGGGCAAGACCACCATCGGTCCCCTGCTTGCGAGCCGGCTCGGCGTTCCCTACGCCGAGGGCGACGACTTCCACCCCGAGGCCAACATCGCCAAGATGACGGCCGGGACCCCGCTCACCGACGAGGACCGTTGGCCCTGGCTGGACGCCATCGGCGTCTGGGCACACGGACGAGCTGGGCTCGGCGGGGTGGTCAGCAGCTCGGCGCTGAAGCGCAGTTACCGCGACCGGCTCAGGGCCGCCGCTCCCGGAATCGTCTTCGTTCACCTCACCGGTGACCGGGGGCTCATCGAGGAGCGGATGGCGCACCGTCAGGGGCACTTCATGCCGACGGCGCTCCTGGACTCCCAGTTCGCCACCCTGCAGCCGCTCCAGGCGGACGAGTCGGGTGTCGCCGTGGACGTCTCCGGCAGCCCCGAGGAGATCACCGAACGGGCCGTGACCGCTCTGCACGGCCTCGACGAGTAACTCCCCCATAGCAACTGCCCCGTTGTAACCCCCTGCTCCAACTCCCTCTCCCCTCAAGGAAAAGCACCGTGACCAGACTCAGCGTCGAGATGCTGGCAGCGGATCCCGTCGAGCCGATCACCTCGGCGGGACACGCTCAGCTGGGTATCGCCGTTCTGGCGGGCATCGCCGTCATCGTCCTGCTCATCACCAAGTTCAAGCTCCACGCCTTCCTCGCGCTGACCATCGGGTCACTCGCCCTCGGCGCCTTCGCCGGGGCCCCGCTCGACAAGGCGATCGCCAGCTTCTCGACCGGTCTCGGTTCGACCGTCGCCGGCGTGGGCGTGCTCATCGCGCTCGGCGCGATCCTCGGCAAGCTGCTCGCGGACTCCGGTGGCGCCGACCAGATAGTCGACACGATCCTCGCGAAGGCGGGCGGCCGTGCGATGCCGTGGGCGATGGTGCTGATCGCCTCGGTGATCGGTCTGCCGCTGTTCTTCGAGGTCGGCATAGTCCTGCTGATACCCGTCGTCCTGATGGTGGCCAAGCGCGGCAACTACTCGCTGATGCGGATCGGCATCCCGGCACTCGCGGGCCTGTCCGTGATGCACGGGCTGATCCCGCCGCACCCCGGCCCGCTGGTCGCGATCGACGCGGTCAAGGCGAACCTCGGTGTCACGCTCGCTCTCGGCATCCTCGTCGCCATCCCGACCGTGATCATCGCGGGCCCGCTCTTCTCGAAGTACGCGACCCGCTGGGTGGACGTACCGGCCCCGGAGAAGATGATCCCCCAGCGTGCCTCCGAGGACCTGGACAAGCGCCCCGGCTTCGGCGTCACCATCGCCACCGTCATGCTGCCGGTCGTGCTGATGCTGGCCAAGGCGCTGGTGGACATCATCATCGACGACCCCGAGAACATGGTGCAGCGGGTCTTCGACGTGATCGGCTCGCCGCTGATCGCGCTGCTCGCGGCCGTGCTCGTCGGCATCTTCACCCTCGGCCGGGCGGCCGGGTTCACCAAGGACCGGATCTCCTCGACCGTCGAGAAGTCCCTCGCCCCGATCGCGGGCATCCTGCTGATCGTCGGCGCGGGCGGCGGCTTCAAGCAGACGCTGATCGACTCGGGCGTCGGCCAGATGATCCTGGACATCTCCGAGGACTGGTCGATCCCCGCGCTGCTGCTCGCCTGGCTGATCGCGGTGGCGATCCGGCTCGCGACCGGTTCCGCGACCGTCGCCACGATCTCGGCGGCCGGTCTCGTCGCCCCGCTCGCGGCCGACATGTCGACCACGCACGCGTCGCTGCTGGTGCTGGCGATCGGTGCGGGTTCGCTCTTCTTCAGCCATGTGAACGATGCCGGGTTCTGGCTGGTCAAGGAGTACTTCGGCCTGAACGTCGGGCAGACGATCAAGACCTGGTCGGTCATGGAGACGATCATCTCCGTGGTCGCGGGAGGCCTGGTCCTCCTCCTGTCCCTCGTGATCTAGCTCCTGATCTGGCTCGTAACCCTGGAGTACGGCGATGACTCATCCTCTCTTCGACATCAGCGGCCGTACGGCGCTGGTCACCGGGTCCAGCCGGGGCATCGGCCTCGCACTGGCCCGGGGGCTGGCGGAGGCCGGCTGCACGGTGGTGCTCAACGGCCGCGACACCGACCGGCTCACCAAGGCCGCGGCGGAACTGCCGGGCGACATCCACACGGCCTCCTTCGATGTCACTGACGGCCCGTCAGTGGTCGCTGGGATAGCGGATGTCGAGGAGCGGGTGGGCCCGCTGGACATCCTCGTCAACAACGCCGGTATGCAACTGCGGGCTCCGCTCCTGGAGTTCGCCGACGCGGACTGGCACCGAATCCTCAACACCAACCTCACCAGCGCGTTTCTGGTGGGCCGGGAAGCCGCCCGGGGGATGACCGCACGCGGCCACGGCAAGATCGTCAACATCTGCTCCCTGCAGAGCGAGGTGGTACGGCCCGGGATCGCCCCGTACGCCGCCACCAAGGGCGCGCTGAAGATGCTCACCAAGGGCATGTGCGCGGACTGGGGACCGTCCGGCGTGCAGGTCAACGGGCTCGGCCCCGGCTACATCGAGACCGAGCTGACCCAACCCCTCGTCGACGACCCGGAGTTCAGCGCGTGGGTACGCCGACGGACCCCGGCCGGACGCTGGGGGCGTACGGAGGACCTGGTCGGCGGGGTGCTGTTCCTCGCCTCCCCCGCGGCGGACTTCGTCAGCGGACAGGTGCTGTACGTCGACGGCGGCATGACCAGTGTTCTCTGAGTCCCCCGCAAGGCTGAAAGGAGCTTTCGCGATGCTCGGTTGCGTGATTCACGGGCAGGGTGACCTGCGGGTGGACGAACTGCCGGTTCCCGTCCCCGGCCCGGGCGAAGCGCTCGTCGCCGTGCGGTACGGCGGGGTGTGCGGGTCCGATCTGCACTACTGGCGGCACGGCGGGGTCGGCGACTTCCGGCTCCGGGAGCCTATGGTGCTCGGCCACGAGGTCGTGGGGACGGTGGTGGCGTACGGGGCCGGGGGTGACGGTCTGCTCTCTCCCGGTACGGCTGTTGCCGTGCATCCCGCGTCGCCGTGCGGCGTGTGCCCGGAGTGTGCGGCCGGGCGGCGGAACGTATGCCGTGACACCCGCTACCTCGGCAGTGCGGCGCGTATGCCGCATGTCCAGGGCGGGTTCGCGGCTCAAGTCGTCGTGCCCGTCGAGCAGTTGCGGGAGGCTCCCTCCGGACTTCCGCTGCGGCGGGCGGCGTTGGCCGAGCCGCTGTCCGTCGCGCTGCACGCGGTACGGCGAGCCGGTGACGTCGCCGGGAAGCACGTCCTCGTCACCGGTGCGGGGCCCATCGGCTGTCTGGTCGTCGCGGCGGCGAAGGCCGCGGGGGCCGCGCGGGTGACGGTGACGGATCTGCTGCCGAGGGCTCTGGAGTACGCGGCGGCGGTCGGCGCGGACGAGATCGTACGCGCCGACGATCCGTCCTCTCCCGGGTGGCCCTCCGAGGTGGACACGGCCATTGAGGCCTCCGGTGTGGCCGCCGGCCTCGACACCTGCCTCCGCCTCGTCCGACGCGGCGGAGTCGTCGTCCAGCTCGGCATGCTGCCCCCCGGCCAGAGCCCCTTCGCCGGAAACCTCGTGGTCAGCCGAGAGATCGAACTCCGGGGAGCCTTCCGCTTCGACGGAGAGTTCGACGACGCGTTGGCGCTGCTCGCGCGCGAGCAGCGGTTCGACTTGTTGGTCAGCTCGGTGATTCCGCTGGGAGAGGCGGAGTCGGCGTTCGCCCTGGCGGCGAACCGCTCTGAGTCCTGCAAGGTACTGCTGGACTTCGGAGGGAACGGCTGACTCGGCGAAGGTGGGGGGTTTGAGGTCTGGTCTGCCGGGTGCCGCTTCGTCGTGGCTGGTCGCGCAGTTCCCCGCGCCCCTTACTTAAGGGGCGCGGGGAACTGCGCGGTCAACCCCCACCGGCCCGCAACCTCCCACGCACCCCCTCTCCCCCAGGCATCGGGAACCACAGAAGCTCTCCAGCGAGTCTGCCTCTACGAGTACTGATCACCGCTCGGAGGAGAGAACAACCTTGGAAGGCTTAGAAACCCGCCGCAGCCGCCGCACCGCACTCGCCCTCGGCGCCGGGGCGGCACTGGCCGCCGCTACTGCGACCCCGTCGGCCCACGCGGCGACGAAGGCGGCCGGGGACGACATCTCCCACGCACTGAGCAAGCTCGAGCGCGAACACTCCGCCCGCCTCGGCGTCTTCGCGCACAACACGGTCACCGGGACCACCGTGCGGCACCGCGCGGATGAGGCCTTCCCGATGTGCTCGGTGTTCAAGACACTCGCCGCCGCGGCCGTGCTGAGGGACCTCGACCGGCACGGCGAGTACCTGGACCTGCGGATCCGGTACACCGCGGAGGACGTCAAGGAGTCGGGCGGCGCCCCCGTCACGGGCTTGAAGGAGAACCTCGCCAACGGCATGACCGTTGCCGAGCTGTGCCACGCCGCCATCGCCCACAGCGACAACACCGCGGCGAACCTCCTGCTCCGCGAGTTGGGAGGCCCGACCGCCATCACGCGCTTCTGCCGCTCGATCGGGGACGGAACGACCCGCCTCGACCGCTGGGAACCGGCACTGAACTCGGCCGAACCCTGGCGTACGACGGACATCACGAGCCCCGGCGCCATCGGGCGGACGTACGCGAAACTCGCCCTCGGTGACGCTCTCACCCCCCGCGACCGGCAGCGGCTGACCGCGTGGCTGCTCGCCAACACCACCAGTGGGGCGCGCTTCCGCAAGGGCCTGCCGCAGGACTGGGCCCTCGGCGACAAGACCGGCACGGGTAAGTACGGCACCACCAACGACGTGGGCATCGCGTGGACGCCGGACGGGTCACCCGTCGTGCTGGCCGTCCTCACCACCAAGGCGGACCCCGACGCTCCGATGGACGAACCTCTCGTCGCCGAGACCGCCGCCCTGCTGGCGACGGCGCTGGCATAAGCCCAGGCCAGGCCCCAGGCCGGCCCGAGCCCTGGCCGGGCCAGGGCTCGGGCGGCCCCCGTACAGCCGCGGCGGCTAAGGCCGCCAGAGCGGATGCTCCCGCTTCGCCCACTCACGGTCGACCTCGCCCGTCCGGAGCCCTCGTCGGGCCTCCGGGTGGGCCAGGGCCATGCCGATGTGACCCGCGAGGACGATACCGATGGCCAGGGCGAGCCAGTCGTGGACGAAGGTCGCACTCGTACGCCAGACGAGCGGGGCGAGGTGGGTGAACCACATCAGCAGCCCCGTGCCGAGCATGACCAGGACGGCTCCGGCGATCCAGGCCGCGTACGTCTTCTGCCCCGCGTTGAACTTCCCGGCCGGCCGAGCCTCGGGGCGGGCGTCGCGGCGCAGCGCCGAACGCAGCCACACGCGGTCGTGCGGCCCGAACCGGTTGAGCAGCCGCAGGTCCGCGCGGAAGGCGCGTGAGGCGATACCGATCAGAACGGGGACCGGCAGCAGCAGGCCCGACCACTCGTGCACCCTGACCACCAGCTCGCGTCGGCCGACGAGTTCGGCGAGTTGGGGCACGTAGAGGCAGGCCGCGGTCAGCACGCACAGCCCCATCAGCAGGGCCGTCACCCGGTGCACCCAGCGCTCGGCGCGGGAGAAGCGACGTACCCGCAGCGAACTCGCCAAGCGCTCCCCGGGCTCACGGGGCTCACTGGGCTCCCCGGTCCTCACCGCCTGCGGCTCCCCGGTCTCGATCTCAGGTCGCGTCATCGTCACGTCCGTTCGAGCGGCCCACCCACGCGTCCACGTCGTAGCCGCGCCTCTCCCAGTAGCCGGGCTTGACGTCCGACGTGACGGTGATGCCTGAGAGCCACTTCGCGGACTTGTAGAAGTACATGGGCGCGACGTAGAGGCGGACGGGGCCGCCGTGGGAGTGGCTCAGGTCCTTGTCCTGCATGCGGAGGGCGACGAGGACGTCGGCGCGGCGGGCCTGGGACAGGGTCAGGCTCTCCGTGTACATCCCGTCGAAGCAGGTGAAACGCACTGCCCCGGCCGAAGCCCGCACCCCCGCGGCGTCCAGCAGCTGGGACAGGCGTACCCCCTCGAAGGGGGTGTCGGGCACCCGCCAGCCCGTGACGCACTGGACGTCGCGGACCATCCTCGTCTGCGGCAGGGCGCGCAGGTCGGTGAGGGAGTAGGTGGTGGGGTTGTCGACCAGGCCGTCGATGGTGAGGCGGTAGGTGTCCTCGTCCTTGCGCGGGACGGACGAGGCGACCGAGTAGTAGCGGAAGCCGCCCCCGTTGGGGAGGAGGCCGGTCAGGCCGGTGGGGTCCTTGTCCGCGGCGCTGCCGAGGAAGGACTCCAGACCGCGCTGGAGCGGCGGCGCGGCGGCCACGCCGAGCGCACCGAGCCCGAGCATCCCGAGCACGAGCCGCCGGCCCACGGGTGTCCCGCCCTCTTCCGGCTGGTCCGCGGCCGCTGTCGGTGGTTGCGCGGCCGCTGCCGGTTGTTCCGAGTTCACACACTGATTCGAGCACCCTTGGCTCCCGTAAGCCAGTGGCCAAGGGTGCCCGTCAGCATTCCGTAATCACTTCTGACGTGATCACTTCTTACATGATCTGTCTTACGTGTCTTACGTGATCACTCCTACGTGCCTCTCAGGAGCGGGGGCCTCAGGAGTCGGCCCCCGCCGCCTTGTCCAGCTGGAACGCCTCGTTGCCGAGCCCGATCCTGGCGTGCGCCTCGGGCTTGCGGGTGCGCAGGAACACGCCCTGGAGGACGCCCACGACGGCGGCCAGGGCGATGATGCCGGGCAGCACCCAGCTGAGCGAGGAGTCGGGGCCCGCGCCCACCAGGACGTCGAAGTCCTTCACGGTGTAGCCCGCGATGACGAGCAGCGAGACGCCGGCGATCACGGAGGTCGCCAGGCGCCAGGCCTGGGCCCGCGCGGCACCCCGGCGGGCGAAGAAGACGACGACCGAGAGCGAGGCCGTGGCCATGAGCAGGGTGACGCCGAGCGCTCCGATGTTGCCCATCCAGGTGAACAGGTGCAGCACGGGCGCGGTCGGGTCGCCGGTCGGCTTGTCGTCGGCGAAGGCGAACGCCGCGATGACCACCACGGCGACGACCGACTGGAGCAGCGAGCCGGTGCCGGGGGCGCCACTCGCACCCGTCGTCCGGCCGAAGGCGGCGGGCAGCAGGCCTTCCCGGCCCATGGCGAAGGCGTACCGCGCGACGACGTTGTGGAAACTGAGCAGCGCCGCGAACATGCCGGTCACGAAGAGCACATGGAGCACGTCCGTGAACGTCTCACCGAGCCGCGACTCGGTGAGGAAGAACAGCAGCCCCGCGCTCTGCTCCTGCGCGGTGCCCACGATTGCCGAGGGCCCGGCGGCGACGGTCAGCGCCCAGGAGCTGAGCGCGAAGAAGACGGCGACGAAGCCGATGGCGAGGAACATCACGCGCGGGACCAGGATGTGCGGACGGCTGGTCTCCTCCGCGTACACGGGGGCCTGCTCGAAGCCGGTGAAGGCAGCGATGCAGAAGCACAGGGCGGTGCCGATGCCCGCGCCCGTGAGGGTGTCCAGGTTGAAGGCGTGCAGCGACAGGCCCTCCTTCGCGGGGTCGGCGACGGCCGCGACGTCGAAGATGACGACGAGCGCCACTTCGATGAGCAGCAGCACACCGAGCACGCGCGCGTTCACGTCGATCTTCAGCCAGCCGAGCGCGCCGACGAGTAGTGCGGCGGCCAGCGCCGGTATCCACCAGGCGACTTCGACTTCGAGGTAGGTGGCGAACAGGCCGGACACCTCGAAGCCGAAGATGCCGAAGATACCGACCTGCAGGGCGCTGTAGGCAACCAGCGCGACCGCCGCGGCGCCCGAGCCCACCGTACCGCCGAGGCCGCGGGAGATGTACGCGTAGAAGGCGCCCGCGTTGTGGACGTGGCGGCTCATCTCGGCGTACCCGACGCTGAAGAGGACGAGCACGACGCCGAGGATGACGAAGAGCAGCGGCTGGCCGACGATGCCCATCACCGCGAATGCCGTGGGCATGACACCCGCGACCACCATGAGAGGGGCGGTCGCCGCGAGAACGGAGAGCAGCAGACCCCCCGTGCCGAGGCGGTCGGCGCGCAGGGCACGGTCCTGGCCCTTGAAGGTACTGATGCCGCTGTCCGCGGTGGCCGGTCCGCTCGTGCTCGACGCACTCGGGGTTTTCGAACTGCCCGTCGTCATGGCGGGGTTGTCCTTTCGGATTTTCAGATCTCGTTGTGGGATCTCGGGGGTGATGGTTCACGCCGTGCCGAGCACGCTGTCGCGTGCGGCACGGAAGGCGGTGGCGGGATCACGGTCGGGGTACGACCACGGCACGGGGGTCACGTGCGGACCGATGCGGTGGAACAGGGCGGCGGCTTCGGCACCCCGGCCCTCGCAGAACTTGGCGTGGGCAAGGTAGTTGAGGTCGACATGGCTGCGCGGGTGGTCGTCGCGCTCCCACTCCAGCCACCAGTCGAAGGCGGCCTTCATGACCTGGCGGGCCCGGCGGCCCACCCAGTGCCCGGAGGCCACGGGGTCGGTGGGTTCGATCCCGGCACGGGCCAGGACGCGGTAGCGCTCGGCGTGCGCGATGACCGGGAGGATCGCCAACGGCGAGTCGGCGGGCGCCTGTTCGGCGGACCAGGTCGCGAAGTCGTAGACCTCGTGCAGCGGATCCTGGCCGGCCTCAGGGCGGCGCTCGGCGAGCCGGGCGACCATCAGATGGTGGGCGTGGTGGTGGTCGGCGTACCGGTGGCGCACCTCGTCGAAGAGCTGGACCACGTCCTCCTCGACGCCGAGCACGCGCTCCAGCATCAGCAGACCGAGCCAGGGCGTGGGGTCGGCGGGCAGCAGCGCGGCCGCGGTGCGGCAGGCCTCGCGCGCCCTGGCCGGCTTGTCCTTGCCGTTCAGGGCGCGTTGCACGGTGGCGAGCGCGAGCAGGACGGAGGCGTCGCCCGACTCGGGTTCGGCGAGCAGCCAGTCGCGGGTCCAGGCGAAGGTGCCGGTCTCCTGCGCGAGGACGGTGACGCGGTGCCCCCGGCGGTCCCAGTCGTCGCCGGTCGCGACGAGCAGGGCACGTACGGCGGTCCACCGGCCCTGGGCCAACGCGGTGCGGGCGGCGACGAGTTCGGCGTCGTCGAGCGCGGCGTCGAAGGCCTGAGCCGCGCGCTTGCGGGCGCGGCCGAGGGGTGGCGGGGGTGGGGACACCGCGGGAACTTCCTCACACGACGCGGTCTGTCAGCGACTGATTTCTCAGCGCTCAGCAGCTGTTGATTTATGTCAGCGGTCCGTCAGCGGCTTGTCAGCTGGCGATCACGCACAGCCAACCCCGAGCCAATGGTTCGCGTCAAGACCTGACAGAATCCTTACACGCGTCAACTTTTCACGAACCACCCACAGTTGACCCAGCCTCACCTCACGACCCTCACCTCACCGCCTCAGTTCACGGCCTCAGTTCACGGCCTCAGTTCACGGCCTTCGCCGCCGCTCGGCCCGCCGTCCGCCCGGAGAACAGGCAGCCGCCGAGGAACGTCCCCTCCAGGGACCGGTATCCGTGCACTCCGCCGCCGCCGAACCCGGCCGCCTCGCCCGCCGCATACACACCGGACAGGGGGTCTCCGCCCTCGGTCAGGACGCGGGACGACAGGTCGGTCTCCAGGCCGCCGAGCGTCTTGCGGGTGAGGATGTTGAGGCGCACCGCGATGAGGGGACCGGCCTTGGGGTCGAGGATGCGGTGCGGGGTGGCGGTACGGATCAGCTTGTCACCGAGGTACTTGCGGGCCCCGCGGATCGCCGTCACCTGAAGGTCCTTGGTGAACGGGTTGGCGATCTCCCGGTCGCGCGCGGTGATCTCACGGCGCAGGTCCGCCTCGTCGATGAGGGGTTCCTTGGTGAGCGCGTTCATGCCGCGCACCAGCGCGCCCAGGTCCTTCTCGACGACGAAGTCGACGCCGTGGTCCATGAACGCCTTCACCGGGCCGGGCACATCGGCCCGTCCCCGCTCCAAGACACCCTTGATGGACTTGCCGGTGAGGTCCGGGTTCTGCTCCGCCCCCGAGAGCGCGAACTCCTTGCCGATGATCTTCTGGTCGAGCACGAACCACGTGTAGTCGTACCCGGTCCTCGTGATGTGCTCCAGCGTGCCCAGCGTGTCGAAGCCGGGGAACAGCGGGACGGGCAGCCGCTTGCCGCGGGCGTCCAGCCAGAGCGAGGACGGGCCGGGCAGGACGCGGATGCCGTGGTTCTCCCAGATGGGGTTCCAGTTCTGGACGCCCTCGGTGTAGTGCCACATGCGGTCGCGGTTGATCAGGTGCGCGCCCGCGTCCTCCGCGATGGCGAGCATCTTGCCGTCGACGTGCGCGGGCACGCCGGAGATCATCTTCTCCGGCGGGTTACCAAGGCGCTCGGGCCAGTTGGCGCGGACGAGCTCGTGGTTGCCGCCGATGCCTCCGGAGGTGACGATCACCGCCTGGGCCCTCAGCTCGAAGGCGCCGCTGACCGTGCGGCTGCTGGGCTTGCCGCGCTGGATGTCCGAGGGCTCCAGGATCTCGCCGCTGACGGTGTCGACCGTGCCCGCGCTGCGGGACAGGCCGGTCACACGGTGACGGAACTTCAGCTGTACGAGGCCGCGGGCGACCCCGGCGCGTACCCGCCGCTCGAAGGGAGCGACGAGGCCGGGCCCGGTCCCCCATGTGATGTGGAAGCGGGGTACGGAGTTGCCGTGCCCGTTCGCGTCATAGCCACCGCGCTCGGCCCACGCCACCACGGGGAACCAGCGGACCCCCTGCTGGTGCAGCCAGGCCCGCTTCTCGCCGGCCGCGAAGTCGACGTAGGCCTCGGCCCATTTCCGGGGCCAGTGGTCCTCGGGACGGTCGAAGGCCGCCGTTCCCATCCAGTCCTGGAGCGCCAGCGCGTGAGTGTCCTTGATCCGCATCCGGCGCTGCTCGGGCGAGTCGACGAAGAACAGGCCGCCGAAGGACCAGTGCGCCTGGCCGCCGATCGACTGCTCCGGCTCCTGGTCGAGAAGAATCACCTTGCGCCCCGCGTCGACGAGCTCCGCGGTCGCCGCGAGCCCTGCCAAGCCCGCCCCGATCACGATCACATCTGCGTCGTACGCCATGAGCAGGCCCTTCCTCGGCTTTGTTACTGGTCGGTCAGATCCTTGGGCAACGAAGTGACCCAGTCAACTGCCGGGCGCCACGCAGTCGGGCTACAGTCGCCCGATACCCCCGCCTCGCCCCGTCCCCGCCGCGCGAGGTTCCGAGAGTATCGAGGTACGCGCGTGTCGGTTCTGGTTCTCGTCCTCGCCGTCGGCGCGGCCTGCTGCCTCGGCTTCGGCTTCGTTCTCCAGCAGAACGCGGCGGCGCGCGCGCCGCTGGGCGACTTCCTCTCCCCCCGGCTCCTCCTCGACCTGGTGCGGGTGCCCCGCTGGCTGGGCGGTATCGGGTTCATGGTCGTCGGCATGGCGCTCGGCGCGATCGCCCTCGCGCACGGCGAGATCTCGCTGGTCGAACCACTGCTCGCGACCAATCTCCTCTTCGCGCTCGCACTCTCCCGCCGCCAGACCCGGCAGCCGCTCGGGCGGCAGGGCTGGGCGGGACTCCTGCTGCTCGCGGGCGGCGTCACGGCGTTCATCGTGGCCGGTCAGCCTGAAGGCGGCGACGCCATCACCGATCCGGTGCGGCACTGGCTGATCATCGGGGTCATGCTCGGGCTCGCGCTGCTCCTCACCACGTACGCCAAGCGGTCGGTGATGAGTGCGGGGCCGGTGCTGCTGGGAGTCGCGGCCGGGTTGCTGTACGGCGTGCAGGACGCTCTCACTCGCGTGAGCGGGCAGCGTTTCTCGGAGGGCGGGTTCCTGGCGCTGGTCACCGGGTGGCAGGTGTACGGGGTCGTCGTGCTCGGGATCACCGGCCTGGTACTGGTCCAGAGCGCCTTCGAGACCGCGCCGCTGCGGATGTCGCTGCCCGCGCTCACCGCCGCGCAGCCTCTCGCCGGGATCGCCTGTGGGGTGGGGTTCCTCGGGGACCGGTTGCGGGCGGATGCGGGGGCGCTGGCCTGGGAGGCCGCCGGGCTTTCCGGGATTGTGGTGGGGGTTGTGCTGCTCGGGTTGCATCCCGCGATGCCGAGTGGGGCCGCGCCCAAGGAGCGGGTGAGGGATCTTCAGCCTCGCTGATGAGGTTCATCCTCGCTGATGAGGTGGCGTGCGATTTGATGGCCGTATGAGTTCCGCTGATGGCCGTATGAGTTCCGCAGACGAGATCCTCGACATCGTCGACGAGAACGACGAGGTGGTCGGGCAGGCCCGGCGGGGTGACGCGTACGCCCGGGGGTTGCGGCATCGGTGCGCTTTCATCCAGGTCAGGGATGCGGAGGGGCGGTTGTTCGTCCACCGGCGCACGCCGACCAAGCTGGTTTTCCCTTCCCTGTACGACATGTTCGTGGGCGGGGTCGTGGGGGCGGGCGAGACGTACGACGACGCGGCGCTCCGCGAGGCCGAGGAGGAACTGGGGGTCTCCGGGCTTCCTCGGCCGGTGTTCCTGTTCAAGTTCCTGTACGACGACGGGGCCGGGCAGAGCTGGTGGTCGGCCGTGTACGAGGTGCGCTGCGAGTTGCCGGTTCAGCCTCAGGTGGAGGAGGTCGACTGGTACGGGTTCCTGCCGGAGGCTGAGGTGGGGCGGCGGTTGGCGGAGTGGGCTTGGGTGCCGGATGGGTTGGCGGCGTATTCGCGGCTGCGGGCTTGGCGGAGTCGGGGTTGAGTCGTTTGCGTTTGTCTGCGGGTGGGTGGGGGCTGGTCGCGCAGTTCCCCGCGCCCCTGGGTTGGTTGTGGGGCGGGGCCGCGCCGGGGCATCCGAGCGCCACTCTGAGGTAGTCGGGTCGGCCGGGAAGCGCGGCGCTCGGACGCCCCGGCACGTCCCCTCACGCCGGAGGCCGGGTGCCGGCCGGTGGGGGCTGACGCCCCTTTAGGCCGCGGGGAAATGCGCGACCAGCCACTGATGGCCCG
>NZ_JBQQCG010000028.1:0-122777 GCF_052245575.1 Streptomyces sp. 2A115 | reverse complement strand
AACGAACAGCTCGCGACCGCCCTCCGCCCTCCGGGCTAATCCCGCACGGAGTGCTCGCGCTGGTGCGTCTGAGCCTCGTCGTACGGCAGCTGTGACTTCACCGGTGTCGCGTCCAGGCGGGCCGTGATGACCAGGGTGCCCTCCTCGATCTGGTAGTCGAGAGGCAGGTCGAGGCCGCGCATGGCGGCGACCATGCCGGTGTTGGACGACTGCGTGACGGCGTACACGCTCTCGCAGGCGGCCTCGACGGCCATCGAAACCAGACGGCCGAGCAGCTCGCTGCCGATCCCGCGCCGCTGCCACTCGTCCTCGACGAGCAGCGCGATCTCCGTCTCGTCACCGTCCCAGAGGAGATGGCCGAGACCGACGATGCGCCCCGACGCGGTCTGCACGGCGAGAGTGCGTCCGAAGCGCGGGCTGAGGAGGTGGTGGAGGTACTTGTCCGCGTCGCCGACGGGACCGTGGTATCGCATGCTCAGCGTGCGCGGCGAGCACCGCTCGTGCATGGCCTTCGCGGCCTTGAGATCACTCGCGTCGGCCCGGCGCACGGTGATTGCGTTGCCCTGGGACAGCGTCAGTACGTCCTTGCTGCGCGGGATGCGCGGACCGAGCCGGGCATCCAGCTCGACCAGCGCGCGGGCCCGCGCGAACTCGGTGGGCGTGAACGGCAGGTACGGCCGCTCCACGGTGATCACTCCGCCTTCCGGTGCGCGCAGCCGCATCACGGTGTCCTCGAGCGCCCCCTCGACAGGCGCCGCCTCCTCCGCACGGCCGGCGCCCACCGACCCGGCGGGAATCGACCGGATCGTGCACCGTCCCAGCAACTGCCTCAGTGCCAGCGGCAGTTCCGCGGCGTCCAGGGCCGTGCGCGTCGCCAGCCCCAGGACGCGGGTGGGCGCGTCCACCAGGTCGTGCGCGTCGGCCCGTTCGATCCAGGTGCCGGTGCCGCCCGCCTGCGCGACCGCCCGGGTGACCTCGGAGCCGGCCACCTCCGCGGGAGCCCGCAGCAGGAACTCGTCCACGGTCCCCTCCGCGAGCGGATGGGTCTGCAGGCTCAGGATGTCGACCCGCTGTCCCGCCAGCGCCGTGCACAGCGCGGCCAGCGTTCCCGGTTCGTCCCGCACGGTGGTCCGCATCCGCCAGATCACGGTCTCCCCGGTGACGGCCTCCGGTGCGACCGAAGCCGCCTCGGATGTCCCGGCCTCCCGTACCGCTGCGGGCGGCCGGGCACCGGTATCGCCCGTCGGAGGGGCGTGACCGTGGTGTCGTGCCCACCATGTGCGGAAGCCCGCCGTGGCGACCAGGAGGACCGCCGAGATCACGAGCAGCGCGGGGCCGTCGGGGCCGTGCCCGATCAGGTTCGCCACGGCGTCCGCGACCGCGACCGCCGTGAGCAGTGCGGCGAGTTCAACGAGGTCCCGGCGCCAGTGGTGGACCGGGCGACCGTGCTTCGCACGCGTCACATCTGACATGTCTGGAGTCATGCAGCCACTGTGGACGATGGGTGTTGCGTGATCACGAACGCTTTGTGACTGATCGGTTAAGTGTGGTTCTGCCCGCTTTGTTGTTCTTTTTACGAGTCCTTGATGCGAGCCGGACCGGTAAGTGAACGTCCCTGGTCGGGCGCGGGTGTTCGCGAACGTGCCGCGCACCGGGGGATGACGCCGGTGCGCGACACGAGAGGTCCGACAGTACGGGAACTACTGCCCCACGCGTCAGCTACTGGCCTACACGTCAGCTACGCCCCACTGTCATCTACTGTCCCACGCGTCCCGGCTGCAGCACCTTCGTGAACAGTACCGAACCACCTGTCGCCCGCAGACGGACCGTCAGTTCGCCGCTGTCACCGTCGATGTCGACCTCGCCGAAGTACTGCGGGGACTCCATCGGCGAGACGTTCGCCGTCGTCGGCGCCTTGAGGAAGACCCGGTCGGGGCCGAAGGTGCCGTCCAGCGCGTTCGCCGGGAAGCCGCCCGCCGCCAGAGGGCCGGAGACGAACTCCCAGAACGGCGCGAAGTCCTTGAAGGCCGCGCGCGACGGGTCGTAGTGCTGCGCGGAGGTGTAGTGCACGTCCGCCGTCAGCCACACCGTGCCGGTGATCCGGCGGTGCTTGACGAACCGCAGCAGCTCCGCGATCTGCAGCTCGCGGCCGAGCGGCGCGCCCGGGTCGCGCTGCGCGACGGCCTCGATGTCCGTCGCGCCGTCGGGCACGACGAGGCCGAGTGGCATGTCGGCGGCTATGACCTTCCACACCGCGCGCGACCGTGCCAGCTCCCGCTTCAGCCAGACCAGCTGCTCCGCGCCCAGGATGCCGGTGGTGTCGTCGGTCTGCCGGCCCGGCGAGTTGGCGTTGCGGTAGGTCCGCATGTCGAGCACGAACACGTCCAGCAGAGGGCCGTGGTGCACGACCCGGTGCACCCGGCCGTCGTCGCCCGTGGCGGGCAGCGTGGAGATCGGGAAGTACTCGCTGAACGCCTTGCGGGCACGGGCGGCCAGCGTGTCGACGTCCTTCACCGTGTAGCGGGCATCGGTGAGGATCTCTCCCGGGTACCAGTTGTTGACGACCTCGTGGTCGTCCCACTGGGCGATCGTCGGTACCTGCGCGTTGAACCGGCGTACGTTCTCGTCGAGCAGCGAGTAGCGGAAGTTGCCCCGGAACTCGGCGAGGGTCTCCGCGACCTTGGACTTCTCCTCGGTGGTGACATTCCGCCAGACACGGCCGTCGGGCAGCGTCACGGACGGCGACAGCGGGCCGTCCGCGTAGATCGTGTCCCCGCTGCACAGGAAGAAGTCCGGGTCGAGGCGGCGCATCTCCTCGTACGCGTAGAGGCCGCCGACGTCCGGGTTGATGCCCCAGCCCTGGCCCACGATGTCGCCCGACCACAGGAAGCGGACACCCTCGCGCCGTTTGGCGGGCGCGGTCCGGAAGGTGCCCAGCACGGGCTCGCCGGTGCGGCGGTAGTCGTCCGGGTCGGCCAGCGTCACCCGGTAGTGGATCTGCTCGCCCGCCGGCAGGCCTCGGAGCGGAACCGTCCCCGTGAAGTCGGTGTCCGCGCCCAGGAGAGGACCGTGCCATCTCCTCGGGTCGCGGAACGACTCGGTCGCGGAGGTCTCCACGACCATGCGTGCCGGCCGGTCGGAACGCACCCACACCAGACCGGAGTGCGCGCTCACGTCTCCGGCCTGCACGCCCCAACTCGCCTTCGGGCGCCCGGACAGGGTGAACGCCGGGGCCGCGCCGCCCACGGTGGGCAGGGCGAGCGCCGCCGACGCGGCGAGCGAGCCGCGCAGAACGCTTCGGCGACCGGGGAGTGGGCTCGGCGGACGGTGTGACATGGAACGCCTCCTGGGACGGGTCCGACCAGTGTGCACGGCCACAACTACTGGTACGCCGCAGCGCACACACAAACCACAAGTGAACAACTGGCCGCGGGAGCGCTCCGCTGGGTTGGGCCGGGTTGGTGGAGGGCGGTGGATGACGTGCGGGTTGTGGGGGCTGGCCGCGCAGTTCCCCGCGCCCCTTAAGGGGCTCTTTGGCCGCCCACCTCTGCCATCAGTCGGACTCCCTCCCGGATGCGTTTCGGAGACACGTGTGCGTAGCCCAGTACCAGGCGCACCACATCATCGCCGGTCGTCCTGGAGTGTGTGTAGTCCGTGAGCGGACGTACTGCGACGCCGGCCTCGGCCGCGCTCTCCAGGAAGCGCTCCGGCGGCCCGTAGCGGTCGGGCAGCGCGGCGATGACATGGAGCCCGGCGGCGATCCCGGACACCTCCGCTCCTGGAAAGTGTTCCTCCAGGGCCGCGACGAGCGTGTCGCGCCGTTCCTTGTACGCGCGTTGGCAGCGGCGCAGTTGCCGGTCGTAGTCACCCCGCTCCATGAAGCGGGCCAACAACGCCTGGTCGACGACCGGATTGCCGAGGTCCATCGTGCGCTTCCGCTCGACGACCTCCTCGGCCAGCGAGACAGGTACCAGCAACCAGCCGAGCCGCAGCCCCGGTGCCAGCGACTTGCTGACGGACCCCGTGTACGCGACGTGCTCCGGATCGAGTCCCTGAAGGGCACCCACAGGCGCTCGGTCGTAACGGAAGTCTCCGTCGTAGTCGTCCTCGATGACGAGTCCGTCCACGGAGCGCGCCCAGTCGAGGAGTTCGGTGCGGCGCCGCGCGGAGTACGCGATCCCCGAAGGGAACTGATGGGCGGGCGTCGTCACCACCGCCCGCACGTCCGACTCCCGGAGCGGCCCGGTGGCCAGCCCTTCGCCGTCCAGGGGCAGCGGTACGGTGCTGATGCCGGCCGACGCGAACAAGGTGCCGTGCTCCGGGCTCGCGGGATCCTCCATGCCGACGGTGCGCACCCCGCGCGCGTGGAGCGCGAATCCGAGCAGGGTCATCGCCTGCGCCACGCCGGAGACGACCAGGACCCGCTCCGGGTCCGCGACCACGCCCCTGCGCCGGGCCAGCAGCTCCGCGAGCGCGGTACGCAGCCTGGGCAGTCCCCGGGGATCCGGATAGCCCAGCGTGTCGTGCGGCAGTTCGGCGAGTACTCCGCGCTGTGCGGCCGCCCATGCAGCGCGCGGGAAGAGCGACAGGTCCGGGGTGCCGGGCAGGAAGTCGGCTCGGGCGCCGGGGGAGCGGGGGGCGAGATCCCGCGCGCGTGGGCGGGCGGCCCGGACGGCGCCGCCCACCCATGTCCCGGCGCCCCGGCCGCTGTGCAGGTAGCCCTCCGCGGTCAACTGCTCGTACGCCTCGGTGACCAGCCCCCGGGACACCCCGAGATCGGCGGCGAGTTCACGGCTGGACGGCAGCCGCGTGCCCGGCGTGAGCCGCCCGGAGCGGACCGCCTCGCGCAGCGCCGCCTGCAACGTACGGCCACGCGCGCGTGCCGGTGCCGAGGCGGCCGGCAGGAGCAGCTCCCAGGCGGCGGCCCACGCCGCCGGCCCGGACGTACCCGGATTGGTCCCCGATGACGTCATGGAAGTGGACCTTAAACCGGACCGCTGCCGTTCATAGCGTCGCAGGCATGAACGCAACCACCACCCGAGGGGCGCTGCTCGCCGCCTTCGCGGGCATCCTCGTCGGCGGCTCCTTCACCGCCAACAGCGTCCTGGGCCACTACCCGTACGCGGGCGGCCAGTTCCTGCGCTACGGCCTGGCCTGCCTGCTGCTCCTCCCTTTGGTCGGACGAGGCGGAGCGGCGCCCCTGCGAGGGCTGACGTCGCGCCAGTGGACACGGCTCGCCCTCCTCGCGGCCGTCGGCATGGTCGGCTTCAACCTCGCGATCCTCGCCGCCGAACGCAGCGCGGAACCGGCGGTACCGGGAGTCTTCGTGGGGTGCGCCCCAGTCGTCGTGGCCGTGCTCATGCCCCTCCTCGAAGGCCGTCGGCCCCAGCGCGTCGTCCTGTACGGCGCGCTTCTCGTGGCCGGCGGCGCCTTCACCATCCAAGGCTGGGGCCGTACCGACGGCGTAGGACTGGCCTTCTCCGTGTGCGCCCTCATCGGGGAGGTCGGGTTCGCGGTCCTCGCCGTACCCGTACTGCGGCCGCTCGGTCCGCGGCTCCTGGCGGCCACCGTGTGCGGGCTCGCCGCGGTCGAGTCGGCGCTGGTCGGGGTGGTCGTGGACGGCCGCGCCTGGCTGCGGATGCCGGACGCCACCGAGGCCACCGCGTTGTTGTGGCAGGCGGCGATCGTCACGGTCATCGGCTTCGTCTGCTGGTACATGGGCATACAGCGCATCGGCACGGAGCGCGCCACGCTCTTCTCCGGCCTCATTCCCGTCGCCGCGGCCTGCACGGCGCCGCTGGCCGGAACGGGCTCCTACGGGGTCGCGCAGGCCGCGGGCAGCGCCCTGGTGGGTGCCGGAGTGGCCCTGGGATCGGGCGCGTTGAGCGTGCGGGCCCGCAAATCAGCGGCTGCCGTCCAGGACGACCCGCGCGACCAGGGCGGGATCGTCGTTCATCGGGACGTGCCCGCAGCCGGGCAGCCGCACCAGCCGGGCCCGAGGAATGATGTGCTTGGCGCGGATCCCCTGGCGACGCACCAGGATCCGGTCCCGGGTCCCCCACGCGACGGTGACGGGAAGTCCGGGGATGTCGTCCGTGAACTGGACGGAGCCGCCGACCTTGAGGGTCTCGGTGAACCCCTCGGCGTTGGCCAGCGCGAGGGTCTCGGCGACGACCGCCTCGGGTGAACGGCGGCCCGGGCGGGCGTAGATGGTGCTCGTCAGCACGGTGCGCCCGGCCGCCGTACGCGACAGCCGCTCGACCACCGGCAGCGGCATGCTCCGGGCGGCCTGCCGCATCGCCTGCAGCAGACCGAACGCGTATCGCCGCTCGACCGGTGACCAGAACCCGGCGGGCGCCAAGGCCGTGACGGACCGTACGAGCTTCGCGCGGCCCAGATCCAGCGCGAGCAGGCCGCCCAGGGAGTTGCCCGCCACATGTGGCCGTTCGAGTTCCAGCTCCTCGCACAGCGCGCCGAGCGCCGCGTTCATCGTCGGCAGGTCGTGGGCGAGCCCGTCGGGCAGCGCGGGGGACTCGCCGCAGCCGGGCAGGTCCACCGCGATCACGTCGCGCTCGGCCGCCAGGATGTCGATGATCGGGTCCCAGGCCTGCCGGTGGTGGCCGATCCCGTGCAGCAGCAGGAGCGGTTCGCCGCTGCCCACGCGCGCGTACGCGAGGGACACGGTCCGCGGGCCGTGCGGAGTGGGGACGTTGAGGGAGACCGTGGCGGACATGGAGCTGCTCCTCGTCTGGGACCGGGCTGGCTTGTAGACAGCTTGTCAGCAATTGCTACCGGCGGGTAGTACCCGGCGGCCGCCAACCTCTTGAACCAGCTCATGAACCAGCTCGTGGGCAACCTCATGGGCCGTACGCCCTCAACGCGCCCCACGCGGCCCGGTGTTGAGCGCCACGCGCCGGACCGTCGGGCCCTACAGCCGTCCGCCGGAAACGGTGATTGCGCCTGGACATGACCCGATGCGTCGGGATGGGATGGTGCTGTGACTACCGACACCGCGACCGAGGTTTTCGAAGAGCACCGGCCCGTCCTCATGGGCGTCGCCTACCGCATGCTCGGCCGGGTGGCCGACGCGGAGGACGTCGTCCAGGAAGCGTGGCTGCGCTGGTCCGGCGCCGACCGCTCCGACGTGCGCGAACCGCGCGCTTATCTGGTGCGCGTCACCACGCGGCTCGCCATCGACCGGCTGCGCCAGGTCCAGTCCCGTAACGAGGCCTACGTGGGGCCGTGGTTGCCCGAGCCGTACGTCACCGACTTCGCGGGAACCGTCCCGGACGCGGCGGAGCGGGCCGTGCTGGCCGACTCCGTCTCGCTGGCCGTTCTCGTCGTCCTGGAGTCACTGTCGCCGCTGGAGCGCGCGGTGTTCGTGCTCAGGGAGGCCTTCGGCTATCCGTACGCGGACATCGCCGTCACCCTCGACCGCAGCGAGTCCGCCGTGCGCCAGCTCGCCGGGCGGGCCCGCCGCCACGTCGACGAGAAGCGGCCGCGCTACGAGGTCGACCCCGCCCAGCAGCGCGATCTCACCGAGCGGTTCCTCGCCGCGTCGGCCGAGGGTGACCTGGAGGGGCTCATGGCCCTGCTCGCCCCGGACGTGCGCCTGGTGGGCGACAGCGGGGGCCGGGCCCAGGCGCCGCTGCGGGTCATCGAGTCCGCGGACAAGGTGGGCCGTTTCATCCACGGCGCCGCCCGCAAGGGCGCCGGGGATGTGTCGTTCCGGTTCCTGGAGGCCAACGGCGGCGTCGCGCTGCTGGTCCTGTCCGAGGGCAAGCCCGACAGCGTCTTCCAGCTGGACGTCGCCGACGGCCGGATCCAGTGCATCTACGTCGTCCGCAACCCGGACAAGCTGCTGTCCCTCGCCGTCGACTGACAGTGCCCTGCCCGGCCGAAGCCCCCGTCCAGGAGACGGGGGCTTCGCCGTTCTGTCATGAATTCTGCGTATCGCGAACGCCGCATGAACGCTCTGCGGCAACACGCCTGTGCGAGCTGTAACGGATCGAGGATTGGTCTTGACCAAGGGTGGGGGCGGGCATATCGTCGCAGAGATAGTGCAGGAACCTTTAATAAACAAGGGCGTTAAAAGCCGCCGGGACACGGCGATTGCGGAGGACACGGTGGGGACCACGCAGTTGGATACGGTGCCGGAGCCCAAGTACTGGCACCTCAAGACCGTGCTCAGTGAAGCACTGGACTCCGAGTTCTCGGTGGGTGAGATCCTGCCCAACGAGCGTGATCTCGCGGCCCGGTTCGGAGTCGCCCGCGCCACGCTCCGCCAGGCCCTGGAGCAGCTGGAGCTCGAAGGCCGGCTGCAGCGCCGCCGCGGCGTCGGCACGACCGTGGCACCGCCGCGCATGGGCGTGGCCGTCGGATCCGAGCAGCACACGTGGCCGGGCGCGGTCGGCGACGCCTGGCAGCCCGCGGACTGCACGGTGACGGCCCCGCCCGCGGCGGTCGCCGACATCCTCGACACGGGCCACGACGAGCAGGTGCACATGGTGCGCCGCTCCCGAGTGACACACGGCCAGCCGGTCGCCGCCGAGCTGCTCTACATCCCCGCCTCGTCGGTGCCCGACCTGTCCGCCATCGACGCGCCTTCGGGAGCCGCACGCGCGCGTGCCGTGCTGCGGGAGCTCCAGCATCTGGAGCTGGAGGGCGAGGACCGTGCCGTGGAACTCGGCTCGGCCCGCGCGGACGACGCCAAGGAACTCGACCGCCTTCCCGGGGCGCCCGTCCTCGTCGTCACCACCCGCTTCTTCACCGAGGGCCGCACGGCGGCGGTCTCCGTAGCCACGTACCGGGCCGACACCTGCCGGCTGACCTTCGCCGACTCCGGCGGTGTGGAGATCCACCACGACCAGGAGCGCCAGGCCTCCTGAAGGGCCGCGTCGGATGGGCCTTGTGGCCCGCCGGTGGCCTGAGAGCTGTACCGCTGTACTCGTCGCGCCCCGGGACTCCGGGGCGCGACGCGTTTGGGTGGAGGCGATCAGCGGCGTGCGGTCACGGTGCCCTCCACCGCGAAGAGCTGCTCCTCCACATGGTCGAGCGCCAGCCGCAGCGCGCCCGTCGCCACCGCCGCCTCGCCGAGGAGTGACAGCGTCACCCGGGGCGGCCGCAGACAGTAGCGGGCCAACTCCTTGCGCAGCGGCTCCAGTACACCGTCGATGCCCGTCGCCCAGCCGCCGATCACCACGAGCTCGGGGTCCAGGGCCAGGACGAGCGCGGCCACATCGTGCACCAGACGTTGGATGAATCGGTTGACGGCCGCCAGCGCCCGCTCGTCGCCGGCACGCGCGTGCGTGAAGACCTCCGCCACCGCCTGCTCGTCGAGCGGGTGCAGTGGCTCGTCGGTCGTGGACAGCAGCGTTTCCGGGGTCACCTCGCGGCCCAGCAGATGCAGCGCGCCGATCTCGCCGGCCGCCCCTCCGTAGCCGCGGTGCAGGCGTCCCCCGATGAGGGATCCGGCGCCCGGGCTCAGGCCGGCCAGGACGAACACCATGTCGTCGGACTCGGTGGCCGCGCCCTTCCAGTGCTCGGCGACCGCCGCCGCGTTGGCGTCGTTCTCCACGAGCACCGGGCATTTGAAGGAGCGGCGCAGCCGCTCGCCCAGGTTCAGGCCCGTCCACTCCGGCAGCGCGGTGCCCAGGCGCACGGTGCCGTCGGCCTCGACGATGCCGGGCGTGCCCACACCGACGGCACGCAGGGAGCCGCGCGCGACTCCGGCCCGGCGCAGGAGCTCGGCGACGGCGAGCCGCAGCCGGTCGAGCCGTTCGTCCGCCGACGCGGTCTCACACACGTCCTTGGCGATCGTGCCCAGCACCCGGCCGTCCAGGTCGGCGAGGAGCGCGGCCACGCGGTGCGCGCCGATCTCCAGGCCCAGCAGGTGCCCCGCCTCCGCCCGGAAGCGGAACCGTCGCGCGGGCCGCCCCTGGCGCCGGGCAGCGCCCTCCTCGGCCGCGGTCTCGACGACGAGGCCGCCCTCGATGAGCCCCTCGACGACGCCCTCGACAGTCGGCCGGGACAGTCCGGTCACCCGGGTGATCTCGGTGAGTGTCGCGAAGTCCGTGGCGCGCAGCGCGTGCAGCACCACCGCGGAGTTGATCCTCCGCAGCAGAGAGGGATCCCCGCCGGTCAGCCGCCCCAACGTCCGTCCTCCCAGCTAGTGCGCGTGTCGGTTGGCCGGATCGTACTCGGCGCGGCGGCCCCCGGCGAGTGCCGTGCGTCACGTCCTCGCCGGTCGCCCCGGATCAGCCGGGCGCCACGAACCCCGACTCGTACGCCGCGATCACCGCCTGGGTCCGGTCCCGGGCGCCCAGCTTGGCCAGTACGGCGCTGACGTGGGACTTCACCGTCTCGGTGCCGACGATCAGCCGCGCGGCCATCTCCGCGTTCGACAGGCCCCGTGCCATCAGCCGCAGCACCTCCGCCTCGCGCTCGGTCAGCGCCGCCCGCTCCAGCGCTGCCCGGGCCTCGGGATTCCCGCCACGATCCCCGTACTCGGCGGCCAACTGCCGCACGGAGGCCGGGAACAGCAGCGATTCGCCCTCGGCGACCAGCCGCACGGCGTGCACGATCTCGGCCGGCCGGGCCCGCTTCAGCAGAAAGCCGTCGGCACCCGCGCGCAGCGCCTCGTAGACGTACTCGTCGTTCTCGAAGGTCGTCACCACGAGGATCTTCGGCGGCCGGTCGACGGTTCGCAGCACCGCGCGCGTGGCCTCGATGCCGTCCAGGAGCGGCATGCGGACGTCCATCGCGACGACGTCGGGCCGCAGCCGCCGCACCAGCGGGATCACCGCCGCACCGTCGGCGGCCTCCCCGACGACCTCGATATCGGGCTGCGCCTCCAGAACGGCGCGCAGACCGGCACGTACGAGGGGTTCGTCGTCGACGAGCAGAACGGTTACCGGCATCCGGCCAGCCTAAGCGGTGCTTGATCAGCGCAGCGGCAGTTCGACGCGTACCTGCCAGTCACCGTCGTCCGGGCCGGTCGCCGCGTGGCCGCCGAGCAGCGAGGCCCGCTCCCGTATGCCCCGCAGACCGCTGCCCCCGCGGGCCCCCGGTATCTCCACCGTCAGCGGATTGCGCACCTCCAGGGAGAGGGCCCGGTCCTCGACCGCGATACGGACCCGGACGGGTACGGACCCCGCGTGCCGCAGCACATTGGTCAGCGACTCCTGGAGGATGCGGTAGCCCTCGCGGGAGACCGGACCCGGCACGGTCTCCAGGGGGCCCGACAGCTCGACGTCGACCTTGGCGCCCGAGGCGCGCGCCGACTCCAGGAGACGGTCGGCGTCCGTGAGGGTCGGGCGGCTGCTCGCCGGCCGCTCCGACTCGCGCAGCACGCCGAGCACCCGCTCCAGGTCCTCCAGGGCGGCCCGGCCCGTGTCCTCGATGGCGACCAGAGCCCGGTCGGTGAACGCGGGGTTGCCCGCGGCCCGCGCGGCCCCTGCCTGCACCACCGCCACCGTCAGCGCGTGACCGATCGAGTCGTGCAGCTCGCGGGCGATGCGCGTGCGCTCCAGGAGCTGCTCGGTGCGCTCCTCCAAAGAGGCGAGCCGTTCCGAGGGAGAGGGCCCGAGGAGACGGTGCGCGATGAGGGTGATCAGCGCACCCGAGCCGACCACGACCGCGGCCAGCACGATCAGCGGAAGAGGTGCGAGCAGGGCGTACCACCAGTGGTGGCCTGGAACGTGGACGAACGTCGCCGCGTCCGGAGCGCCTCCTTGGGCCGTCCTCACCAAGTCGTCGGTGAGCATGGAGAGGTGGATGGTGAGGAAGGAGACAGCACAGCCCAGGAGCAGCCGGGTCTCGAGCCACAGGACCGTCCGCCCGCGGTCACCCCAGGTGGCCGACGGCGCGGTGACTATCCGCTCGTCCTTGCTGTCGTGCCGCTGGCCAAGGAGCAAAAGCCTCGCCTGCAGCCCTTCCACGGTCCGCATCGCGGGCACGAGCCCGGCGAGGACGAGCAGCGCGACCGCTGTGAACCACGCCCACGGCGGGGAGAAGATGTACCACCACATGGCCGGCCACACGACGGCCATGAACAGATGCAGCCATCGTGTGTACGTCACCGCCCGGGTGAACGGACGCAGTAAGCGGACCATTCCGTCATCGTGCCAGCCACCACTGACAACGGACCTCCCCCGAGCGAGGGAGACGCCCTCCCCGGGCGGGGGAGGACCAACACCCCTCCCGGCAGCCAGCCTTGAGCCATGACCAGCATCGACGTCCAAGATCTCACCAAGGAGTACGGCACCACGCGCGCCGTGGACGGGCTGACCTTCAGCGTCGTCCCCGGCCGGGTCACCGGCTTCCTCGGTCCCAACGGCGCCGGAAAGTCCACCACCATGCGGCTCGTGCTCGGCCTGGACCGGCCGACGTCCGGCACCGCCACCCTCGGCGGCCGCCCGTACGCGACGCTCGTCGAGCCACTGCGCCACGTCGGCGCGCTGCTCGAGGCCCAGGCCGCACACGGATCGCGCACCGCCCGCGACCATCTGCGGACGCTCGCCGTGAGCAACCGCGTCGCGGACCGGCGGGTGGACGAGGTGCTGGAGGAGACCGGCCTCGCAGCCGTCGCGCGGCGCCGCGTCAAGACGTACTCGCTCGGCATGCGCCAGCGCCTGGGCATCGCGGCCGCGCTCCTGGGAGACCCACCCGTGGTGATGCTGGACGAGCCGTCCAACGGGCTCGACCCCGAAGGCATCATCTGGATCCGCGAGTTGATGCGACGGCTCGCCCGAGAAGGCCGCACCGTGCTCGTCTCCAGCCACCTGATGAACGAGACCGCGTCCTTCGCCGACCATCTCGTGGTGCTCGGCCGGGGCCGCCTGCTCGCCGACACACCGGTGCGGGAGTTCATCGACGCGCGCGTGCAGCCCCGCGTACGGGTGCGCACGAGCGACGGCACCGCACTCAGGGATGCGCTCGCCCGGCATGGATACGAGGCCATGGAGAGCGAGGACGGGCGGTGGACCGTCCTCCACGCGCGCGTGGAGGACATCGGGCGCCTGGTGTCCGACGCGAGTGTGCCGATCCTCGAACTCGCCGCGGAAGAAGGCACGCTGGAGCAGGCCTACCTCGACCTGACGGCGTCCGAAGCCGAGTTCACCGCGAAGCAGTCCGCGTCGCAGCCCCAGGAGGCCTGACCATGTCGTTCACGCCCGTGCTCCGCTCCGAGTGGATGAAGATCCGTACGCTCCGGTCGCTCTGCGGAGCACTGCTGGCGGTCCTGGCCGCCGGCGCGGCCTTCTCCGCGCTCGCCGGGGTGTCCGACACCTCCGACGAGGATTTCGACCCGTTGTTCATGGCTCTGTCCGGGGTGGCCCCCGGACAGATCGCCGCCATCACCTTCGGTGCCATGGCCGTCTCGTCCGAGCTCCACGGCGGCGGGCTCCGCGTCTGGCTGACCGCGGTCCCGTACCGCGGACGGTGGTTCGCGGCCAAGGCGACGGCTGTCGGGGTATCGGCCCTCGTCGTGGGCGTGGTCACCGGCTTCGTGTCGCTCGGCGTCGCCAAGCTCGGCCTCGGCGCGGCGGCGAGCGGACTGACCTGGGACGAGGAACTGCGTGGTGCCGTCGGCTGCGGCATCTACCTCGCGCTGATGGCACTGCTCGCGACCGGGCTCGCCGCCCTGCTGCGCAGCGGTGTCGCCACGCTGAGCATTCTCATCCCCTTCCTGCTCATCGTCTCCTTCGTGGTCGGGGACATGTCCGGGAGTGCCGCCGACTTCCTGCCCGACAGGGCGGGGCAAGTGGTCTTGCAGGAGACGTGGGACGGCACGCTCGGGCCCTGGACGGGGCTCGCGGTGACGGCGATGTGGGCGGCGGCCGCGCTGCTCGCGGGAGCGTGGAGTGTTCGCCGCCGGGACGCGTGAACCGGAGAGCAGTGTGTGCCACCTGACAGACCGCCAATTGTCAGTGCCGGCCGCTTTACTGGACCGCATGACCATGGCACGACACCTGGCGACCATCGACCTGCTGTGCTCCCGTGACTTCCCCACGGAGTACGGCAGGTCGGACGTCGGGACCGAGGGACCCGGCTATCACATCGCCGAGTTAGCGACGAGCGACGACTTCTGGGAGGACGACGGCACAGAGCGGGACGAGACCGAGACGCAGTACGAGTTCGACAGGGACGGCCTCTCGGAGCGGCTGACCAGTCGCTGGGGCAGCCCGGGCATCTTCAGCCTGGCAAGCGTCCTCGAGCGAGCCACGGATGGAGAGGACATACCGGAGCCGTGGGGCACGCTCAGCTCTCACGTGCCGGACGTGCACCTGTGGAAGGCGGTCGGCCACGAGCGCTGGGTCGCCCTGGGGGTGTCCCAATGGGACAGGGAGCTGCCCTTCCAACTCCTCGCCGTCGTCACGGAAGTCGACCCGCCGTGACCGCCCAAGCGCTCCGCTGGAAGAACGGTGACGCTGTGTCGAAATGCGGCTCCGCCGCGTGCGCGGGCCGGTGGGGGCTGGTCGCTCCCCCTCTCGGCTCCTCCCCCACTCTCGGCTTCGCTCGAGCGGGGGACCCCCATGAGCGGGGGGACCCCCATCGCGGCGGAGCGCATATGTCACAGCCCCGCGCCCCTTACGGCGGGCCGTAGCGCACCGAACTCGACCAAGGCCGCTCAGCCCTCGGCCGCCTCCCGCAACCGCCCGAACTCCTCCGCCATGGTCCCCGCCGTCCAATGCGCGTTGAGACCGCTGGGATTGGGCAGCACCCACACCCGACTGGACCCGATCACCCGCTCCTGCGGCCCGACCGCCGCCCTGCGGTCGCCGAAGGCCGCCCGGTACGCGGTCACGCCCACCACCGCGAGCCACCGCGGCCGCAGCCGCTCCACCTTGGCGGCGAGCAGACGCCCGCCCTCCTGGTATTCGTCCGCGCTCAGCTCGTCGGCCCGCGCGGTCGCCCGCGCCACCACGTTGGTGATACCGAGCCCGTACGAGAGCAACTCGCCCTGCTCCGACGGCTTCAGCAGCCGGGGAGTGAAACCGGACAGGTGCAGCACCGGCCAGAAACGGTTGCCCGGGCGCGCGAAATGATGTCCCGTCGCGGCCGTCATCAGGCCGGGGTTGATGCCGCAGAACAGCACATGGAGACCGTCCGAGACGACATCCGGCACGAGCCGGTCGCGGGCGGCCTCCAGGTCCGCGGGGGTGAACCGCGTCAGAGGATCGCCCCCGGCGCGTAGCCCGCGGCCTCCGGGTGCCGCTTCACGATCTCCTCGATCCGCCCGACGACCGCCGCCACCTGGTCGGCGGCGGCGCCCGTGAAGGACAGCTTGTCGGCCATCAGCGCGTCGAGCCCGGCCCGGTCCAGCGGAATGCGGTCGTCGGCGGCCAGCTTGTCCAGCAGCTCGTTGCGCTCGGTGCCCTGCTCGCGCATGGCGAGGGCGGAGGCGACGGCGTTCTCCTTGATGGCCTCGTGCGCGACCTCGCGCCCGACCCCCGCGCGCACCGCGCCCATCAGGACCTTGGTGGTGGCGAGGAACGGCAGATAGCGGTCCAGCTCCCGGGCGACGACGGCCGGGAAGGCACCGAACTCGTCGAGGACGGTGAGGAAGGTCTCCAGGAGGCCGTCCAGCGCGAAGAACGCGTCGGGCAGCGCGACCCGGCGCACCACCGAGCAGGACACGTCGCCCTCGTTCCACTGGTCGCCCGCCAGCTCGCCGGTCATCGAGGCGTAGCCGCGCAGGATCACCATGAGGCCGTTGACACGCTCGCAGGAGCGGGTGTTCATCTTGTGCGGCATCGCGGAGGAGCCGACCTGGCCCGGCTTGAAGCCCTCGGTGACCAGCTCGTGTCCGGCCATCAGCCGGATGGTCTTCGCGATGGACGAAGGCGCCGCGGCCACCTGCACCAGCGCGGTGACGACCTCGTAGTCGAGCGAGCGCGGGTAGACCTGGCCGACGGACGTGAACGCCTGCGAGAAGCCGAGGTGCCGGGCGATGCGCTGCTCCAGATCGGCGAGCTTCGCCGCGTCCCCGCCCAGCAGGTCGAGCATGTCCTGAGCCGTACCCACCGGGCCCTTGATGCCGCGCAGCGGATAGCGGGCGAGCAGCTCCTCGACCCGGCCGTACGCGACCAGCAGCTCGTCGGCGGCGGTCGCGAAACGCTTGCCCAGGGTGGTGGCCTGCGCGGCGACGTTGTGCGAGCGGCCCGCCATGACCAGCTCGCCGTACTCGCCCGCGAGCTTGCCCAGCCGCGCCAGCACGGCCACCGCGCGGTCCCGGATCAGCTCCAGGGAGAGGCGGATCTGGAGCTGCTCCACGTTCTCGGTGAGGTCACGGGAGGTCATGCCCTTGTGTACGTGCTCATGGCCCGCGAGGTCGTTGAACTCCTCGATCCGCGCCTTCACGTCGTGCCGCGTGACCTTCTCGCGCTCGGCGATCGAGGCCAGGTCGACCTGGTCGAGGACGCGCTCGTAGTCGGTGAGGGCGGCGTCCGGCACCTCGATACCGAGGTCCTTCTGAGCCCGCAGCACGGCGAGCCAGAGCTGACGCTCCAGCTTCACCTTCTGCTCGGGGGACCACAGGGTGGCGAGCTCGGCCGAGGCATAGCGGCCGGCGAGGACGTTCGGGATACGGGGCTTTGCGGGTGCGGCAGTCACGTGGAGGGAGTTTACCCGTCGTGCGCGGCGGCCCGTGAACGTCCGCTCAGCCCAGACGTCCAGGTCAGAGGCGGCCAGAACAGCCGTCACACGCCGGGGCCGTGAGACAAGCGTGAGACGGTGGCAGCCCTGATCGTCCGGGGGCGGCACCGACCCCGATGTCCTGACGTCATGCGGCAGGCCTCCGAGGGCGTGAACAAAGCCGCTACTTCCGCACCTGGTGTGCCGAGAGCCGAGAGCTCCAGGCAGACTTCATTTGTTGCAGTCCACCATGAACAGGGAGCGCGCATGATCACGCTTACGAAGGAAGACGGCCCGGCAGATCTGGACGGCGTGACCCATCTGACCATCGGGGCGTCCTGGGACCCTACGGTCGGGAGCAGCGGCGGGCTGATGGGCAAGCTCCGTCAGAAGGCCGGCACCGACCTCGATCTGATCGCCATCGCGATGCAGGGGGCGGAACCGGTACGACTGGCGGGCCTCGACTCGCTGGACCCGCTGGGCAACGGCTCGTTGCAGCACAGCGGCGACAACCAGACCGGGAAAGGGGACGGAGACGACGAGACAGTGACTGTCGACTTCGCCAGGGTCCCGTCCAACATCACGTCCATCGTGTTCATTGCTGCCGCGTACAAGAAGCACAGCTCCTTCCAGAAGGCGCGGAACATCAGTTTCAAGGTGTATGACGCGACCGGGGGCAGCAGCCAGCAGGTCGCCGACATCTGGCCGAGCCTGCTCGGCAGCGACAATGCCTGCGCTGTGGCCAAGGCGATGCGGGTCGGCGGGAGTTGGAAGCTCCAGGTGATCAACGAGGTGGGGAAGATCAAGCAGGGTGACGAGCAGGCCCTGATGCGCTTCGCGGTGAGCAAGTAGCAACAGCCGGATCTGACGCCGCACGTCGGCTCGGCGCCCCTCATACCCTCGGCGTCTGTGGGCTCGTCCGGGCCGATGTCGCGCGGATCGGCAGGAATCCTCGCGTTCATGGGTGCTTCCGCGCCCCCGTCCCGGAACGCACTGGCGGCCTACGACCCCGCGTCGGCCAGCTCCGCGAGGATGTCGCCGTGGCACAGCTCCGGCGCGCACCAGCAGGCCAGCGTCCTGCCGCGCAGTTCGGGCACCTGGGCGAGGAGCTCGGGGCGCTCGAGGAGGTACGCCCGGTACTTCTCCATGACTTCGGCGCGGGTGCCGTCCCGCTTCTTGGTCGGGGTGTCGGGGGCGAACGGGTTGTAGAGCGGGTGCTGGGGGAGGTCCCAGTGCCCAATGGTCCAGCGGCGGCCGACGTAGACGAGGTCCGCGGGGGCGTGTTCCAGGCGGGGGCCGAAGTCGTGGATGCGGCCCTTGAGGTTGATCACGGTGGTGGTCACACGGATCTCCTTTCGCGTCGCCGGGCCCCGAGCCCGAGCACGCGGTGGGTCGGCGAACCCGATCGCGCCGTGGGTCGGCGAACCCGATCACTGGGTGAGTCGGCGAATCCGATCCTGCGCCGCACGGGCCATGTACGCCACCCGTCGTCCTCTGAGCCGCCAAGCCCTCCGCGCCGCCACCGCCGCCAAGGCCTCCGCGCCTCGCACAGCCCTTCGCCTGCGCACTGCCTACGTCCTACGCCACGGGGCCGTTCTACTTCCTACGCCACCGACCCGTCGTACGGCAGCAGCTCAGGCCGTTTGGCCGGGCGGCCGTCGCCCGACGACCGACCGGTCAGACGGCGGCCGATCCACGGCAGCAGGTACTGCCGGGCGAACCGTGCGTCGGCGGTCCGGCGGGCCACCCAGCCCGGCGGGGCGGACGGCGGCATCGGTGTACGCCACTCGGTGTCCTCCGCCTCGTACCCGAGCGTCTGCCACACGGCCTCCGCGACCCGGCGGTGCCCCTCGCCCGTCAGGTGCAGCCGGTCCACGTCCCACATACGGGGGTCGCCGAGCGAGGGCGCCCCGTAGAGGTCGACCACGAGCGCGTCATGCCGGGTGGCGAGCTCGTCGATGCAGGTGAACAGCTCCTCCATGCGCGGACGGAACCGTGCCAGGACCGGGCCCTGGCGGCCGGGGCTGCGCATCAGGACGAGCTGCTTGCAGGCGGGGGCAAGGCATTCCACGGCCTCTTCCAGGAGTCCGCGGACCCGCCCCATGTCGCACTTGGGGCGGAGCGTGTCGTTGAGCCCGCCGACCAGCGTGATCACATCCGGCCGCATCGCCGCCGCCACGTCGACCTGCTCGGCGACGATCTGGCCGATGAGTTTGCCGCGCACCGCGAGGTTGGCGTACCGGAAGTCGGGGGTCCGGGCGGCCAGCCGGGCCGCGAGGAGATCGGCCCAGCCGCGGTACGAGCCATCGGGCAGGAGGTCCGACATGCCCTCGGTGAAGGAGTCGCCGACCGCGACAAGACTGGTGTAAGTGGCATTCGTCTGCATGGCGGAAGCGATGATATCCCGCGCACATACCCACCGGTCTGCCACCCGGCGGACGCCAACTTCCTTGCCCGGACCCGGACCGCCGCCCCCGGACCGCCGCCCCTCACACTGACCTCACACCGGCTGCCCGAACAACTCCCTCAACACGTCCTCCATCGTCACCAGCCCCGCCAGCCGCCCGTCTCGGCCGAGCACCGCCGCCAAATGCGTACGACTCCGCCGCATCGCCGTGAGCACGTCGTCCAACGGCGTGCTCTCCCGTACGCGGGCGATGGACCGCATGTCCTGGACCCGGAACGGAAGATCCCGAGGCATCGCGTCCAGCGCGTCCTTGACGTGGAGGTAGCCGACGATGCGCCGCCCTTCGTCCACGACGGGGAAGCGGGAGAAGCCGGACTCGGCGGACAGGGTCTCCAGCCGCTCGGGCGTGACGCCCACGCGCGCGTAGACGACGCTTTCCAGCGGAAGCACGACGTCCCGCACCGGGCGGCGCCCCAGTTCCAGGGCGTCGTGCAGCCGCTCCTGGGCGCGGTCGCCGATGAGCCCGGCCTCGCTGGAATCCTTGACCAGCCGGGCGAGTTCGGTGTCCGAGAAGGTCGCGGACACCTCGTCCCGCACCTCGACGCGCAACAGCTTCAGCAGCCCGTTGGCGAAGGCGTTGATCGTGAAGATCACCGGTCGCAGCGTCCGGGACAGCGCGACCAGCGGCGGGCCGAGCAGCAGCGCCGAGCGCACCGGTTCGGCGAGTGCGATGTTCTTCGGCACCATCTCGCCGAGGAGCATGTGCAGATACGTGGCCAGGGCGAGCGCGATCACGAACGAGATCACGTGCCCCGTGCCGGTCGACATCCCCACCGCGTGGAACACCGGCTCAAGCAGATGCGCGATCGCGGGCTCCGCCACTACACCCAGGACCAACGTGCACAGTGTGATGCCGAGCTGTGCGGCGGCCATCAGCGCGGACACGTGCTCAAGCCCCCACAGCACGCTCCGCGCCCGCCGGTCGCCCTCCTCGGCATACGGCTCGATCTGGCTGCGGCGCACCGAGATCAGCGCGAACTCGGCGCCCACGAAAAAGGCGTTCACGACGAGTGTCGCCAGACCGATCAGCAGTTGCACGGCGGTCATCGCTCGCCGCCTCCTTCGGGGAATCCAGCGGGATCGTCCTCGGTGAGCGGTGCGTGCATCAGCACCCGCGCGGCCCGTCGCCCCGACGCGTCCACCACGTCAAGCCGCCATCCGGCGACCTCGACCGTGTCCCCGTCGGCGGGGATGCGCCCGAGCTCGGTCGCTAGCAGGCCCGCGAGCGTCTCGTACGGCCCGTCCGGGGCGCGCAGTCCGACGCGGGCCAGATGGTCGATGCGGGCGGAGCCGTCGGCCGAGTACAGCGTGCGGCCCTCGTCGTCCGTACCGGCCGAGGCGAGGTCGGGTGTCTCATGCGGGTCGTGCTCGTCCCGTACCTCGCCGACGACCTCCTCGACGATGTCCTCCAGGGTGGCGACGCCGGCGGTGCCGCCGTACTCGTCGATGACGACGGCCATCGTCCGCTTGCCGGACAGCCGGTCCAGGAGCCGCTCGACGGTGAGCGACTCCGGTACGAGCAAGGGCTCGCGCATCAGCTGCGACACGGGAGTACGAGCCCGGCCCTCGGCGGGCAGGGCGATGACGTCCTTGATGTGCACGACGCCCACGACCGAGTCGAGGTTGCCGCGATAGACCGGGAACCGGGACAGTCCGGTCGCACGCGTCGCGTTCGCCACGTCCTCGCAGGTCGCCTGGACGTCCAGGGCCATGACCTGGACGCGCGGCGTCATCACGTTCTCCGCGGTGAGGTCCGCGAGGTTCAGCGTGCGCACGAACAGCTCGGCCGTGTCCGCCTCCAGGGCGCCCTGCTTCGCGGAGTGCCGGGCCAGGGCGACCAGTTCCTGCGGGCCGCGGGCCGAGGCCAGCTCCTCGGCGGGCTCGACGCCGAAGCGGCGTACGACACGGTTGGCCATGTTGTTGAGATGGGTGATGAACGGGTGGAACACCGCACTGAACCAGCGCTGCGGCGTCGCCACCCGCTTGGCCACGGCGAGCGGCGAGGAGATCGCCCAGTTCTTGGGCACCAGCTCGCCGACGACCATCAGGAAGACCGTCGACAGGGCCGTACCCAGAACCAGTGCGACGGACGAGGAAGCGGAGTCCGGAACACCGACGGCCTCCAGCGGTCCGGCGATCATCTTGGCGATGGACGGCTCGGCGAGCATGCCGACGACCAGGTTGGTGACGGTGATACCGAGCTGCGCGCCGGAGAGCTGGAAGGTGAGATTCCGTACGGCCTTGAGAGCGCCCGAGGCGCCGACCTCGCCGCGCTCCACTGCTCGCTCCAGCTCGCTGCGCTCGACCGTGGTCAGCGAGAACTCCGCCGCGACGAAGGCGCCGCAGGCCAGCGAGAGAAGCACCGCCACGGCGAGCAGGAGCACTTCGGTCATCGGGTCACCTCCGTCCCATGGTCGGGCAGGGGCGGGGGGATCGCGCGATGTCGACGCGGCGGGACACCGTGCCGCCGGCTACTGGGAGGCTCGCCCATGGGCGGACGCTCACACCTTTCCTAGGGGGACGTAATCCTTTCATGGTAAAGGATCAGCAAAGTGGCGTGCTCCGGCCAGTCCGGCAACCCGGCCGGTCCGGTCGGTTCCGTCCGGCCGATCCGCTCGTACGCTCCCGTCACTCGCCCAGCGGCTTCACCCACCGCCGCCACTGCTCCTGCGGTGTGTACCCAGCCGCCCGCCAGGCATGGTGCGCGGTCTCGTTCCGCCCCAGCACCATCGCGTCGCCACGGCGCCCACCGAGCCGTACGAACCGCTCCTCCGCCGCGGCGAGGAGCGCCGAACCGACGCCCTGGCGCCGCCGCGCCGGATGCACCGCGAGTCGGTACAGATGGCAGCGCCAGCCGTCGAAGCCCGCGATGACCGTGCCCACGAGTTCCCCGTCCTGCTCGGCGAGGATCAGGGCCTCGGGATCGCGCGCGACGAGCCGCTCCACGCCGTCCCGGTCGTCGCTGATGCTCGTACCCTCGGCGGCGGTCTTCCAGAAGGCGAGGACGGCGTCGAGGTCGCCGGGCGCGGCGGCCCGTATCCGAAGATCACTCATGCCCGGATCCCATCACGGGAGCCAAGCACGGACACCGAATTCCACGATCCGGACAGCGGCCCCGTACGTCCCCGAGCGTCACTCCCCGCTCAGCTCCGCGACCACTGTCCCGAACGCCTCCATGTACGGCTCCAGGACCGTCAGATACGAGAACCCGTACTGCTCCCGCACCGCCCGCACCTGCTCGGTGATCTGCTTCAGCGTGCCGACCAGGCAGATGGGCAGCTCCAGGACCTGCTTCTCGGTGAGGTGCGGCAGGTGGGGCAGCAGAGGCTGGATCGCGGCCCGCCGGTCGTCGGTTATGGCGACCATCTGGACGAGGACGTTCATCTCGGCGGGTTCCGGGCGGTCGGCGGCCATCCGCCGGTACGTCGCCACCCGCTCCTCGAGTTCCTGCGCGGTGAGCGCCTCCAGCGTTCCTGTCGTGCTGCCCGGTACCGAGCGCGCGCCGGTGAAGGCGGCGATGTCGGCGTGCTCGGCGGTCAGGCGCAGCATCCGGTCGCCGTTGCCGCCGATGAGCAGCGGCACCCGCCTCTGCGCGGGGCGCGGCTGGTTCTCGGCCGAGCCGAGCAGACGCTCCAACTCCCGGACCGTACGCAGCAGATGGTCCACTCGCTCGCTGGGGGAGCCGTAGGGCAGGCCTGCCGTGTCGTGCTCCGCCTGTACGTATCCGGTGCCGAGCCCGAGTTCCAGGCGGCCGCCGGTGAGCGCGTCGGTGGTGGCGACCTCGCGGGCCAGCAGAGCCGGGTTCCAGAAGCCGGCGTTGAGCACGAACGTCCCCAGGCGCGGCCGCTCGGTCGCGTCGGCCGCCGCGACCAACGCCGGGAACGGCGCGGGCATGCCGAGGTGGTCGGCGACCAGGATCACGTCGTAGCCGAGCTCCTCGGCCCGGCGGCACTTGGCTCGCCATTCGTCGGCGGGAGCGGGGGTGACCAGGCTGACGCCGAAACGGAAGGGGCGCGGCATGAACTCTCCTCACCTGTAAGCAACCTGAGTTGGTGGGCACTCGAGTCGGTAGGCGCTTGAGTACGCGCGCGCTGCGAGCCGATCACTCGTGCGCGATGGCCGCCAGCACGTTCATGCGCGATGCACGCAACGCCGGCAGCAGCGCCGCCACGATGCCCACGACCGCCGACCCGACGACCACCGCGACGATGGTCGTCCACGGGATCGCCAGCTCGTTCATGCCCTGCAGAGCCAGGACCTGCTGGATGCACACGCCCCAGACGAGCCCGAGCGCGAGCCCGAGGACCGCGCCGAACACGGCGATCACCACCGACTCCAGCCGGATCATCCGCCGCAACTGCCGCCGGGCGAGACCGATCGCACGCAGCAGTCCGATCTCGCGGGTGCGTTCCACGACCGACAGGGCGAGGGTGTTGACCACGCCGAGCACCGCGATGACGATCGCGAGCCCCAGCAGGGCGTACACCAGGTAGAGCAGCACGGCGATCTGATCGCGGATCAGCTTCTTGTAGTCGGCCAGGTCACGCACCTGCACCTGCGGATACGGGTCAAGGGTCTTGTCCAGGTTCGAGCGCAGTGTGTCGGCGGAGGTGCCCGAGGCGGCGTTCACGTACAGCGCGGAATCCTGCCCGCCGGGCACGTACCTCTCGACCGTCCCGAAGCCGAAGAACAGCCCGCCCTGTGCCCCGAAGCCCTCGGCGGCGTCCTGGTCGGTCAGCGCGCCCACCTTCAGCTCGGCCCGCTGCCCGGCCGGGAACTCGACGGGGATCGTGCTGCCGACGCGTACGCCGTGGTCCTGGGCGAAGTCGACGTCCATGGCCATGTTCCCGGCCGCGAGCGCGGCGGCGGTGTCCCCTTGGGCGTACGTGAGGTTGGCGACCTCGTCCAGCTGCGGTTCGTAGCCCGCCGCGGCCGTCTCGACGCGCTCGCCGTCCGGCAGCCTGACGGCGACCGGCGTGAACCGCTGGCGTACGACGAGTCCCGTGCCCTCCGTGTCGCGCACCTTCTCGGTGACCTCCTGCGGGAACGGCTGGAAGTTGCTGTTCTGCACCACGAAGTCGGCGCCCAGCGTGCTGTCGATCTGCTTGTCGAAGGACTTGGTCATGGACGCGCTCGCCACCGACATTCCGCCGACCAGGGCGAGGCCCACCATGAGCGCGGCCGCGGTGGCGCCCGTGCGGCGCGGGTTGCGCAACGCGTTGCGCTGGCTCATCCGGCCGACCGACCCGAAGAGGGCCGGGAACAGGCCGCCGAGCACGCGGATGACCGGACGGACGAGCAGCGGTCCGGCGATGACGGTCGCGATCAGCGTCAGGACGACGCCGAGGCCCAGCAGGGAAGCCGCGGACGCGGTTTCCGTAGCTGTCACGCAGCCCACGAGCGCGGCGGCGCCGAGGGCTCCGACAATGAGCCCGACCACGGCCCGCATTCGCAACGGCCGCCCGATACCGGCGATTTCGGCGTCCGCCAGCGCGGCCATCGGCGACACACCCGCCGCCCGGCGGGCCGGCAGATACGCGGCCACGAAGGTGACGCCGACCCCGACGACGTACGCCGAGACGGGCGTCGCCCACCCGATGGCCATCTCGGTGGTCTTGAGGTTCATGCCGAACACGCCCATGAGCTTGATCAGCCCGTACGCGAGTCCGATCCCCGCGGCCAGACCGAGCGTCGAGCCCACCAGGCCCAGCAGCGTCGCCTCCGTGAGCACGGACCTGCGCACCTGCCGCCGGTCGGCGCCGAGCGCGCGCAACAGGCCGAGCTCACGGGTGCGTTGGGCGATCAGCATGGAGAAGGTGTTGACGATCAGGAAGATCCCGACCAGCACCGCGATACCGGCGAAGCCCAGCATCACGTACTTGATCACGTCGAGGAATCCACCGAGTTCGGACGCGGCGGTCTCGGCCTGCTCGTCCGCGGTCTCCAACTCATAGGGGCCGGAGCCGATTTCGTCGGCGATGCGCTGCTTGAGCTGGGCGTCGCTCACACCGCTCGCAGCCTCGACCGAGATGCTGGTGGCGACACCCGGCTTGCCCAGCAGCTTGGTCTGAGCGACCGGCGGGTCGAGGAAGACGAGCGCGGCACCGGGGTTGGTGGTGGTGAAGGTCGCGATGCCGACGATCTCCACCTTGAACGACCCGGGCTGCGCGATCACCGTCAGGGTGTCGCCGATGCGTACGTCCTTCTTCTCCGCCGTGTCCGCGTCCAGGAGCGCCTCGTCGGGTCCGCTCGGAGCCCGACCGGAGGTCAGCTTCACCGGGCTGCGTTCGGTGGGGTACCAGTCGCCGGCGATGGTGGGCGCCCCCGTGGTCGGGCCCACCGACTCGTTGTCGCTGTCGACGACGGTGATGTTCTCGACGGACATGTCCGCATGCGTTTCGTCGACGCCGTCGACCCGCGCGATGCGCTCCACGAGGCTCGTGGGGACGGTCTGCGTGGCACCCGAGGGGAGCTGCGAGTCGAGGTCCTCCTTCGGGCTCACGGTCACGTCGGCCGACGTGGACGCGAAGAGCCGGTCGAAGGTGCGGGTGACCGTGTCCGAGAAGATCAGGCTGCCCGCGACGAACGCCACGGACAGGATGACGGCCAGCGCCGAGAGCAGCAGCCGGCCCTTGTGCGCGAGGAAACTCCGGAGTGTCGCCTTCAGCACGGAAGCCTCAGTCCTTGATCGCGTCGTCCTTGCTCACGGTCGTTGTCATATCGACATTCATATCGACATTCATATCGACCTTCATGTCGATGCTCGTGTCGATGGCGGTTTCATGCCGTGTACGTCGTTGCCGTCGTCCCAGGCCACGTCACTGCCGTAGTCCCTGTCATGTCGTGCCGTCGTCCTTGGTCATGCCGGGTTCGGCTACGCGGCCGGGGCCGTCGTCGCCTTCCAGCGGCATCCGGATCGTGTCGAACCTCTTCATCCGCTCCAGCACCGCCTCCGCCGTGGGCCGGGACATCTCGTCCACGATCCGTCCGTCCCCGAGGAAGAGCACCAGGTCGGCGTGGGCCGCCGCGCCCGGATCGTGCGTGACCATGACGACCGTCTGTCCCAGGTCGTCGACCGCCCCCCGGAGGAACCCGAGGACCTCGAGGCCCGCCCGCGAGTCCAGGTTGCCCGTCGGCTCGTCCGCGAAGATCAGCTCGGGGCGCGAGGCGAGCGCGCGGGCGCAGGCCACGCGCTGCTGCTGGCCGCCGGACAGCTGCGCGGGCCGGTGCTTGAGGCGGTCGCGCAGCCCGAGGGTGTCGATGACCTGGTTCAGCCACTTCTCGTCGGGCTTCTGGCCCGCGATGTCCATGGGCAGCGTAATGTTCTCGGCCGCGTTCAGCGTCGGGATCAGGTTGAACGACTGGAACATGAAGCCGATCCGGTCCCGGCGCAGCTGGGTCAGCTGGCGGTCCTTCAACCCGGTGATCTCCGTGTCGCCCAGCCACACCTGTCCGGCCGAGACGGTGTCGAGCCCCGCCAGGCAGTGCATCAGCGTGGACTTCCCGGAACCCGAGGGTCCCATGACCGCCGTGAACCGGCCGCGCGCGATGTCCACGTCGACCGAGTCGAGGGCGAGCACGGTCGTCTCGCCCGAGCCGTACGCCTTGGTCAGGCCGCGGGCGCGGGCCGCGACATCCTCGGCGTCCGAGAGCCCGAGGGCGTGCTCCGCAGCTGCTGTGGACAAGGCCGCCTCCTACTAGGTGGGACTTCGGTGTCCGCGAGCGAGCCTAGTGTGATGCTGGGCACACCCGGTATCCCCCCGAAGTGTCGGGTGGCCTCCGTCGCAGGTCGGTGCCCCCTAGTTCCGTGTAAGGGGCACCCTTAGGGTGCTCGGGTGGCGGTCGACCGATATCCGGCCCTCTTGCCGTGGCTAGCACTTCGGCGCTAGCGTTCGAAGCATGGCGAAGACCCAATTGAACGTGCGCGTGGACGAGGGCACCGCCCGGGCCGCGCGCGAACGCGCCCTCGCTCGCGGCATGAGCGTCAACCGCTACATCGAGGAGCTGGTCAGACAGGACACCGGAGAGGCGGGCCACACCTTCGTGGAGGCCGCCGCCGACTTCATGAAGCAGTACGAGTCCGTCTTCGCCGAGGAGTTCGGCACGGAACGAGAAGGTCGTCGCTGAGCTCTTGAACGAACCCCTGAACATCAAAGTCGACCTCGCCTGGCTCCTCATGGTCGCCGAACAGAAGACGCCAGGAGACCCCCAGGTCACCGACTGGGGAGCGCTCGTCGCCGCGGTCAGCCGGCACGAGGCGGAGATATTCGGCGTGCCCGTCTACGACACCCCGCACACCCGCGCCGCCGCGCTGCTCCAGGTCCTGCTGCATGTCCCGGCGCTCGAACGCTCCAACGCGATGTTCGCCATGGCCGTCGCGTACGCCTACCTCGTCGCCAGCGGCCTGAAGGTCGTCACCTCTCCCGAGCAGGTCCGCGACCTCGCCCGGCTGGTCAAGACCGGTGAGGCGACAGTGCACGACATCGCGCGCGAACTGCGCTCGTGGAGCCTCTGACCCTCAGAGGTCTCTGACCCTCGAAAGATCTCCGATCCATCAACCCTTGAGATCCGGCCGGCGCGCGGTGCCCAGCACGCAGTACGAACTCGGCATCCGCAGCCCCTTCTCGGGTACCAACTGCCGCCGGTACGGCCCCAGTTCGTACCCCGCGTCACGGATCGCGCCGATGGGGTCCCGGCTCACATGGCAGCCGCCGAAGAGCAGCGGCCAGACGGTGCGGTCCAGGACGCGCTGTCCAAGGGCCATCGCGGAGCCGCCGCCCTTCCCGTGCTCGAAGAACCGCAACTCACCGCCCGGGCGCAGCACCCGGCGGATCTCGGAGAGGGCCCGCGGCACGTCTCGTACGCTGCACAGCACCAGCGACACGACGGCCGCGTCGAACGCCTCACTCTTGACCGGCAGTGCCTCGGCGACACCCGGCACCACGTCGACCGGCACGTCGGAGCGCAGGGCCGCGGTCACCGCCAACTGCCGTAGGCCGTGCTCGGGTTCGATGGCGACGACCTCCGAGACCGTGCTCGGATAGTGGGCGAAGTTCAGCCCGTTGCCCGCGCCGATCTCGATGACCCGCCCGGAGAGCCCGGCGAGCAGCTCGTCGCGGTGAGCGGCGATCGTGGGCTCGGAGGCCACGCTGATCCTGGCGTAGAAGCGGGCGAACACCGGGTGGTGCACGGCGGGCGGGGCCGGCTTTCCGGTCTTGGTGGTCCTGAAGCCGCGCGGTCGCATGGGTGACCTCCCCTGGGGGTTCGGGTCTACCCGCGATTGTCCCCCCGGACGCGCTCCCTCACCCGTCCTTCGCCGTTGGGTGAGCGGTCAGGGGAAGAAGGGCTGGTGTGGTTTGTCGGCTACGGGTTGGTTGTGGCTGGTCGAGCAGTTCCCCGCGCCCCCTGACGGGGCGCGATCAGGGTGCCTGTGCTGAAGTGAAGGCGGACGCGTTCCAGACGCCGCCCAGCCGTGGGGCCAGCCAACTCGGCGCCCCCGCACGGAAGTCGTCGGGTGTGAATGCTCCCGCGCCTGACGGAATCACGCCGAGTAGAGCAGCCCCTGCCACCACCGGCAGGTCCGTGAGATTGCAACGCGCGGCGAGATCGGGAGAATCGGGCCAGCTCCCGATGACCAGCCCCGTCAAGTCCAACCCCTCGCGCCGTAGTTCACGAGCCGTCAGCTCCGTCATGTTCAGTGTGCCCAGCCCCGCAGAAGCGACCACCAGCACAGGGGCGCCCATCAGCCGCGCCGCGTCCGCCAGCGTGCCGCCCTCGTCGTCGAACCGTACGAGCAGCCCGCCGGCCCCCTCCACCAGCACCAGGTCGTACTCCGCGGCCAACTTGCCCGCCGCCTCGGCCACCTCGTCGGGCCGCACCGGTGCGAGACCTGCGCGCCGGGCAGCCGTGGCGGGCGCCAACGGCTCGGGATAACGGGCGAGTTCGACCGCGGTCACCGGACCCGCGAGCCGTACGACCTCGTCGGCGTCCCCGCGCTCACCGGGCAGCACACCGGTTTGCGCGGGCTTGAGCACGGCCACGGAACGCCCGGCCGCGACCGCCGCCGCGGCGATGGCGGCGGTCGTCACTGTCTTGCCGACCTCCGTGCCCGTCCCCGTGATCACCAGTACCGGCACGTCATCCCTCCCGTGCCGCGGCGCACACCGCGGCGGTGATCCGGGCGATGTCCACATCCCCGGTGACGTACGGCGGCATGGTGTACACGAGATCGCGGAACGGCCGCAGCCACACGCCCTCGCGCACCGCGGCCCGACTCGCCGCCGCCATGTCGATCTCGTGGTCCAGCTGCACCACCCCGATGGCACCGAGAACGCGTACGTCCCGGACGCCCGGCAGCTCCGCGGCCGGAGCCAGCCCGTCCCGCAGCCCCGCCTCGATGCGCTTGACCTCGGTCTGCCAGTCCTGGCCGAGGAGGAGGTCGATCGAGGCGCAGGCCACGGCGGCGGCGAGCGGATTGCCCATGAAGGTCGGGCCGTGGGCCAGCACCGGGACCTCGCCCCGCGAGATCCCGTCCGCGACCCGTGACGTGCACAGAGTGGCCGCCATCGTCATGTATCCGCCGGTCAGCGCCTTCCCCACGCACATCACGTCCGGCGTCACACCCGCGTGCTCCGCCGCGAACAGCGCCCCCGTGCGTCCGAAGCCGGTCGCGATCTCGTCGAAAACGAGCAGCAGGTCGTGCGCGTCGCAGGCCTCGCGCAGCACCCGCAGATACGCGGGGGAGTGGAACCGCATCCCGCCCGCGCCCTGCACCACCGGCTCCACGATCACGGCGGCCAGCTCGTCGGCGTGGACCTCGATCAGCGAGCGCAGATGGTCGGCGTACGACTCCTCGTACTCGGCCGGAGGCGCGTCCGCGAATACCTGCCGGGGCAGCACGCCCTGCCACAGCTCGTGCATCCCGCCCTCGGGATCGCAGACCGACATGGGCTGCCAGGTGTCGCCGTGGTAGCCGCCGCGCCAGGTCAGCAGGCGTTGTTTGCGCGGGCGGCCGAGCGAACGCCAGTACTGAAGACACATCTTGACCGCGACCTCGACCGAGACCGAGCCGGAGTCGGCGAGGAAGACATGCTCCAGACCGTCGGGTGACATGTCGACAAGGCGCTTTGCCAGCCGTACGGCGGGCTCGTGCGTGAGCCCGCCGAACATCACATGGCTCATCCGCCCGAGCTGGTCGCGGGCCGCCTCGTTGAGCACCGGGTGGTTGTAGCCGTGGATCGCCGACCACCAGGACGACATGCCGTCGATCAGCTCGCCCGAGCCGTCGGCCAGGCGCAGCCGCACCCCGCGCGCCGACTCCACGACGAGCGGCTCCTGCCGGCCCGGCATCGGTCCGTACGGATGCCACACGTGCCGCCGGTCGAGATCGATCAGCTCGCCCACGGACAGCTCGGGCCCCGGCAGCTCCCGCAGGGGCACGTCAGGCATTGGGTGCGAGATCCGTTCCGGCACCCCGGCGGCGTACCGCGACCAGATCCGTACGCGCCTCGCCGACCGGAGGTGCGGAAGCGGATCCGCAGGCACCGCCCTCCTCGTGCGAGCCGCACCCGCCACCAGTGGTGATCCGGTGTTCCGGCAGCGTCACCCGGTCCGTCCCCTCCACCTCGAACCCGGCGTCCGCGATCATGTCCAGGTCGGCCTTGCCGGCCTGGCCCTCGCTCGTGAGGTAGTCGCCGAGGAAGATCGAGTTGGCGAGATGCAGCGCGAGCGGCTGCATCGTGCGCAGATGGACCTCGCGGCCGCCCGCGATCCGCACCTCGGCGTCCGGGCAGACGAACCGGACCATGGCGAGGATGCGCAGGCAGCGCTGCGGGGTGAGGTTCCACTCCTTGGCGAGTGGGGTGCCCTCGAAGGGGATGAGGAAGTTGACCGGGATCGAGTCCGGGTCCAGCGCGCGCAGCGCGTAGACGACGTCGACCAGGTCCTCGTCGCTCTCTCCCATGCCCGCGATCAGACCGGAGCAGGCGGAGAGCCCGGCCGCATGGGCCTTCTGGACCGTGTCCACGCGGTCGGCGTACGTATGGGTGGTCGTGATGTCCCCGTACGTCCCCTCGGACGTGTTGAGGTTGTGGTTGTAGGCGTCCGCGCCCGCCTCGCGCAGCCGCTCGGCCTGGCCGTCGGAGAGGAGGCCGAGGCAGGCGCACACCTCGACGCCCTCGTTCTGGTCCTTGATCGCCTTGATGGTGTCCGACACCCGGTCGACGTCACGGTCCGTCGGTCCGCGTCCGCTCGCCACCAGGCAGACCCGCTTGGCGCCGCCCGCGAGCCCGGCGGCCGCCGCCTCGGAGGCCTGATCGGGCTTCAGCCAGGTGTACTTGAGGATCTCGGCCTTGGAGCCGAGCCGCTGGGAGCAGTATGAGCAGTCCTCGGGGCACAAGCCCGACTTCAGGTTGACCAGATAGTTGAGTTTCACGCGTCGGCCGAACCACTGCCGCCGTACCTTGCCGGCCGCGGTCACCACATCGAGGAGTTCGTCGTCGGAGGTGGCCAGCACGGCCAGCGCCTCTTCGCGGGTCGGCAGCTCGCGCCGAAGCCCCTTGTCCACCAGCGTGTTCAGCAGGTCCATGAGGTCCGATCCTGGCCTATCCGACCTTGCCGGGCCAAGGAGAGTTCGCACAACAGAGGCGGTTCGACGTGTGGGTATTGCCACATCATGGGCGGCTGGTCGTCCGGCTAGGGTCTGTGAGTTGCCTACAAAAGGCCTGTGGGGCAGCTCAGGCGAAAGTCATGGGTTGGACCCCCACAGAACACTCTCAGCTCATGGCCCGGAGGACACATGGCGGGATCGCCGTTCGCGTGGATCGACGAGCAGGCGCGGGCGCGCCGCCGGGCCGGACTCGTCCGTACCCTGCGCCCGCGACCCGCCGACTCCCCGCTCCTCGATCTCGCGAGCAACGACTACCTGGGCCTGGCCCGGCACCCCGAGATCACCGAGGCCGCGGCGGAGGCCGCGAGGGCCTGGGGCGGCGGTGCCACCGGCTCCCGGCTCGTCACCGGCTCCACCGAGCTGCACGCCGAACTCGAGCGCGAGCTGGCCGAGTTCTGCGGCTTCGAGGCCGCGCTCGTCTTCTCGTCCGGGTACGCGGCCAACCTCGCCGCCGTCACCGCCCTCGCGCCGCACGGCTCGCTCATCGTGTCGGACGCGGGCAACCACGCCTCGCTGATCGACGGCTGCCGTCTCGCGCGCGGAACCACCCAGGTCGTCGCGCACGCCGAACCCGACGCCGTACGCAAGGCGCTGGGCACGCATCCCGGACACGCCGTCGTCGTCTCCGACACGGTCTTCTCGGTGGACGGTGACGCGGCGCCGCTCGCCGGACTCGCCGCCGCCTGCCGGGCGTCCGGCGCCGCCCTGGTCGTGGACGACGCGCACGGCCTCGGCGTACTCGGCGACGGCGGCCGGGGCGCGCCGCACGCGGCCGGGCTCGCGGGCACGCCCGACGTCGTCGCCACCGTCACGCTGTCGAAGTCGTTCGGCAGCCAGGGCGGCGCCGTCCTCGGTCCGGCCCCCGTCATCGACCATCTCGTCAACGCGGCCCGCACCTTCATCTTCGACACCGGTCTGGCCCCCGCCGCGGCAGGCGCTGCCCTCGCGGCCCTGCGCCTGCTGCGCCGCGAACCGGAACGGGCCGCACGCGCGCGTGCCGTGGCGACGGCACTGCACGAACGCCTGACGGCCGAGGGTCTCGAAGCCGTACGGCCGGACGCCGCCGTCGTCTCCGTGCGCGCACCCTCCCCGGAGCAGGCCGTGCGCTGGGCGGCGGACTGCCGCGAGGCGGGTCTGGCCGTCGGCTGCTTCCGTCCCCCGTCGGTGCCGGACGGCATCTCACGGTTGCGGCTCACCGCCCGCGCGGACCTCAGCGACGGGCAGCTCGACCGTGCCGTACACGTGATCAGCGAAGCGCGCCGATAAAGCCCTCCCAGGCCGCGGGGGCGAAGAGCAGGGCGGGTCCCGACGTGTTCTTCGAGTCGCGCACCGCGAGCAGACCGGCCCAGGGACCGGAGCCCGGCCGGGCCGTCTCGACGCAGTTGTTCATTCCCGTGCTGCGGCTGCTGCGTCGCCACCGCACACCGTGCAGTTGGGTGCTTGAAGGTACGTACCGAGGTAGGGCGGGCATGGTGCCTCCTTATGCGCCGTCAGCTACACCGGCGATGAAATCCAACGTGTCCTCGGGCGAAAGGGCGTGGACCTGAAGGGAGTTGAAGGCCTCGCTGTAGGCCTGGAGGTCTTCTTTCCGTTCGAGATAGAGGCTACTCGTCAAGTGGTCGAGAACAACCACATCCAGATCAGATGTGTTCGGAAAAGAGAAGATAACGAAAGGGCCGGCGAGTCCGATGTGGGCTCCGGCGCCGAAGGGCAGCACCTGAATGCGCACGTGAGGCAGTTGTGCGGCCTCACGCAGACGTCTCAACTGCCGCGCCATGACCTCCGGACCGCCGACCGTCCGCCGAAGCACCGCCTCGTCCAGGACCGCGCACAGCCGGAGCGGCCGATTCGAACGCAGCACGTCCTGACGGGCGAGGCGCACCTCCACCAGCGCGTCGACCTTGCCGTCCGGCGCCCCGTCCACCGCGGCCCGCGTCACCTCGCGGGCGTACTCAGGCGTCTGTAACAGCCCCGGAACCACTGAGTTCTCCAGCGTGCGCATCGCGCTGGCCTGCGACTCCAGGCTGATGAAGTCGCGGTAGGTGGGCGGAAGTAGACCCCGGTAGGCGTGCCACCAGTGGTGCCGGCCGTCGTCGTCGGAGCCCGCCAGTACGACGAGCAGCTCATGCAGTTCCGGGTCCTGGACGTCGTACGCGTCCAGCAGCAGCCGTACGTCCACCGGCTTGACCCCGCTGCGGCCGGTCTCGATCCGGCTCACCTTCGACTGGTGCCAGCCGACGAGCCGGGCCGCCTCGCCGCTCGTGAGCCCGGCACGGGCGCGCAGGGCGCGCAGTTCGGCGCCGAGCTTCCGGCGGCGTACCACGGGACCGTACTGCATGGCCGTCTCCTTCCGACCGTCGCGCCGGCGCCATATCGTCCGGCGTCACGCCGACCGTAGAGGACGAACCGACGGCTCGCCCAAATACGGTCGGCCGTCGCAGAGTTCACCGCTTCGAGCGACAGATATATGCATATCTCGGTGGATCGCCACCGTGAACGGCGAGGTAGTGGCACTCTGGCGCAAGCACCAGTTCCGGGACCGTACTCGAATCATCCGCTTCGTGTCGGGCTCCGGTCCCGTGGGAAAGGGACGACGTCGCCATGGCAGACCACCAGGAAGCATCCGTCACTCTGCCGAGCGATCCCGCCTCGGTGTCCGCCGCCCGCACCTACGTCACCGACGTCCTCGCCGAATGGGGACTTCCGTCGGACACGGAAGTCGCCGACACCGTTCGGCTCATCGTCTCCGAACTCGCCACCAACGCCGTACAGCACACCTTCGGGCAGTCACCGACCTTCACGGTGGACATCGCACTCGACCGCGACGAGCAACTCCGCATCGGCGTGACCGACAGCCATCCGCGCTTCCCGAAACGTCTGCCCGCGGCCGTCCAGCAGGACAACGGCCGCGGCATGGTGATCATCCGCTGGCTGACCGCCGAACACGGCGGCAAGTTGACGGTCCGGCCCACCCGAGAGGGCGGCAAAACGGTGTCGATCATGCTTCCTTGGACGGCACCGGTCCAGCCGGCGAGAGCCGACTGAGAGCGGGCTGAGAGCCCATAGGGCTTCCAAGTCCCTTGGTCCGGCGGTTAGTTCTGCTGGCTCGACGGTCAGTTCTGCTGCGCCGCGCGTCCGAAGGCGCCGCGCAGCAAGGCCCGGAAGGCATCGGCCGCGGGCGCCGCCTCGTCGGTGCGGTGGACGACCGAGATCGTACGGCGTAGATCTCCCGGCTCCAGCAGGCGCACCCCGACCGGGGTGGTCGAGGTCCTGGCCACCATCTCCGGCACCACCGCGACGCCGAGGCCGGCGCTCGCGAGCGCGCAGACGAGGGCGTAGCCGGGCGTCGTGACGAGGACCGACGGGGTGGCGCCGGTCCGGGCGAGTACGGCCTCCACGGCCTGCCGGGCCGGATGGTCCGGCGCCATGCTGATCAGCGGCTGGCCCGCCAGCTCGGTCAGCGGCAGCCGTGCCGAACCACTGCTGAGGACGTGCCCAGGAGCGGTCACCAGGACCAACTCCTCGACCAGGACCGGCTCCGCTGACACGGTCGCGGGCAGCGGCACGGGCTCCGCGGGCTCGTACGTGTGCGTAAGCGCCAGGTCCACCTCGCCCGTGGCCACCGCGACGACGCCGTCCGGGGGTTCGTAGTTCGCGACGGTCAGCTCCACGTCGGGATGAGCGCGCCGGAACGCGCTGAGCACGGGCGGCAGCAGGTGGATCCCGGCCGTCTGGAAGGTGCCGACCCGCAGGGTGCCGCCGGACAGGCCCGCCAGACGCCCCAGTTCGTGCCGCGCCCGCTCCAGCTCGTCCAGCACCCGCCGTGCCCGCGTCACGAGCAGCTCACCCGCGCCCGTCAGCCGGGTCCCGCGGTGATGGCGTACGAGCAGTGCCGTGCCCGCCTCCCGCTCCAGCTTGGCGAGCTGCTGGGAGAGCGCGGGCGGGGTGTATCCGAGACGCTCGGCGGCCCGGGTGATCGAGCCCGCCTCCGCGACCGCCACCAGCGCCGCGAGCCGCGTGGGGTCGTACAAGCGAGGCTCCCAGGCTAAAGAGATGCTTAAGGCTGACCCAGGATATTCCACATACCTGCTGAAGGCCCCGAGCGGGCACGCTGGTGCCCATGGACACGCAGCTCATCGCCTTCACCGGGGTCGCCGCGGGCATGGTCGCCATGCCCGGCGCCGACTTCACCGTCGTCGTACGCAACGCCCTGGTCTCCCGCCGGGCCGGGGTCGCGTGCGCGCTCGGAATCGCGGCGGGGCTGCTCATCCACACGGCGCTCGCCGTCGCCGGGGTGGCCGCGGTCCTCGCGGCCGTGCCCGCGCTGTTCCGCACGCTCCAGCTCCTCGGCGGCGCCTACGTGCTCTACCTCGGCGTACGGACGCTGCGGTCGGTGCTGAGGCGGCGCACGGCGGTGTCCGACGACACGCCTGCGGTGTCGGGGAGCGGGGCGCTGCGGCAGGGGTTCGTCACGAACGCCCTCAACCCGAAGGCGCCGATCACCTTCCTCAGCCTGCTGCCGCAGTTCGTGCCCGCCGGGAGCCCGGCGATGCCACGGACGCTGCTGCTCGCCTTGATCGTGGTCGCGCTCGCCCTGGTCTGGTTCCCGGCGGTGGCGCTGCTCGTGGACCGGCTCGGCCGGTGGCTGCGCGGGCCGCGTACCGCCCGGGCCATCGAGGCCGTCACCGGCACGGCTCTCACGGTGCTGGGCCTCGGCCTCGTCCTCGAACCACTGACGGCCCTGAGCTGAGCGCTCCGCCGGAAGAACGGTGATCCTGTATCGACGTGCGGCTCCGCCGCGGGCGCGGGCCGGTGGGGCTGGTCGCGCCCTTACGGGGCGCCGTGCCGCACCGAACTCGACCAAGGCCGGTTAGTCCTCCGGAAGCTCCGCGCGAGGGAGCTCCTCGTCCGGCTTCTTGTCGATCGCGCGTCGCACCAGAAGGGGGACGAGCCCCCACAGTCCGACGCACACCACCAGCGTGCCCGTGCCGGCGGCCACGCCTCCGACCCGGCCCACCGCCACGTCCACGACCAGGAGGACCGACCCGGTCAGGGCGAGCGCGAGCACGGCCATCCCGGCCTGGGCCAGACGTGACGAGACCTCCACGACCTGGGGCTTGGCGCCCTGCTGGAACAGCCGACGGTGCAGGGCGGCGGGGGCGGTGAAGAGTACGGCGGCCACCACGCCGAGCAGCAGTGTGGTGACGTACGTGGCGCGCTGCACCGTGTCGAGGGACGGGAAGCGCGGGGTGAACGCGAGGGTCAGCAGGAACGCGAAGAGGATCTGGACGCCGGTCTGCGTGACGCGCAGCTCCTGGAGCAGTTCGCTGAAGTTGCGGTCGGCGCGCTCGAGCGGCGTCTCGTTGCGCGCCTTGTGGTGGGGAGGTTCGTCGGCCATAGGGGAATGGGTAACCAATCGGCCGCTCGAATCACGCTCCATAGGTGCCACGAGCTACAAGGGGGTGGCGGCGATGATCGCCGCCACCCCCTCGAGCGGTCACCTGACTCGGCCGTACCAGACGCTCTTCGTCCAGATCTTCTGCAGCTTCACCACTTCCCCGCTCTTCGGGGAGTGCCAGATCCGTCCCTTCCCGGCATAGATGCCGACGTGGTACACGTTCCGGCCCGAGTGGAAGAACACGAGGTCTCCCTGCTTGCGGTTCGAAGCGGAGACATGCTTCGTCTTGTTGTACTGCGCGGCGGCCGTGCGGGGCAGTGACTTGCCCGCCTTCTTGAACGAGTAGAGCGTGAGGCCGGAGCAGTCGAAGCGTTTGGGCCCCGCGGCTCCCCACTTGTACGGGGAACCCTTCTTGGAGGCCGCCACTTGAAGTGCCTTCGTCGCGGGAGTGGCCGCTGCGGCGTCGGATGTGAAGCCGGGGGCCACGATGCCGCCGCCGACGGCGGCGATGGTGAGAGCCGATGCGGTACCGGCCCTGGTGAACAGCGACGGGACACGATTGAGCGCAGTCATGCGCAACCCTTCGTCAGCCGCCTGTGAAGGATGACCTGTCGGATTCGGGCTGGCGAAGTTGCCCGGCCGCGGCTGCGGCTTCACCCCAAGGACCACTCGGATCTCTCCGGCGGCCCGTCGTGCTGGGTCCTCCACTCCTGCCGATCCACATCTGTCGACCGGACATCCGGGCGGCGGCAGGACTCGGCGTCCGCCCGGACCGCCCCGCCGCTTGTGGCGGGGGCTTGTCGTCGGAAGGGATCTTGACGCACGAATGTCGGAAATACCGAGCGGAACCGGCGATTTGTGGGGTTACTCACCACTCACCCGTTCGGGTGGACAGCTCACTTTCCGGGAGAGTGTCCAGAGGGTTGTGGACCTTCGCACCAGCACCGGAGCCCTTGATTCCACCCCAGGAGTACGCGCGCTGCGCAACTTTAACGGGCCCTCAGAAGTGCCTGCGACTACACCATTCGGGGGTACGTCATTTGGTCCGTTTCGAGCCTTGCCCGGACGCCTCATCAGATGCCTGCGGGACGCCGGGCCGGTGTGGATGCGTCAGTCAGCTGTCGGAGCCGGGCGGCAGGGCGACCCGGCCCGCCCGGCGCTCACCGTCGAGGACCCGCAACGCCCGCGCCAGAGTCGGGGCGTGCATCTCGTGCTCGCCCCGCTGGTGCATCAGGGCCAGCGCGTCGCGCAGCGCGGCGGCCTTGCCGACCAGCGCCTGGGCCGCGCGCAGTCCGCGGTACGTGTCGCCGCAGTGTGCCGGGTTGATCCGGCCGAGCAGGTCGACCACCTCCAGGTATCGGTCGATCAGTTCGGCCTCCGCCCGGGTCAGGGCCGGCAGCGGGGGCAACTCGGGTGGGAGCATCGGCCGTTCACCTCGCGTCGGGTGCGGTACGGGTGGCCTTGCGGCTCGGAATGATCCTGTCCACCAGTCCGTACTCCAACGCCGCCGAGGCGTCGAGGATCTTGTCCCGCTCGATGTCCGCGCCGATCCGCTCCTTGCTCCGGCCCGTGTGCCGGGCGAGCAACTCCTCCAGCTGTGCCCGGGTCCGCATCAACTCGTCGGCCTGGATGGCCAGGTCGGACGTCTGTCCTTGGACCGGCTCGGAGAACGACGGCTGGTGGATCAGCACGCGGGCCCCCGGCAGTGCGTACCGCTTGCCCGGTGTGCCCGCCGCCAGCAGCACCGCCGCGGCCGACGCCGCCTGCCCCAGGCAGATGGTCTCCACCTCGCAGGTGACGAACTGCATCGTGTCGTAGACGGCCGTCATCGCGCTGAACGAGCCGCCCGGGGAGTTGATGTAGAGCGAGATGTCCCGCTCCGGCGACTGGTACTCGAGGTGCATGAACTGCGCCATCACGTCATTCGCCGAGGTGTCGTCGATCGGCGTCCCGAGGAACACGATCCGCTCTTCGAGGAGCTTCGAGTACGGGTCCATGGTCCGGGTTCCCGAGCTGGTGCGTTCGGTGAACTGGGGCAGGACGTAGCGGGCGGACGGTCGGGTCATGACACACGCCTCCTCTGAGAGAGGTCCTGTAAAAAATGTACAGGACGTACATGCCGTTATGATGGGGAGCATGGCCTACGAGATTCCGGTGACGCAAGCCAGAGCTGAGCTCGCCGACCTGATCAACCGGGTGGTGTACGGCAAAGAGCGCGTCGTCGTGACGCGGCACGGGAAGCCCCTTGTCGCCCTTGTCTCCGCCGCTGACCTGGAACGACTCGACGAACTCGATGCCGTGGCGGAGGAGCAGGTGATCAGCGCGGTCTCCAACGTCCGCGAGGTCGCGTCCGCTCCCCGCGAACGGCAAAGGTTCGGCATCGCGGCGGAGCACCGAGGACCCAACGCGTCGTAAGAGGGCGGCACTTCGGGTACGCGACTTCAGGTACGTGCCTTCAGGCGCGTACGGGTTCGTGCCTTCAGGTGTGCGGGTACCTGCCTTCAGGCGTGCGGGCGAGGGGCTTCCGGTGCACTCGCGTGACACTTCCGGCATGCGGCAGCTTCCGGGCAAGCGGTCCCCAGGCCCTCGGCCTCGTGCTGAGGGCGCGCAAAAGACCGTGCGCCACCGTCCGCTACAGCGGGGACGCACGGTCGGTTCTGTGGTGCGGATGGGCGGTCAGTTCACGGGAGCGGGTTGCCGCTCGGTGGCGGTCTCGGTGGTCGCCTTGGCCCGCTTGAGCGCGCTGCCCAACAGCACCGCTCCCAGGCCGAGCGCGGCCCACCCGGTCAGGGTGAGGGCCGGTCCGGACGCGGCGGCTCCGTCGAAGAACGATATCGAGCGCATGAGTGAGGCGCCGGCTCCCGGCGGCAGCCACTGGCCGATCGCTCCGGCCGGCTCGGGCAGCATTTCAGGAGCGGAACCCGCGCCGGAGAACGGATTGCCGAGCAGGACGACCAGCAGGGCGCCCAGACCGAGGCCCGGAGTGCCGATCAGGGCCGCGAGGCCCGCGACGGCGGCGCTCACCGCCAGCGTCGACAGGCCGTGGCCGGCCGCCTCGGCCCACCAGTCGCCGGTGAACACTCCCAGCCAGGTGCCGGCGATTGTGGCGGCCACCGCGCCGACCAGCACGGCCGCGCCGATCAGCGAGGCGGCCGCGCGCCGGCCCCGCAGCCCCAGCAGGGTCACCACGGCTCCCGCGGCGACACCGGCCAGCGCCAGCGGCAGCACGCTCGAGGTCAGGGCCGAGCCGCGCGGGTCGTCGGGGGAGGTGGGCACGATGTCGACGGTCCGCAATTGGCCGCCCGCCTGCTGGGTCACGGCCTCCTGGAGCACCTGGGCGACGAATGGGCTCGCGGCCGAGGCGGTGAGCAGTTTCGGCACCTGCCTGTTCGGCTCCTGCTCGGTGACGACGACCGCTCCGTATACGGTCCGGTCCTCGAAGGCGTCCCGGGCGGCGCTCTCGTCAGCATAGTGGTGGATCTCGAAGGCGCCCTCGCGCTCTTCGAGTTGCTTCTGCACCTGGGCGGTCGCGGTCGCGGTGCCCGCCACGCCGAGCGGCAGGTCGTGCGGCGCGGTGCGAGCGGCGGGCCAGGCGAAGGCCCACAGCGCGAAGGCCGCCAGGAGGGGGGCCAGCACGATCACGGCGGCCATGCGACGGCCTTCGGGACGTGGCTGCGGCTGTGACCGCGGTCGTGTCGGGGCGGTGGATGCAGCGGAGGAGGCGGACATGGTGGTTCTCCTCGGTCGGCGGGCTGAAGCGCTGAGCGTGAGATGAGCCGGGCTGTTCTGTACTGAGCTGAGCCGAGTTAAAAAGAAGGATCGTTCGTTTTGCCGTGTCATCAGCGTGCGACGGTCGTGTCACCTTGTCAAGAAGGAATATTCGTTTTACGTTGAGGTCATGGCCCGCGTATCCCAGGAACACCTCGACGCCCGTCGCCGCCAGATCCTCGACGGGGCGGCCGTCTGCTTCGCCCGGAACGGGTTTCACGCCACGTCGATGCAGGACGTGCTGAAAGAGGTGGACCTCTCGGCGGGCGCCGTCTACCGCTACTTCGGCGGCAAGGACGAGCTGATCGCCGCCATCGTCAACGAGGTCCTCGCGAGCATCCGCGATGTCTTCGAGGAGGCGGCTCGACAGACCCCGCCTCCGCCGCCCGACGTCCTCGTGGGCTGGGCCATGGAGCGGGTGCTCGGCATGGGGGGCGGCGGCCGTGGGAAGGGAGGTCTGGCCTGGGAGGGGGAGGGCGGTTTCCCCCGGCTGATGGTCCAGGTCTGGACGGAGACGATGCGCAACGAGGAGCTGTCGGCGGTGATGCGCGACGGCTTCGCCAAGGTGCGTGCGACCTGGACGAAGATCGTCGAGGGCTATCAGGAGGCCGGGATGATGCGGGCGGACGTTCCCGCCGACCATGTCGCCAGGACCCTGATCGCCACCGCGCAGGGCTTCGCCGCCCAGCAGGCCCTGTTCGGCCCGATGCCGGTCGAGGTGATCCAGGACGGTCTACGGGCGTTGATGAGCGTTGAGCCGCCGCGCTGACACGGGCGACGAGCCGGGAGCTCGGCGACTGTGATCCGCCGATATCCCCGTGTGGCGGTTAACGTCCCTGAAATCCCGCGCAACTAGCCTGCACCACCACGTCACCAGGGGTTTTCGCGGCGGGGATGCGCAGAGTCGCGTATTCCGGTCGTGTACGCGGTCGCGCACCGCATGAGTCACGCACGCATGAGCGGCGTACTGCAATCGGACCCGTCGTGGTGGCTGCGGCAACCGGACCCCGCACGGTCCGGAGCGAGGACTGAGGTGGACGCCGTGCAACTGACGCCGCACGAGCAGGAGAGGCTGCTCATCCATGTGGCCGCCGATGTGGCCGAGAAGCGCCGCGCCCGGGGACTGAAACTGAACCACCCCGAGGCCGTCGCCCTGATCACCTCGCACATTCTCGAAGGAGCCCGGGACGGCCGCACCGTGGCCGAACTCATGAACTCCGGGCGCAAGATCCTCACGCGCGAGGACGTCATGGAGGGCATCCCCGAGATGATCCACGACGTCCAGGTGGAGGCCACCTTCCCGGACGGCACCAAGCTCGTCACCGTCCACGACCCGATCGTCTGACGGGGGAGCGGCAGCCATGATTCCCGGAGAGATTCTTTTCGCCGACGGACCCGTCGCCTTCAACGAAGGCCTCGAGGTCACCCGGCTCACCGTTCTCAACGCCGCCGACCGGCCCGTCCAGGTCGGCTCCCACTACCACTTCGCCGAGGCCAACCCGGGCCTGGACTTCGACCGCGCCGCCGCGCGCGGCAAGCGCCTCAACGTCTCCGCCGGCACCGCCGTGCGCTTCGAGCCCGGGATCCCCGTCGACGTCGAACTCGTTCCGCTCACCGGTGCCCGTGTGGTGCCCGGCCTGCGCGGTGAGACCGGAGGTGCCCTCGATGCCTGAGATCTCGCGTGCCGCGTACGCCGATCTGTTCGGCCCCACCACCGGAGACCGGATCAGGCTCGCCGACACCGATCTGCTGATCGAGATCGAGGAGGATCGTTCCGGCGGTCCAGGACGCGCCGGTGACGAGGCCGTCTTCGGCGGTGGCAAGGTCATCCGCGAGTCGATGGGCCAGGCGCGAGCTACGCGCGCAGACGGCACCCCCGACACCGTCATCACGGGCGCGGTCATCGTCGACCACTGGGGGATCATCAAGGCCGACATCGGCATCCGCGACGGCCGGATCACCGGCATCGGCAAGGCCGGCAACCCGGACACCATGGACGGGGTGCACCCGGATCTGGTGATCGGTCCGGAGACCGAGATCATCGCGGGCAACGGGCGGATTCTGACGGCGGGTGCCATCGACGCGCACGTCCATCTGATCTGTCCGCAGATCGCTGATGAGGCGTTGGCTTCCGGGATCACGACTCTTGTCGGCGGCGGCACCGGACCAGCCGAGGGCTCGAAGGCCACCACCGTCACGCCCGGCCCCTGGCACCTGGCCCGGATGCTGGAGGCGATGGAGGAGTACCCCCTCAACTTCGGGCTCCTCGGCAAGGGCAACACCGTCTCCCAGGAGGCGATGCTGTCGCAGCTGCGCGGCGGGGCGCTCGGCCTCAAGCTGCACGAGGACTGGGGTTCCACGCCCGCCGTCATCGACGCCGCGCTCACCGTCGCGGACCGGACCGGCGCGCAGATCGCCATCCACACGGACACGCTCAACGAGGCCGGGTTCGTGGCCGACACGCTCGCCGCGATCGCGGGGCGCACGATCCACGCGTACCACACGGAGGGTGCGGGCGGCGGGCACGCGCCGGACATCATGACCGTGGTCTCCGAGCCGCATGTGCTGCCCAGTTCGACCAACCCGACCCGGCCCTACACCGTCAACACCGCCGAGGAACACCTCGACATGCTGATGGTCTGCCACCACCTCAACGCGGCGGTCCCCGAGGACCTCGCCTTCGCCGAGTCCCGCATCCGGCCCTCCACGATCGGGGCCGAGGACATCCTGCACGACCTCGGCGCGATCTCGATCATCTCCTCCGACGCGCAGGCCATGGGGCGCGTGGGCGAGGTCATCATGCGGACGTGGCAGACCGCGCACGTCATGAAGCGGCGCCGTGGCGCACTGCCCGGTGACGGGAGCGCGGACAACCACCGGGTACGTCGCTATGTCGCCAAATACACGATCAACCCGGCTCTCGCCCAGGGTCTCGCCCGCGAGATCGGCTCCGTCGAGACCGGGAAGCTCGCCGACCTGGTGCTGTGGGAGCCCGCGTTCTTCGGGGTCAAGCCGCATCTCGTCGTCAAGGGCGGGCAGATCGCGTACGCGCAGATGGGCGACGCCAACGCGTCGATTCCGACGCCGCAGCCGATCCTGCCCCGGCCGATGTTCGGGGCGATCGGGCGGGCCCCCGCCTCCAACTCCTTCAACTTCGTGGCGCCGATCGCGATCGAGGACGGGCTGCCGGAGCGGCTCGGGCTCGGGAAGCGGTTCGTGCCGATCGAGTCGACGCGCGGGGTGACCAAGGCGGACATGCGGGAGAACGACGCGCGGCCTCGGGTACAGGTCGATCCCGACAGCTTCGCCGTCACGATCGACGGAGAGCTCGTCGAGGCCACGCCTGCTGCTGAACTGCCCATGGCTCAGCGTTACTTCCTCTTCTGATGGCCGGGGTTCCGATGGTCGGGGTTCTGACGGGCAGGGTGCTGATGGCCGGGATTCCGTCGGCCGGGGCTGGGTTCTGATGTCGCGTGCCGCACTGCTCGTTCTGGCCGACGGCCGGTTTCCCGCCGGAGGGCATGCCCACTCCGGCGGGGCCGAGGCGGCGGTCAAGGCCGGGCGGGTCACCGGGGCGGCGAGTCTGGAGGAGTTCTGCCGGGGGCGGTTGCATACCGCCGGGCTGGTGGCGGCTTCGCTGGCCGCCGGGGCTGCTCTCGGGCTCGATCCTGTGGAGCTGGACGCGGCGGCGGATGCCCGTACGCCGTCGGCCGCTCTGCGGGTCGCCGCGCGGAAGCTCGGGCGGCAGTTGATGCGGGCCGCCCGGGCGACCTGGCCGTCTGCCGAACTCGACGCGCTGGCACGGGAGTTCCCCAAGGGGGCGCATCAGCCGGTTGTGCTCGGGCTTGTGGCGCGGGCTGCGGGGCTTGGGCCGGAGGATGCCGCGTACTGCTCTGTGTACGAGAGTGTCAGTGGGCCGGCTGGTGCGACGGTGCGGTTGCTGAGTCTTGATCCGTTCGATGCGACGGGGGTGTTGGCTCGGTTGGCGCCCGAGTTGGACCTTGTGGTGCGGCAGGCGGTCGATGCGGCGCGGGGGGCGGTCGACGGCGGGGTCGGTGTGTTGCCTGCGGCTTCGGCGCCGGTGTTGGAGATCAGTGCGGAGGTGCATGCGGCTTGGGCTGTGCGGCTGTTCGCGTCGTAGGTTTTCTCGCCCCCGCCGCCCCTACCCAGTCCCATCCCTGGGGGCTGCGCCCCCAGACCCCCGCTGTTCGGCCTGAACGGCCTCGTCCTCAAACGCCGGACGGGCTGACTGGTGTCGGCCCGAGCCGAGAATATCGGCCGGGCTGAGAATGTCCGGCCCGGCTGAATGCACAAGGCTGAATGCCCGCCAGGCGGGGAACCAAGGCTGAATGCCCGCCAGGCAGAGAGCCAGGACTGAATGCCCGCCAGGCAGAGAAATGGAGAGCCGCTGCAATGCACCTCGACCACAACCACACCCACGACGGCCCCTCCGCCGTCAGTGCCGACGCCCACCGGCCCGACGGCCGGCGCCGTGCCCTCCGGATCGGGCTCGGCGGGCCCGTCGGGTCCGGGAAGACCGCCACCGTCGCCGCGCTCTGCCAGGCTCTGCGCGACGAACTGTCACTGGCCGTCGTCACGAACGACATCTACACGCGCGAAGACGCCGAATTCCTGCTGCGTGAAGCCGTGTTGCCGCCCGAGCGGATCACCGCCGTGGAGACCGGGGCCTGCCCGCACACCGCGATCCGGGACGACATCTCCGCGAACCTCGAAGCCGTGGAGGATCTGGAGGACGAAATCGGGCCGCTGGATCTGATCCTGGTCGAGTCCGGAGGCGACAATCTCACGGCCACCTTCTCCAGAGGGCTCGTCGACGCGCAGATCTTCGTGATCGACGTCGCGGGCGGGGACGACATTCCGCGCAAGGGCGGGCCCGGAGTCACCACCGCCGACCTCCTCGTGGTCAACAAGACGGACCTCGCTCCGTACGTCGGCTCGGACCTCGGCCGGATGGCCGCTGACGCGAAGGCGCAGCGGGCCGAACTCCCGGTGGTCTTCCAGTCGTTGCGGGCGGAGGACGGAGTGAAGGACGTCGCCGCGTGGGTACGGAAGCAGCTCGCCGCGTGGACGGCGTGACCGCAGGAACGGCAGGAACGGCAGGAACGGCCGGCATGGCCGGCGTGCGGGCCACCGCGCGGATCGTCGCCCGGCCAGACGGTCGCGGCGGCACCGCGCTGCCCACCCTGGAGGGCGAAGGCCCGCTTGCCCTGCGCCGTACGCGGGCGAGTGGGGACGAGGCGCGCGTCATGCTCGTCGGCGCGATGAGCGGGCCCCTGGGCGGCGACCACTTCACCGTCGAGGCGGAGGCCGCCGCAGGGGCGACGCTGCACTTCGGGTCGGCCGCCGCCACCATCGCCCTGCCCGGTCAGGCCAAGGGAGAAGCGCGCTACGACGTACGCCTCACGGTCGCCGACGACGCCGAACTGCGCTGGCTGCCGGAGCAGTTGATCTCCGCGAACGGAAGTGAGCTGTACGTCACCACACGCGTCGACCTCGCGGCGGGCGCCCGGCTGGTGCTGCGTGAGGAGCAGGTGCTCGGCCGGGCCAAGGAAGAGCCCGGAAGGCTTGCCAGCCGGCTCACCGTTCGCCTCGACGGACGGCCCCTGCTCGACCAGGAGCTGTCCTGCGGCCCCGGGGCGCCGGGCGGGTGGGACGGCCCCGCCGTGCTGGCCGGGCATCGCGCGCTCGGCCAAATCCTCGTCGTACGACCGGAGTTCGCGCGGGAGCCGGTCGAGGCGCGGCTGCTGGGCGAGTACGCCACCCTCACACCGCTCGCCGGTCCCGGTGTCCTCGTGACCGCCCTCGCCCCCGACGCACTGCGGCTGCGCCGCATCCTCGACGAGGCCTTGCGCACGCTCGGCTGAGACAAGGTCACCGCTCAACGGACAGCCATGATCCGGTTATCGGATTGGCAAAGAAGCCACGTCACCCCTGTTCTCAGGGACCTCACAGCCGAAAGGATCCCCAGTACGACCACAACGACGTACGGGGAGGCCCCACTTGAGAGGTCTGAGAAGGGCGACGGCGTTCGGCTCGGCCGGAGCGCTCGTCACGGCGACGCTGATAGCCGGCGCCGTCGCGGCTCCGGCAGCCAGCGCGGACGCCACGGCCGGCGCGGACGCCACGACCAGCGTCCGCCACGGCCAGGACAGCCAGGCGCGCGGCGCCTCGATCGCCGCCGCTCGCGCGGCGAAGGCCGGGATCAACTGGCAGGACTGCCCGGCCGACTGGGGACTTGAGAAGCCCATCCAGTGCGGTTGGGTCACGGTGCCGCTCGACTACGCGAAGCCGAACGGCAAGCAGATCAAGCTCGCCGTGGACCGCATCGGCAACACGGGCACGAAGGCGGAGCGCCAGGGCGCCCTGGTCTACAACCCGGGCGGCCCCGGCGGCTCCGGACTGCGCTTCCCGCGCCGGGTCACCACCAAGGCCCCGCTCTGGGTCAACACCTCGAAGGCCTACGACTTCGTGGGCTTCGACCCGCGCGGTGTCGGCCACTCGGCGCCCATCTCCTGCGCCGACCCGCAGGAGTTCGTGAAGGCGCCCAAGATGGACCCGGTGCCGGATTCCGAGGCGGACAAGCGCGCCCAGCGCAAGCTGGCCGCCGACTACGCGGCCGGCTGCGCCGAGCGCAGCGGCGAGATGCTGCCGCAGATGACGACCCCCAACACCGTTCGCGACCTGGACGTCATCCGGGCCGCGCTCGGCGAGAAGAAGCTCAACTTCCTGGGCGTCTCGTACGGCACGTACATCGCCGCCGTCTACGGCACGATGTACCCGACTCACGTCCGCCGGATGGTCGCCGACAGCGTCGTCAACCCGTCGCGCGAGAAGATCTGGTACGAGGCCAACCTCGACCAGGACGTCGCCTTCGAGATGCGCTGGAATGACTGGCAGGACTGGATCGCCAAGAACGATGCGACCCTCCACCTCGGCGACACCCGGGCCGAGGTCCAGGACCAGTGGCTCAAGCTGCGCGCCACGGCCAAGGAGAACCCGATCGGCGGGGTCGTCGGCCCGGCCGAGCTCATCGGCTTCTTCCAGAGCGCGCCGTACTACGACTCGTCGTGGGTGCCGGTCGCGACGGTCTTCAGCAAGTACGTCGCCGGTGACACCCAGGCACTCGTCGACGCCGCGGCTCCCGACCTGACCGACACCGCGGGCAACATCTCAGCGGAGAACGGCAACGCCGTCTACACGGCCGTCGAGTGCACCGACGCCAAGTGGCCCACCAGCTGGAAGAAGTGGGACCGCGACAACACCGCGCTGCACAAGAACTACCCGTTCATGACGTGGGCCAACGCCTGGCTGAACCTGCCGTGCGCGACCTGGCCCGCCAAGCAGCAGACCCCGGTCGACGTGAAGACCGGCAAGGGTCTGCCGCCCGTCCTGATCGTGCAGGCCACGCGTGACGCCGCCACTCCGTACGAGGGCGCCGTCGAGCTGCACAAGCGGTTCAAGGGCTCCCGCCTGATCACCGAGAAGGACGCGGGCTCGCACGGTGTGACGGGGCTCGCCAACCCGTGCATCAACGAGCGGGTGGACACCTACCTGCTCACCGGCAAGGTCGACGCGGCCGACGTGACGTGCGCGCCGCACGCCACGCCCAAGCCGTAGCACTGAGCCGTCGTAACACCGAGCAAGGAGGAGGGGCGGCCGGATTCGGCCGCCCCTCCTTCATGCGTCCCGCGTCGCCAACCAGGCGTCCTCCGCCGCGTAGTCGAAGAGGTCGCCGTACGTCTCGAACATCCTCGGGTACGCCTCCCGCCAGTCACGGCCGGCCAGTTGGCGCTCGATCCAGGCGACCGTGTCCGGCAGTGTCTCGGCGTACCGCGCCACGGCCCGGTAGCTCAACTCCCGTTCGGCCGCGCTCATGTCGCAGACCACCGGGTGCGGGACCGTCCACGGAGTGTCGCCCACGGTCGCCGAAGGCGCGGGGCCGTCCACCAGGACACTCTCGGTCTCGACCCCCATCACGGAGTCGATGGCCGCGGCGATCTCCGCGACTGTGGGCGCGTCGGGATCGACGGCGTTGAGGACGCGGGCGCCCGGCCGCGCGGCGGCCAGCCGGATCAACTCCGCGATGTTGTGGACGCTCGCCGGATGAAAGCGGCTCTCGCCGCCGAAGGCGAGGACACGCCGGGGACGGCCGTCCAGGTTGCGCTTGACGAAGTAGAGCTCGCGCGGCGTGCGGCAGTACGGCCCGTGGATGGCCCCCGCCCGCAGCAGAGTCGTCGACAACTGGCTGTTCGCGGCGAGGAGTTCGCGCTCCAGGCCCGCCTTGCGGGCGCTGTACGAGGACTCGCCGGGCGCGATCGTGCGTTGTTCCTCCGGCAGCGGCACCGGGTACTTCGGAAACCCGTCCGGCTCCGCCTGCGTATCGAAGGTGCGGCCCTTGTCGTCCTCGTACACCGACACGCTGGAGATCACCACGGCCGAGCCGACACGACCGGCCAGGCTCGTCAACTGCCGTGCGTGCTCCGGCCCGTAGGCCACCATGTCCACCAGTACGTCGCAGCCGTCACCGACCGCGGCGGCCAGGGCGGCGTCGTCCCCGCGGTCCGCCCGCGCCGTGCGTACCTCGTCGGGCCAGGTCTCGTCGCGGCCGCCGCCTCGCGAGACGGCCGTCACCTGCCAGCCGTCCCGGGCCAGGGCGCCCACGGCCACGCGCCCGATCTGTCCTGTCGCTCCGATCAACACTGCACGTCTCATGACGGGACCGTACGACCGCGGCGCCCCGGAGACCTACAGGGTTCTGCTCTCCGCAGATTCCCCCGAGAGCCCACCGGGGGAGAGGCGGCTCAACTCAGCGGCAGGCGAGGGAACTTGCGCGCCCTCTCCGCCTTCGCGGCGGCCTCCTCGGCCTTGACGACGGCCGCGTACTGGTCGACGTACTCCTGCTCCGAGAGCTTGAGGATCGCGTACATGATCTCGTCGGTGATGGCGCGCAGGATCGCCTTCTCGTTCTCCATGCCGGCGTAGCGGGAGAAGTCGAGGGGCTTGCCGAAGCGGATCACGACGGGGTGGATCTTCGGGATCTTCCGGCCCGGCGGCTGGGCCTCGAAGGTGCCGATCATCGCGCAGGGGATGACGGGCGCCTGGGCCTTGAGCGCCATCACCGCGACGCCGACCTTGCCCTTGTAGAGGCGGCCGTCGTGCGAGCGGGTGCCTTCCGGGTAGATACCGAGCAGCTCGTCCTTGCGCAGCACGCCGAGCCCCTCGCGGATCGCCGCCTGGCCCGCCTCCTTGCCCGAGCGGTCCACCGGGATCTGCCCGGCGCTGCGGAAGAAGGTGGCCGTCAGCCGGCCTCTGATGCCGGGGCCCGTGAAGTACTCGGCCTTCGCGAGGAACGTGATGCGGCGCTTGAGGATCGCGGGCATCAGGAAGTGGTCCGAGAAGGAGAGGTGGTTGCCCGCGACGATGGCCGCCCCGGTCGCCGGTACGTGCTCCAGACCCTCGATCCGAGGTCGGAAGACCAGCCGCAACAGCGGTCCCAGAATCACGTACTTGAGCACGTAGTAGAACATGGGGTCGCTCCTCACTCCGCCGGATCGGCTCAACCGCCGCGTTCTAGCAGGTCAACAGGCTTGCTGCGACGCCAGTGTAGGTGCAGGCGGGCTCCCCCGTAACCGGGTCCGTTCGGCCTCTTGGGTGATCGGGATCAAGCCTTCGCCGAGGCGCCCCCACTTCCCAACTGGTCGGCCAGACAAGCGAGATACAGGGCCATGGTGATCCGGTGATCACGCAGTGGCCGGCCGGTGATCTGCTCGATCTTGTTCATCCGGTAGACGACCGTGTTGCGGTGGACGTGCAGCGCCGCGGACGCCCGTACGAGATTGAACCCGCTCTCGCACCAGGCGGTGATCGTGTCGCGGAGCACCGGCCAGTCGGACTGGGTGCGCAGGCCCGCGGCGGTCAGTTCGAGCAGGCGGTTGCGGGCGGGCTGGCCCACCGCCGCCAGGACCTGGTGGACCCGCAGGTCGGTGATCAGGTGGACGGGGGCGTTGCCCGCGAGACGAGCGCCGAGGCGGAGTGCGTCGCAGGCGTCCTGGTAGGAGTCGTGCAGGGCGTCGAGCGAGGCGGCCGGTTCGCCGATGCCCGCGCGTGCGGTGAGGCCGCCCTGGGCGGCGATGACGTCGGAGACGCGCCGGCAGTCGGCGACCAGGGAGGTCACCGGCCGGTCGGCCTGGAACCGGTGCAGCACGCCGATCCAGCCGGGAGCCGTGGTGGCGACGATGTCCTGGGAGTCGGCGAAGACCTCGCGGATCGTGCGGAGCAGTTCCGAGCGGACCAGCGCCATGTCCCGGGTGGGCGTGCCGTGGCGACGGCTGCCCCTGTCGTTTCCCCGGTCGGGCACGGTCACCTCGAAGGCCACCGCGACCCGCTGAAGTCGCAGGTCGAAGCCCAGTTCGGCGGCCCGGAAGTGGAGGAAGTCGCCCTCCACGACGTGCGGGTCGTACGAGGCGATGTCGGCCAGCAGCTTCTCCGCCGCCCGTTCGGCGAGGAGGCGGGAGCGCAGCATCACGGACTCCCGGAGCAGGATCTCCGTCTGCCGTTTCACCAGCAGGCCGAAGCGGCGCACCTGAGTGGGCGTACCGGTGATCCCGACCGTCCCCACCGCCTGCCCGTCCGTGACCAGCGGCAGGGTCATCCCGGGCCGTACGCCCCGGAGCTGGTGGGCTTGCGACGCGCTGTGTGTGGCCGGTTCCTGTGTGCGGATGACCTCGACGGACGCCTCGTGGAAGGTGCCGACGCGGCGGGTGTCGCCGCTGCCTATGACCATGCCCTCGGCGTCGGTGATCAGCACGTTGAAGCCGATGACCGCGGAGGTGTCCCCGGCGATCTCCTGTGCGAGTGACGGGCTCAGCACGAGCGTTCCTCCCGTCGGGGTGGGCCGGACGTCGAAGGAGTGAACCGGAGATGGACGCACCGTACAGTGCGGCGAGCGATTTCAGCCACAAGTTCGTACGAAGTGAACGGTGACGCACGACGCGCATGTGCTTAGCGTATGGCCCCATCACAACATCCCCGCCGGGGGCACAACGCGGTGAACAGGCGGGTTCCTTCAGTGCCGATACGGAAGGCCCAAGCCGATGATCCGTGTGCGCTCGCTTGTCGCTGGCTTGTCAGCGATCCTCCTGCTTCCAGCCGTCGCCGCCTGTGGTTCGGGTGACGACGACGAACCGAAGAACGTGTCCGCGAAGACCGCCGAGCTGGGCACGCTCACGCCCGGCGTGATCAAGGTGGCCGTACAGCCGTACGCGCCCTACACCAGCGTCCAGGGCGACAAGATCGTCGGGCTGGACGGCGACATCCTCAACTACGCGGCCGAAAAGCTTGGCCTCGAGGTGAAACCCCAGGTGACGGACTTCGCCGGCATGCTCGCCGGAGTGCAGTCCAACCGGGTGGACATCACCATCGGCGGTGTCGCCTGGTCCGCGGACCGGCAGAAGCAGGGGCTGTTCACCGATCCGCCGTACTACTCGCCCCCGGCGATGGCCGTCCGGTCCGGCAAGACCTACAAGACGGTCGACGACCTGAAGGGTCTGGAGCTGGGCACGGTCGAGGGCTATGTCTGGGTGAAGTCGATCCAGGCCGTGCCCGACGCCAAGCTGCACGCCTATCCCGACGCCAACGGAGTCTTCGACGACCTCGGCGCGGGCCGGGTCGACGTCGGATTCCTCGACCCGCTGATCATCATCGCGGCGCAGAAGGAACGCCCCGACCTGAAGATCGACACGCAGTACATGACGCCGCCCACCGCCGAGCAGGTCAAGGCGAAGCCCGACTACCAGTACTTCCAGCCCTATCAGACCGGCTTCTACCTGCCCAAGAAGGCCACCAAGCTGGAAAAGGCGATCTCCGCGCAGATCGACGCCATGTACGCGAACGGCGAGATGGAGAAGCTCGTCAAGAAGTGGGGCGGAGACCCCGAGCAGTTCCTGAAGCCGTCCGCCGACGTCGCCGCCGCGCGCCAGGGCGTGGACCGGCCTCAGGACTGGACGCCGCCGTCCATCGCGCAGTGAGGGGATGACAGTGTCCGACCTCTTCCAAGTCCCCTGGTCCGACTACCAGTCCGACCTGCTCGACGCACTCTGGCGCACCATCTCGTACACGGTCGTGAGCTTCGTCGGCGCGGTGGTCCTCGGCCTGGTCGTGGCACTGCTGCGGCTGAGCAAGGCCTGGCCGGCCCGTGTCGTCGCCGCCGTCTACACCGAGGTGTTCAAGAACGTCCCGCTGCTCGCCATCATCTTCCTGACCTACTTCGGCCTGGCCTCGGCCGGGATCAAGCTCGACGTGTTCACGGCCGGCTGCGTCAGCCTGATCGTCTTCTACGCCGCCTACCTCTCCGAGATCTTCCGCTCCGCGATCAGCGGCGTGCACGGCGGGCAGACCGAGGCGGGCGAGGCGCTCGGTCTCGGCAAGGCGGGCATCTTCAGCCACATCGTCCTGCCGCAGGCTCTGCGGCAGGCGCTGCCCGGCACCAACACCTTCCTGGTCGACCTGCTGAAGTCCACCTCGCTGCTCGTCACCGTCTCCGCCGCCGAGCTGATGTCCGAGGGACGGCTCATCACCTCGTCCACCTTCCGGGCGCTGGAGGTGTACCTGGTCATCTCGGCCATCTACTTCGCCCTCTGCTACCCGCTCTCCCAGCTCCTCCTGCTGCTGGAAAGGAAGGTACGGGCGGGCGTCCCCCTGTCCCCTTGGCGACGGCGACGCCTGCGGGCGGCCCGCGCCCTGCTGGCCGCCGACCCGACCGCGGACGTACGAGTCAAGGAGGCGGCGGTATGACCGAGCCTGTCACCACGGCGAAAGCCACCGCTGAACCCACCGGGCCCACCGAGTCCGCGCCGCCCGAGGCCGTCGTACGGATCGAGGGCCTGAGCAAGTCCTTCGACGGACGGCTGGTCCTCGACGACGTCCACCTGGAGGTCGACCGGGGCCGCATCGTCAGCGTCATCGGGCAGAGCGGCGGCGGCAAGACGACCCTGATGCGCTGCGTCAACCTGCTGGAAAGGCCGGACAAGGGCACGATCGAGGTCGCCGGAGAGGTGGTCCACCAGGACGGCCGCATGGTCTGCCGCGACCTGGCCCTGCTGCGCCGCACCGTCGGCATGGTCTTCCAGCGGTTCAACCTGTTCCCGCATCTCACGGCCGTGGAGAACGTCGTCCTGGCACAGCGCAAGGCCGGCATCCCCGAACAGGAGGCGCTGGAGCGGGCCGTCGGACTGCTGCGCCGGGTCGGGGTGGCCCACCGTGCCCTCGCCCAGCCCGAGCAGCTCTCCGGCGGCGAGCAGCAGCGCGTGGCCATCGCGCGCGCCCTCGCCCTCAAGCCCGAGGTGCTCCTCTTCGACGAGCCCACGTCTTCCCTGGACCCGGAGGCCACCCGGGAGGTACTGAGCGTGATGCGGGAACTCGCCGCGGACGGAATGACGATGATGCTGGTCACCCACGAACTGCCCTTCGCCCGCGAGGTGGCCGATCACGTCGTCTTCGTCGACGGCGGCCGGATCGTGGAGGAGGGCAGGCCCGAGGACGTCCTCGACAGCCCGGCCGAGGCCCGTACCCGGGAGTTCCTCGCCTCGTACGGGTCCGCGTCATGACCGGTGTACTCGGTACGACGGGTCCGGTCGGCGACCAGCCCGTCGTGGTCGTCGGGGGCGGCGTCATAGGGCTGTGCACGGCCTACTACCTCGCCGCGGCCGGCCTGCCGGTGGAGATCGTCGAGCGGCGCGGCCTGGGCTCCGGGGCGTCCCGGGGCAACGCGGGCTGGGTCTGTCTCAGCCATTCGACGCCGGTCCCCGCGCCGGGCGTGGTGCGGTACGCCCTGCGTTCGCTGGGACGGCCCGACTCGCCGCTCTATCTGCGGCCGCTGCCGGACCCGGCGTTCGTACGGTGGCTGTGGCGGTTCTGGCGCAGCAGCACACCGGCCGCCTTCCGGCGCGGCTACGCGGCCATCGCCGAGCTCAACCACAGCACGTTCGACCTCTTCGACGGTCTGCGCGAGGCGGGGGTCGACACGACGCTGACCCGGCCCGGCATGGTGCACGCCTTCCTGTCGCCGGCCGAGGCCCGCCACCACCTCGCGGTCCAGCGGGAGATGGCGGACGGCCGCTACCCGATGCCCGACGACGTCACCACGGGTCCGGGGGCACGTCTGCTGGACGACGCGCTGTCGTCCGGAGTGCGCGCGGCCTACCTCGTCGAGGGGGAGGGGGTGGTCGACCCGGAGGCGTTCGCCCTCGCACTCGGGGAGGCGCTCTCCGCGCGGGGCGTGAAGGTCCACGAGAACGCGGAGGCCACCGGGTTCCGCACCTCGGGCGGACGCGTCACCGCGCTGCGTACCTCCCAGGCCGAGATCCCCTGCGGGGCGGTCGTCATCGCGGCCGGAATGCGGTCCCCGCACCTCCTGCGCTCGCTGGGCCAGCGGCTGCCTCTGCAGGCGGGCAAGGGCTACAGCTTCTCGGTCGACCTCGACCCGGCGCCCCGGCACACGCTGTACTTCGGCGAACGCAGGGCCGTCGCCTCACCGATCGGCGCCACCACGCGGATCGGCGGCACGATGGAGCTGAGCGGCAACAACAACCGCCTCGACTGGCGTCGCATCGTCGCCGTCGCCCTCGCGAGCCGGCAGTACCTGGGCCGCTGGTTCGACGACCCGGACGACCTGGTCAGCCTGATCCGCGACCCCTGGGTCGGCGGGCGCCCGTTCCTCCCCGACGGACTCCCGGTCATCGACCGCGTCCCCGGGCACGACAACGCCTTCGCCGCGACCGGCCACGGCATGCTCGGCGTCACGCTGGGCCCGGTCACGGGGCACAAACTCGCCGAGTACATCCGCACGGGGCAACGTCCCGAAGCCCTCGCGCCGTTCCGGTTCGACCGGCTCCTCCCCTGAGCCGCCGTACCGTCGGACCACGCGGTGACGAAGGCCGCGGGCCGGCGCGGAGCTCCGCGCCGGCCCGCGGAGCCATTGGGATCCCGGGTCCTTGGGCTTCGCCCCAGGTCCCAGGATCCCGGTCAGTTCGTTGGCTGCGGGTCGGCGTGGGCTGGTCGCGCCCCGCGGCGGAGCCGCATAATGCCACAGCCCCGCGCCCCTTACGGGGCGCCCCCCGGGGACCGTCCCTGAGCCGTCAGGCCCCTTCTGTCAGTACCTTCTCCAGTGCGCCGAGAGCCGCCCGGAGCTCCTCGCCCGTGATGGTCAGCGGCGGAGCGAGCCGGATCGTCGAACCGTGCGTGTCCTTGACGAGAATCCCCTCGCGCATGAGGCGCTCGCTGATCTCGCGGCCCGTGCCGATGGCGGGATCGATGTCGACGCCCGCCCACAGCCCGCGCGCCCGGAAGTCCTGCACGCCCTTGCCGACGAGAGCCGTCAGCCCGCCCCGCAGCACCACGCCCAACTCCTCGGCCCGGCGCTGGAATTCACCCGTCTCCAACAGCTCCACGACGGCCGATCCGACCGCGGCCGCCAGCGGATTGCCGCCGAACGTCGACCCGTGCTCACCCGGCCGCAGCACCCCGAGCACCTCGCGCCGCGCGACGACCGCGGAGACCGGGACGATGCCGCCGCCGAGCGCCTTGCCGAGCAGCAGCATGTCCGGGACGACCGACTCGTGCTCGACGGCCAGCGTGCGCCCCGTACGCCCGAGGCCCGACTGGATCTCGTCCGCGACGAACAGGCACCCGGCCCGCCGGGTCAGTTCGCGTACGCCGCGCAGATAGCCGTCGTCCGGGATGACGACGCCCGCCTCGCCCTGGATGGGCTCGATCAGGACGGCCGCCGTCGTCTCGTCGACCGCCGCTTCGAGCGCGGCCAGGTCGTTGTACGGGACCACGCGGAAGCCCGGCGTGAACGGGCCGAAACCGGCGCGGGCGCTCTCGTCGGTGGAGAAGCTGACGATGGTGGTCGTACGGCCGTGGAAGTTGTCGGCGGCCACGACGATGGTCGCCTGATCCGGTGCGACGCCCTTCACCTCGTACGCCCATTTGCGGGCCACCTTGATGGCGCTCTCCACTGCCTCGGCGCCCGTGTTCATCGGCAGGACCATGTCCAGGCCCGTCAACTCTGCCAGGGACTCGGCGAATTGGGCGAGCCGGTCGTTGTGGAAGGCACGCGAGGTGAGCGTCAACTGGTCGAGCTGGTGGTGTGCGGCCTGGATCAGGGCCGGGTGGCGGTGGCCGAAGTTGAGGGCCGAGTAGCCGGCCAGCATGTCGAGATAGCGGCGGCCCTCGACGTCCTCGACCCAGGTGCCCTCGGCGCGCGCCACGACCACGGGCAGCGGGTGGTAGTTGTGTGCGAGGACGGGCTCCTCGGCGCGGATCAGCTCGGCGGACGAACGGCTCGGCTCGGTGGACGGACGGACTGCGTCGGTGCGGCTGGGAGCGATGGTCATGAGCGGATCTCCTGGGTGCAGCACTTGATGCCCCCGCCGGCCTTCTGGAACTCCGACAGGTCGACGGGGACGGGAACGTAACCGTGGCGGGCGAGCTCGCCCGCGAGCGCCTCGGCGCGCGGCGAGATGAAGACATGGCGGCCGTCCGAGACGGAGTTCAGACCGAACGCCATCGCGTCCTCGCGTGTGGCCGTCACCGCGTCCGGGAAAAGGCGCGCGAGCACCTCACGGCTGCCGGACGAGAACGCCTCCGGGTAGTACGCGATGTTGCTGTCGTCGAGCACGAACAGCGCGGTGTCCAGGTGGTAGAAGCGGGGGTCGACGAGCTGGAGGCTGATCACCGGTACGCCGAAGAACTCCTGTACCTCGCGATGGGCCTCGCGGGTCGTGCGGAATCCGGTGCCGGCCAGCACGTACCTGCCCGCCGGGATCAGATCGCCCTCGCCCTCGCACACCGACTCGGGCCGGTATACGTCGAAACCGGCCGTCTTGAACCACGTCTCGTACGCGGTGGATTCGGGTCGGCGCTGCGGGGCGTGGAAGTACGAGCCGAAGACCCGGCCCGCCAGGACGAGCGCGGAGTTCGCCGCGAACACCATGTCCGGGAGGTCGGCCACCGGTTCCACCGTGTCGACCGTGTGGCCGTGGGTGCGATAGGCGCGGATCAGCGCTTCCCACTGGCCACGGGCGAGATCGACGTCCACTTGTGTGTCGGGCTGCATCCAGGGATTGATCACATACCGCACGGCGAAATGTCTGGGGTCGCAGACAAGAAAGCGCCGAGGGCGCGGCACACGGCTGTCAGGCACAGAGGGGTTCCTCCGCTTTCCTGCGGTGTTGGCTGGGGTTGCCTCAACGGTAGAAAGCGGGGGCAAGCGGCGACAAGAATCAGGTGTTGCGCGCTGTCGCAGGGATGCTGCGTCTTGGGGTACTTCAGCGCAGGATCAGTGCGTGTTCGAGGGTGTTCGGACTGGAAGGGTCTGCTCCGCCGGGCTTGCTCACCCCGTCGGCTCCGGAGCCGGCTGGTTCGCGCCCGCCTCCGGGCTCTCCGGCAGGAGATGGGAAAGGACCATGAAGCTGATCGTCTTGCGGATGAACGGCTCCACACGGATCCGTTCGAGCACCTCCTCGAAGTGCTCCACGTCGCGGGCCCGTACATGCAGCAGCGCGTCCGCGCCGCCGGTCACCGTCATCGCGGCGGTGATCTCGGGATGGTTGCGCACCACCTCCGCGAGCCGTCGGGGCGGCGCGGCGCCCTCGCAGTACACCTCGACGTACGCCTCCGTACGCCAGCCGAGCGCGGCCGGCTCCACCGTTGCCGAGAACCCGGTGATCACGCCGGTCTCACGCAACCGGTCGACCCGGCGCTTGACCGCGGTGGCGGACAGGCCGATCGCCGCGCCGATCTCGGCGAAGCTGGTGCGGGCGTTCGCCATCAGAGCCGTGACGATCTTGCGGTCGAGGTCGTCGAAGGGCGCGGACTTGGGTCGCATGCGGGCACTGTATCCAGCGGCCACCGGCGGACGCCGCGCATGTGCAGGCGTGCGAATTGCTCCTACACTGCACATTCATGCTCCGAGTCCTCGCCGTCGACGACGAACCGCCCTCCCTGGAAGAGCTGCTCTATCTGCTGAACGCCGATCCGCGGGTGAGCAGCGTCGAGGGCGCGAGTGACGCCACGGCGGCGCTGCGCCGGATCAACCGCGCGCTGGACAGCGGACCCGGCGGAGACGAGGGGATCGACGTCGTCTTCCTCGACATCCATATGCCCGGCCTCGACGGACTCGACATGGCGCGGCTGCTCGCCGGGTTCGCCAAGCCGCCGCTCGTGGTGTTCGTCACCGCCCACGAGGGTTTCGCGGTCCAGGCCTTCGACCTCAAGGCCGTCGACTACGTGCTGAAGCCGGTACGCAGGGAGCGGCTGGCCGAGGCGGTCCGGCGGGCCGTCGAGCAGAGGGACGCGGCCCCGCAGATACCCGTGCACGAGCCCGACCCGGACCATATATCCGTCGAACTGGGCGGAGTCACCCGTTTTGTGGCCGTAGAGGACATCACCCACGTCGAGGCCCAGGGTGACTACGCGCGACTGCACACCGCCCAGGGCAGCCACCTCGTCCGCATCCCGCTCTCCACCCTCGAAGAACGCTGGCGCTCGCGCGGCTTCGTCCGCATCCACCGCCGCCATCTCGTCGCCCTCGGCCACATCAGCGAGCTGCGCCTGGACGCGGGCACCGTGAGCGTCCTCGTCGACTCCGTCGAACTGCAGGTCAGCCGCCGTCACGCACGAGAACTGCGCGACCTGCTGATGCGCCGGACCGCGAGCTGAGGAGACCGGAGTTGCCCCAGGACCCCGCCGACCGCCGTGTCGTCGTCACCGGCCCGCCGCGCCGCACCCGCAGGCTGAACGGCTACCGTCCGCGCACCGAGATCGACGAGCAGACCACGCTCGGCCACACCTACGTCCGCTCGCTCATGCGCAGTCAACTGCGCGCCGCCCTCACCGTGTTCGCGGTTCTCGTCCTGCTCGTGGGCCCACTCCCGCTGGTGTTCGTCTCGATGGGCGACAGTGCGGGCCTCGAGTGGATCGTGCTCGGCTTCTGCGTCTATCCGCCGCTGGTGCTGCTCGCCCGCTGGTACGTGCGCCGCGCCGACCGCAACGAGAAGGACTTCGTCCGCCTCGTCGAGGACCGCTAGCCGATGAACGAGCACGAGAACGAGCACGAGAATGACCACAAGGACCGCCGAGCCCGTGAACGAGAGTCCTGAGGCGTCCCCGTGAACGAGAACTACGCCGTTCCCGCGGTCGCCCTCGTCGTCGTCGCTACCGTCTTCGTCGGCGCCTTCGGCCTGCGCATCTCACGCACTACCTCGGACTTCTACGTGGCCTCGCGCACCGTGGGCCCCCGCCTGAACGCGGCCGCCATCAGCGGCGAGTACCTCTCCGCCGCCTCGTTCCTGGGCATCGCGGGCCTCGTCCTCGTCCAGGGCCCCGACATGCTCTGGTACCCGGTCGGCTACACCGCCGGCTATCTCGTCCTGCTGATCTTCGTCGCGGCCCCGCTGCGCCGCTCCGGCGCGTACACCCTGCCCGACTTCGCCGAGGCACGGCTCGCCTCGCAGGCCGTACGGCGGCTGGCAGGGGCCTTTGTCGTCGGCGTCGGCTGGCTCTACCTCCTGCCCCAACTCCAGGGCGCGGGGCTGACGTTGAACGTGCTGACCGGAGCCTCCAAGTCGCTCGGCGGCATCATCGTCGCGGTCGTCGTGGTCGCGACCGTCGCCGCGGGCGGCATGCGCAGCATCACCTTCGTACAGGCCTTCCAGTACTGGCTCAAGCTCACCGCCCTGCTCGTCCCCGCGCTGTTCCTGGTCCTCGCCTGGCAGGGCGACGGAGCGCCGCGCCATGCCTTCGACGAGCCGGCCACGTTCCGCGAGCACCGGATCGTACGCGTCGACGGCAGCCTCGACCTGAAGCTCGACCGGCCGCTGACCGTCACCGCGGACGGCACGGTCGACGGCAAGCGGTACGAGGAGGAACGGCTCCGGCTCGCCGCGGGCACCCACCACATCGAACAGGGCACCCGGCTGGCCTTCACCAAAGGCGACCGCGTCCCCGTCGCCGACCGCGGCAGCAACGGCGGCATGTCCACCTCGCTCGCCGCGGGCCGCGAGGAACGCCCGCTGTACGCCACGTACGGACTGATCCTCGCCACGTTCCTCGGCACCATGGGCCTGCCGCACGTCGTCGTCCGCTTCTACACCAGCCCACACGGCGTCGCCGCCCGCCGCACCACTGTCGCCGTGCTCGGCCTGATCGGCGCGTTCTATCTGCTGCCGCCGCTCTACGGCGCGCTGGGGCGGCTGTACTCTCCCGAGCTCACCCTCACCGGGGACGCGGACGCCGCCGTGCTGCTGCTGCCCGGCCGGATGATCGGCGGGCTCGGCGGGGACCTGCTGGGCGCGCTGGTGGCGGGCGGGGCGTTCGCCGCGTTCCTGTCCACCGCCTCGGGGCTGACGATGGCGGTGGCGGGTGTGCTCACGCAGGACGTGCTGCCCTCGCGCGGTGTCCGGCACTTCCGGCTCGGCACGGTCCTCGCGATGATCGTGCCGCTCGCGGCGAGCATGCTCGTGGGCGGACTGCCGGTCGCCGATGCCGTCGGGCTCGCCTTCGCGGTGTCGGCGTCGTCCTTCTGCCCACTGCTCGTCCTCGGCATCTGGTGGCGACGGCTCACCCCGCCCGGCGCGGCGGCCGGCATGCTCGTCGGCGGCGGCTCGGCGCTGCTCGCGGTCGCGGCGACCATGGCCGGGTTCCCGGGCACGGGCTCGCTGCACGCGCTCCTCGCCTGGCCCGCGCTCTGGTCGGTGCCGCTGGGCTTCCTCACCATGGTGCTGGTGTCGCTCGCGACGTCCGGGCGGGTGCCGGCGGGGACCGCGGCGATCCTCGCCCGGTTCCATTTGCCGGAGGAACTGTCCGGCGGACAGGTACGAACGGCCGTGAGTGCGAAGGAAGCGCCCGTGAGCGCGAAGGAAGCGTCCGTGAGTGGGAAAGCGCCTGTGAGTGGGAAAGAAGCGCCTGTGAGTGCGAAGGAAGTCGAGGCATGAGCTTCGTGGTCAAGGTATGAGCGGTTTCCTGGCCGGGCTCCTCATGGCCGTACTCCCGCTCCTCGCGGCCGGGTTCTGGCTCGGCCGGCGCACCGCGCGCCCGCCCAGCCTCGGCGGCCTCGGCACCCCTGTCGAGCACGCCACCTTCGAGACCCTGCACACCGCGTCGCTCGCCGCGCCACCGCTCCGTGGGGGCCTGACCGGAGAGACGGCGCGTAGGTCGGCGCGGCGGCTGCGCACCCTGCTCGGCACCGACGCGCTCTGCCTCACCGACCAGGACACGGTGCTGGCCTGGGAAGGCGTCGGTGAGCACCACCGGACCCAGATCATGGAGCGGATCGGCGGACCGCTGGAAACCGGCCGCGGCGAGGCCTTCCGCCTCGACTGCGACGAGCCGTACTGCCCGCTGCGCTGGGCCGTCGTCGCCCCGCTCACCGTCGACGACCGCGTCTACGGAGCCCTCGTGGCCTGCGCGCCCCGCGAGTCCGCCGTGCTCGTCCGCGCCACCGGAGAGGTCGCCCGCTGGGTCTCGGTCCAGCTGGAACTCGCCGACCTCGACCAGTCCCGAACCCGCCTGATCGAGGCCGAGATCAAGGCTCTGCGCGCCCAGATATCACCGCACTTCATCTTCAACTCGCTCGCCGTCATCGCGTCCTTCGTCCGCACCGACCCCGAGCGGGCCCGCGAACTCCTCCTGGAGTTCGCCGACTTCACCCGCTACTCGTTCCGCAGGCACGGCGACTTCACCACACTCGCCGACGAACTGCACGCCATCGACCACTACTTGGCACTGGTCAGAGCACGCTTCGGCGACCGGCTCTCGGTCACCCTGCAGATCGCCCCCGAAGTACTCCCGGTGACCCTGCCCTTCCTGTGCCTGCAACCGCTCGTGGAGAACGCGGTGAAACACGGCCTGGAAGGCGGCACGGGCAAGGTCGACAAGAGCCACATCAGCATCACCGCACAGGACGCGGGAGCCGAGGCGCTCGTCGTCATCGAGGACGACGGCCCCGGCATGGACCCCGACCGGTTGCGCCGCATCCTGGCAGGCGAGGCCAGTACCTCAGACGGCATCGGACTGTCGAACGTCGACGACCGGCTGCGGCAGGTCTACGGGGACGACTACGGCCTCGTCATCGAGACCGCCCTCGGCGCGGGCATGAAGGTCACCGCCCGGCTGCCCAAATACCAGCCGGGCGTGCACTCCGCGGGGCGGTTGCCCCGGGAGTGAGCCCCTGGGAGGTCCGCGAGGAAGCCCCGGGGACCAGGGGGTGTTTCGAAAGTCCCGCACGGCACCCACGGCGCCCGGCACGCGCCCCCACCCCCGAACCGGCTTCGCACGGCTCGGGCGGGGGGACCCCTTCGCGGCACCGGCCGAAAGCCCAAGTACGTCCAGTACGAGGGCTTTCGGTCGGCACTCCCCTCAGCCTTCGGTCGGGGTACCCCCCCAGGGCACGCACCGGACACCGCGGGCACCACACGGGACCTTCGAAACACCCCTAGGCACGGAGTACCTCAGGTGCTGCGCGATGCCACCATCGCCAGCGTGAGCAGTCCGAGCACCACCCAGCCGAACCACAGCCAGCCACTGCTGCCGAGCGCCACCGTGTAGGCCGTCACCATCACTAGGCCTCCGACGGTGAGCACCCCCATAGCCTTCGTAGAACCGGGCATCGCAACACCCTCCTCATGGTTCGTCCCCCTCTATGGTGCCCCCGTCCCGCCTTATTACGGTGCACACCACGAAATGTGTGCGCGATTTCCAGGCGCCCTCGCTCGCCCAGGCAGACGTCTTGTAGACGCTCGGGTCGTAGCCGTACTGGATCGGAGGCAACTGCGCCTCACAGGCCTCGAGGGATTCCTGCTTCGCCGGAAGCGCCACGTCCTGGGCCAGTGCGGTGAAGCCGAGCACCCGCTGGTCGTGCGGTTTGTCACAGGAGGCCAGCCGGGCGTCCTGGTCGGACCGTTCGTCCAGGCAGTCCTGTTTCTGCATGTTGGCGGTGTCGATGAACGGCAACCCCGTCTCGCGATGGTCCCCGAGCGGTCCGTACACAGCTCCGTGAGCGCCGAGGAGCAGACAGGCGGTGCGCCGGCCGGCCGCCGAGAAGCCCGTGTCGGTGGGGATCACGGCATAGCCGCGCACGTCCGCGAGCTTCTTGCGTGTCTCCTCGGTTCGTTCCTCGCACTGGGCTGGGCCGCTCGTGCGCGCCTCGTCCGCGGATCCGGCCTCGACCACTGCCATCACCTGGCCGTCCGGTGTCCCGGTGACGCAGTCCTTGACCGTCAGCCGTGGCGTGCCCTTGAAACGGTCCTCGGGCCAGTAGGCGGTGACGCAGTCGCCGTCCTTGAGCGGCTGGGCCAACCCGACGGCGTCTCCGTACGGGCTCTCGTCGCCGTTGCCCGGCAGGTACGCCATGGCGTACCAGGCCCCACCGCCCGCGATGGCCAGTCCGAGCGCGGTCGCCAGTGCGGCCCGGAGAGCGCGGTTGCGCTTGCGGCGGCGTCGGCCGGTGGTGGCCGGGGGAGGGCCGTAGCCCTGTCCGGTGGCCCAGGGGGCGGCACCCTGCCCGGAAGGCCGGCCGACGGGGGTCCCGTACCCGGAGGGCCAGGCGACAGGGCTTTCCTGTCCAAGGGGCGCCGCCGAGGACTCCTGCCCGGCCGACGGGCCGTACCACTGCCCACCGCCCCCGTGGCTCTGCGGAGACTCGGGGACCTGCGGAATCCGGGAACCCGCCGTGTGCGTCGTCCCGCCCGCCCATGGCGGCTCCGAACCCAGGTCGAGCTGGGTCCGGGGATGCGACTGGGGTGTCACGATCGCGGACAGCGCGGCTTCGGCGTCCTCGGCGGTGATCCGGTGGACCGGGTCCTTCGTGAGCATGGCCGCCAGGAGCGGCTCCAGGGCACCGGCCCGCAGTGGCGGACGGGGTTCCTCCAGTACGAGGGCGGTGAGCGACGCGAGTTCCGAGTCGCGGTCGAAGGGACCGCGTCCTTCGACCGCGTAGTAGAGCGTGCAGCCCAGCGAGAACAGGTCGGCGGCGGCGGTAGGCGGCCCGCCCTGGGCCCGCTCGGGCGCCAGATACCCGGCCGTGCCGACCAGGACGGACGTCGCCGTGTACCGCGTCTCGCCGGCGTCCGGCTGCACGGAGATGCCGTAGTCGGTGAGCAGGACACGGGCGTACGGCGACCCCGTGCGGTCCGGGGCGAGGAGGATGTTGGCGGGTTTCACGTCCCGGTGCATGACACCCCGCTCGTGCCCGGCCGTGAGCGCGTCCAGTACGGCGAGCCCGATGCGGGCGCACTCGGCGGGTGCCAGGGTTCCGCGCTGGGTGACCAGCGCCCGCAGGTCGAGGGCGCCCGCCACGTACTCCATCACGATCCAGGGCAGGCCCTCGTGCTCCAGTACGTCGTGCACGGTCGCCACGTGCGGGTGGCCGCGCAGCCCGGCGGCGTGTCTGGCCTCGGCCCGGGCGCGGGCGACCCTCGACGAGCGGTCCTGTCCGGCCTCGCCCGGGTCGCGGAACACGATCTCCTTGAGCGCGACCTCGCAGGCCAGCCGTTGGTCGTGGGCGAGCCAGACGTGGCCCATGCCGCCGCTGCCCAGCTGGTTCAGCAGGAGGTACCGGCCGGCGATGACCCGGCCGACTCCCGAGTGCGGTGATCCTGTTGGCATCCGGTCCCTCCCGGGTTTCTGCTCTGGGTGGGCTCACGCCGGGCTCTGGGCGGGATCGCCGGTGGCCGGCTCACTGGACGAGACGGGTTCGCTCGATACCGGTTCGCTGGATGCCGGTTCACTCGTCGGGGGCTCGACGGATGTGGGGTCGACGGGCGTGGGCTCGGCGGGCGTCGGCTTGACGGATGTGGGCCTGGTCGTGGACGGCGGACTGGTCGGGGTTGAGGTCGCTGTCGCCGTCGCGGTGGGGGTCGCGGTTGGGGTCGAGTCCGAGGGAGTCGGTGACTCCGTCGGCGTGGAGTCGGTCTCGGTGGGCGTCCCGCCGCCGGGTGTGGTTTCCGTCTCGGTGGGCGTGCTGCCGCCGGGTGTGGTTTCTGTCTCGGTGGGCGTTCCGCCGCCCGGTGTCGTCTCCGTTTCAGACGGCGTTCCGCCGCCCGGCGTCGACTCCTCGTCGGACGGCGACGGATCGGTGCTGCCCCCGCCCGAGCCCGAGCCCGAGCCCGAGCCCGATTCCGTGCCCTCGCCCAGGCTCAGCGCCACGGCATCCCCGAACCGCAGCTTCGTCCCCGGACCGGGATCGGACCCTGTCACCGACGCGTCACCTGTCGGCAGTTCGTCCCCGGAGCCGGAGTACGCCACTGCCAGCCCGAGCTCCGACAGTCGCTGACTGGCCTGGTTGAAGGTCATCCCGGCCACGGACGGCACCGCGTGCTGCTCGGTCGCGTCGAACGTCGTGTCGCTCTCGCCCTCGCTGCCGACCGGGCGGTTGATGCCCCGGTCCGGATTGTCCACGTCCACGAGCGCGATGCGCTCAAGCGGCTGGGGCGAGGGCTTGACGGCGACCACGGAGGACTTCTCGTAACCGTCCCACTCTTTGTTACCGTCTTCGAACTTGACCGAGATCTTCTCGGGATCCTTGTCGAAGCTCCGCAACGGATTTCCGCACGAGCACTTCACGGCGGGAAGTCCCTGGTCGTTCACCAATACGGCGATCCCCGCCTCCAGCAATGCGTCGAAGGGGACTGCTTTGCTCTTCTTGTAGTCGTGGTTCTTCACAAGCGTGTCGTGACGCAGGAGGACAGGTGTGAGGCCGTCGATGTACTCCTCGATCCGATCAGGCGTAATGCCCACGACACGGGCCCATTCCCGGGCTTTTTGCCGGTTGTCGGGGTCAGTGAGGAAATCCTTGAGCCGGTCGACGTCACAGACCGTCGGCTTCGACGTGCCCCCGTACAGACCAGGGCTGTTCCCCTGCTGCAGGCCGCTGTGCGGTTGCTGCGACGTGACCTTTGAGTCCTCGCCCAGCGAGCCGTCCTCTTCGAAAAAAGGTGCGAGTGACGACACCCCGGCGGCAACGGCCTTCACCGTGAACAGGCGCTGTTCGCTGCATCCGCTGAGGATCAGCACGGCAGCGAGTAGAACAGCGAGCCTTCGGGCCACAGATTTCCCGGCCCTTTGCAAGCATGCGTGAATTGTCATGACCGCTCCCCCCGGCGGTTTCCCCCGTCACCCTGCAGAGCGGAAGCAGGGCGTAGCGCATCATGCTACTGAATGGAAAAGCCTTTCAGTCAAGGGGAATTCCCAGAGTGCACGAAGTGACTGAAAGAAGAAAAGGGACTCAGCGACCGTGTGTGTTCAGTGAGGCCAGATAGGCGTTGTACGCCTCGAGTTCCTTGTCGCCGTCGCGATCGGCGGCCCGGTCCGCGCGCCGCGCCTGCCGCTGCTCGGAGCGGTACCACTGGAAGAGCAGCGCGAGAAGCACGAGCACCGAGGGGATCTCGCTGAACGCCCAGGCGATGCCGCCGGCCACGTTCTGGTCGGAGAGCGCGTCGATACCGAGCGAGGCGGGCGGGTTCTCGTACGTCTCGACCATCGGCCCGGACGCCATCATCAGCGCGATACCGAAGAACGCGTGGAACGGCATGCCCGCGAACAGCTCCAGCATCCGCATCAGGTACCCGGGCCGGTGCGGACCCGGATCGACGCCCATGATCGGCCAGAAGAACACCAGGCCGACGGCGAGGAAGTGGCTCATCATCACGATGTGGCCCGTCTTCGAATCCATCAGGAAGTCGAAGATCGGCGAGAAGTACAGCGCGTACAGGCTCGCGATGAACAGCGGAATCGTGAACGCCGGATGCGTGATGATCCGCATGAACCGACTGTGCAGCAGCGCGAGCAGCAGCTCGCGCGGCCCCTTGCCGCCCCTGCGGGCCGCTACCGGCAGCGCGCGCAACGCCAGCGTGATCGGCGCGCCGAGCAGGATCAGGATCGGCGACAGCATGCTGATCACCATGTGCTGCACCATGTGCACGCTGAACATGACCATGCCGTAGTCGTTGAGCTTGGTGCACAGCACGAGCACGACGGTCAGGACACCGACGACGAACGCCACGGTCCGTCCGACGGGCCACGTGTCACCGCGCCGTACGAGCCGCACCACACCCCACCCGTACAGGGCCAGCCCGAGGAGGCAGGCGGTGAGAAAGAACGGGTCGGCAGACCACTCGAGCCCCCGCCCCAGCGTGAACGGCGGCAGATCCATCGTCATGCCGTGCTCGCCGTGATCCATCCACCGGCTCCTGATTCGTACGGGTTGTGCGCTGTCTGTCCGGGACCAGACTAGAACTGCCCCCGGCGGCGACAGCCGCCGGGGGCAGTTTCAAGGGGCGCGGAGCTGTGACATTGTGCGGCTCCGCCGCGATGGGGGTCCCCCCGCTCGAGCGGAGCCGAGAGTGGGGGAGCGACCAGCCACGACGAACCCGCAGCCGCCAAACTTCTTAAAGTACGCACTCCGCTTCGGCGTACCGCTCCTCAGGCACCGTCTTCAGCGTCTCGACCGCCTCCGCGAGCGACACCATCACGATGTCCGTCCCGCGCAGCGCCGTCATCTTCCCGAACTCCCCCCGGTGCACAGCCTCCACGGCATGCCAGCCGAATCGGGTCGCGAGAACACGGTCGTACGCGGTCGGAGTACCACCACGCTGCACATGCCCGAGGATCACCGGACGAGCCTCCTTGCCGAGCCGCTCCTCCAGCTCAATGGAGAGCTGCCGGGCGATGCCCGCGAACCGCTCGTGCCCGTAGACGTCCTTGCGACCCTCGTCGTACTCCATCGACCCCTCGCGAGGCTTCGCGCCCTCCGCGGCGACGACGATGGCGAACCTCTTGCCCGCGGAGAAGCGTTCGCCGACCTTGGTGGCCAACTCCTCGATGTCGAAGGGCCGTTCCGGCACGACGATGGCGTGCGCGCCCGCGGCCATGCCGGAGTGCAGCGCGATCCAGCCGGTGTGGCGGCCCATGACCTCGACGATCAGCACCCGCTGGTGGGACTCGGCGGTGGTCTTCAGCCGGTCCAGGGCCTCGGTCGCCACTCCCACAGCCGTGTCGAAACCGAAGGTGACGTCCGTGACCGCGATGTCGTTGTCGATGGTCTTCGGCACGCCGACGATCGGCAGGCCGCTGTCCGACAGGAGGCGGGCCGCCTTGAGCGTGCCCTCGCCGCCGATCGGGATGATCGCGTCGAGCCCGAGCTCCTCGACATGCCCCCTGGCCCGCTCCACACCGTCACGCAGATGCGCCGGCTGGACGCGGGAGGAGCCGAGCACGGTGCCGCCGCGAGCCAGGATTCCGCTCACGGCGTCGAGGTCGAGCTTGACGTAGTCGCACTCCAGAAGGCCCTTCCAGCCGTCCCGGAAGCCGATGACCTCGTCGCCGTGGTCGACGACGGCGCGGTGCACGACGGACCGGATGACGGCGTTCAGGCCGGGGCAGTCGCCGCCGGACGTGAGGACACCAATGCGCATAGCCCGAAATACCTTCTCAGCGTGGGCCGGAACCGGACCACGCTGTCCGGCAGGACCTCGCCACCCTACCGGCGGCAGGGGGCGAGTCCGCATCGTGCGTCCGCCTGCTGGACGCCCCCGCACACGTGAGCGGAACCACCGCCAGACGGGCTGTGCGCGTGGGGTCAGGCGGGCTGCTGAGCAGCCGAGATGCGCTCGGAGCGCAGCGCCTCGTACCACCGGTCGTCGATCGGCGGCAGCGCGTTGACGTCGAGCGCCAGCTTCAGCAGCAGGTCCCCGATCAGCGGGTTGCGGGCCAGCACGGGCCCGTGCATGTACGTACCGAAGACGGTTCCGTTGTACGCGCCTTCCGTGCCGTCGCCCGTGCCGTTGCCCTTACCGAGCCGGACCTGCGCGAACGGGCGCGCGGTGGGGCCGAGGTGGGTGATGCCCTGGTGGTTCTCGAAGCCGGTCAGCTGCGGCAGACCCAGGCGCGAGTCGATGTCGCCGAGTACGTCGCCGACGCACCGCTCGCCCTCGCCGCGCGTGGAGACCACGTCGAGCAGACCGAGGCCCGGCTCGCGCTGGCCGAGGTCGTTGATGAACTCGTGGCCCAGGATCTGGTAGCCGGCGCACACCGAGAAGACGATCGCGCCGTTGCTGACCGCGCGGTGCAGACCGCCGTCGCGGCGCAGCCGCTCGGCCGCGAGCCGCTGCGGCCGGTCCTCACCGCCACCGATCAGGTAGATGTCACCGGAGGTGGGGATGGCCTGGTCGCTGCGTACGTCGAGACGCGCCACGTCCAGACCGCGCTGGCGGGCCCGGCGCTCCACGACGAGCGCGTTGCCCTGGTCGCCGTACGTGCTCAGCAGGTCGGGGTAGATCCACACCAGACGCAGGCTGTTGTCACTCATGGTCAGTGTCCTCGGTGTCCTTTACGTGCCTGGGGTACGTGCCTGGGTGATCAGTTGCCGACGCGGCGGCGCAGATCCTGGAAGGCGGTGTAGTTCGCGATGACCTCGATGCGTCCGGGCGGCGCCATCTGCACGGCCTGGTCGAGGTTCTCGCACACCTGGAAGGACTGGTTGGCGACCTCCAGACGCACGGCGAGGTCCAGCTTCCGGTCGCCGAGCACGAAGATCGGGTGGCCGCTGAGCCGGGTGTAGTCGACGTCCCACAGCCAGGAGGTGTCGGTGCCGTCGGCGCCGCGCGCGTTCACGGACAGGATGACCGGGGTCGGCGGCGGGTCGATCAGGGAGAAGGTCTCCAGCCAGCCCGCGGGGTTCTTGGCGAGCAGCAGACGCAGATCGCGCTGCAGGAACTGCACGACGTCATAGCGTCCGGCCACGGCCTGCACCTGGTACATACGCTCCAGGGCGACCTGCGGCGGCACACCGAAGACGGCCGCGACGGCGGCCGACGAGGCGGCGTTCGCCTTGTTGGCGCGGCCCGGCAGCTGGAGGTGGATCGGCCAGGCCGAACCGTGCGGGTCGAGGACGTGGTCACCGGCGAGGGCCCAGCTGGGCGTCGGACGGCGGAAGCCGCACTCGCCGCAGAACCAGTCGTCGCCCGGGCGCTGCATCACACCGCCGCAGGACGGGCAGGACCAGGCGTCGTCCTTCCACATCTGACCGGCGGCCACCCACACCAAATTCGGCGAGGAGGACGCGGCCCACACGACCAGCGGGTCGTCGGCGTTGGCGACCACGACGGCCTTGGAGCCGGCCAGGCCCTCGCGCCAGTGCTCGGCCATCATGCGGGTCTCGGCGGCGCGGTCGAGCTGGTCACGGGAGAGGTTGAGCAGCGCGATGCACTTCGGGTCGGTGTCCCGCGCGACGCCGGAGAGGTACTTCTCGTCCACCTCGATGACGGCGTACCGCGAGTCCGAGCCGCCGGCCAGCGCGGAGGTGATGCCGGCGGGCATGTTCGCGCCCAGCGCGTTCGAGACGACGGGTCCCGCGGCGCGCAGTGCCTCCGCGATCAGGCGGGTCGTGGTGGTCTTGCCGTTGGTGGCCGAGACCAGGATGACGTCCAGGTGCTGTGCCAGCCGGGCCAGCAGGTCGGGGTCGAGTTTGAGTGCCACCCGGCCGCCGATCACCGATCCGCTGCCACGGCCCGCGGCGCGCGACGCCGCTGCGACCGCCTTGCCCGCCGTCACGGCCAGCTTGGCCCGCGGCGACAGCGGGTCCGAGTTGCCTGCCATCAGTTCCCGATCCTCCTTGCGTACGGCGCCGCGCCCCTGTTCCCGGCAACGTGTGGCCCTCAGCCTATCGAGATCCACCCACCGGCCCGAATCGCGGCACCACCGCGGCCCCACCGCGCACTCGCGCGACTATTGACGACCGTACCCTTGCGGCTATGCGACACGGCTCGATCCCGGGTGCCCAAGGGCGCGTCCTTCCTTTGTCTTTGCTCGGCGACCCCGTGTTGCACACACGGTGTGAAGAGGTCACGGAGTTCGGGCCTCGACTGGCACGTCTCGTCGAGGACATGTTCGCGACGATGTACGCGGCGCAGGGGGTCGGTCTTGCCGCGAATCAGGTCGGTACGGCGCTGCGGGTCTTTGTGTACGACTGCCCGGACGACGAGGAGCGGCGGCACGTGGGGCATGTGGTGAACCCGCGCCTGGTCGAGACGGACGGGGTGGTGTTGCGCGGGCCTGAGGGGTGTCTGTCGTTGCCGGGGCTGGAGGCGGGGACCGAGCGGTACGACCATGCGGTGGTTGAGGGGTCCACGGTGGATGGTGAGCCGGTGCGGGTGCATGGGACCGGGTGGTTCGCCCGGTGCCTTCAGCATGAGTGTGATCACCTTGACGGTGGGCTGTATGTGGATCGGCTCAGTGGGTGGCGCCGGCGCCGGGTTATGAGACAGGCTGCGCGGGCGTCTTGGGGGCGTTGAGTTCTGTTGGGCGGCTGCGGGTTCGTTGTGGCTGGTCGCTCCCCCACTCTCGGCTCCGCTCGAGCGGGGGGACCCCCATCGCGGCGGAGCCGCATATGCCACAGCCCCGCGCCCCTGAGAGGGCTCTGTCGTGCACCGGAGTCAGAAGACGGGGCCCGCCCCTTGGCCCCCAGTCAGAAGCCGGGCCCGCCTACTTTGTCGCCCGCCGCCGCCAGCCTGCCCCACAGCAGGTCCGCCAGTGCGCGTACCAACTCAGAGCGTGCGCAAGGGCGTTCGCCGAGCCACCAGTCGCCGGCCGCGTGCATCATGCCGACGATGCCGTGTCCCCAGACGCGTGCCAGCTGCTGGCTGTGCGGGCCGAGGTCGACGCGTTCCTCGATGACCTCGGCGAGTTCCTCGCCCATGCGGCGCAGCAGCGGAGCGGAGTGCTTCCCGACGTCGAAGCCCGGGTCGCCCGGTGAGACACCGTCCGACGGATGCATCAGGAAGCGGTACACCTGCGGGCGTGCCTCGATCGCCGCGAGATAGGTGTCGAGCGTGGCCTCGACCCGCTCCCGGCGCTCGGCCGGCGCGTCCAGGGCGGCGCGCAGCGCTCCGAGCAGGGCGTCGGTGTGGCGCTTGGCGAGGGCCGCGTACAGTCCGCCCTTGTCACCGAAGTGCCGGTACAGAATTGGCTTGGTGATGCCCGCCTCGGCGGCGATGGCGTTCATCGAGGCGCCGGGGCCGTCGCGGAGCACCACCCGGTCGGCGGCCTCCAGCAGCTCGCGCCGACGGCGGTCGGCGGACCGTTGCTGATCGGTCCGCTGCGTGGTGTCCATGAGCTCTCCCCACCCGTGCTGATTCGGTGACGCCTGCGCAACGTAACACCCGCAGGCGATTCTGCCTCGAACGGGTTGCCGAGCGAGGACCGGGAGTTGACTTTTCCTACTTGCCGGTAACAGGCTACTGTTACCGCAAGTAACATGCGAGTACAGCGTTGGAGGGGACATGGCCGAGTTCACCATGGAGCTCAACGACGAACAGAAGGAGGTCCGGGACTGGATCCACGGGTTCGCCGCCGATGTGATCCGCCCCGCGGCCGCCGAATGGGATGAGCGTGAAGAGACGCCGTGGCCGGTCATCCAGGAGGCCGCCAAGGTCGGCATCTACTCCCTGGACTTCTACGCCCAGCAGTACTTCGACCCCACCGGCCTCGGCATACCCATGGCCATGGAGGAGCTGTTCTGGGGCGACGCGGGCATCGCCCTGTCGATCGTCGGCACCGGCCTCGCCGCCGTCGGCGTCCTCGCCAACGGCACCGAGGAGCAGATCGGCACCTGGATCCCCCAGATGTACGGCGATGCCAACGATGTCAAGGTCGCCGCGTTCTGCTCCTCCGAGCCCGACGCCGGCTCCGACGTGGCCTCCATGCGCACGCGTGCCGTCTACGACGAGGCCAAGGACGAGTGGGTCCTCAACGGCACGAAGACCTGGGCGACCAACGGCGGTATCGCCAACGTCCATGTCGTGGTCGCGGTCGTCGACTCCGAGTTGGGCTCCAAGGGCCACGCGTCCTTCATCGTCCCGCCGAACACGCCCGGCCTCTCCCAGGGGCAGAAGTTCAAGAAGCACGGCATCCGCGCCTCCCACACCGCCGAGGTCGTCCTGGAGAACGCCCGTGTTCCCGGCTCCTGCCTCCTCGGCGGCAAGGAGAAGCTCGACCAGCGTCTTGCCCGTGCGCGTGAGCGGGCGAAGGCGGGCAACGGGGAGCGCGTGAAGAACGCGGCGATGGCCACGTTCGAGGCGTCTCGCCCGGCTGTTGGTGCGATGGCGGTCGGCACCGCCCGGGCCGCGTACGAGGAAGCCCTCGAGTACGCCAAGACGCGTGAGCAGTTCGGGCGTCCGATCATCGACAACCAGGGTGTCGCTTTTCAGCTTGCCGACATGCGGACCCAGATCGACGCTGCTCGGTTGCTGGTGTGGCGTGCGTCCTGGATGGCCGTGAATGGCAAGCCGTTCACCGCGGCCGAGGGGTCCATGTCGAAGCTGTATGCCAGTGAGACCGCGAAGAAGGTCACCGGTCAGGCGATTCAGATCCTTGGTGGCAATGGGTACACGCGGGAGTATCCGGTGGAGCGGATGCATCGGGACGCCGCTATCTACACGATCTTCGAGGGTACGAGTGAGATTCAGCGGTTGGTGATCGCGCGGACGTTGGCGGGGATGCCGATTCGGTAGCGCCGTTGGGGGTGCGGTTCGACTCGGACCGCCGGTCGGATGTCACAGCCCCGCGCCCCGCGGGGGAGCCGCACGATGTCACAGCCCCGCGCCCCTGTCGGGGCTCATCGGTGCCGTAGCGGTGTGAGTTGTTCGATGTCGTACCGTGCCCGCAGTTCCTCGATCGCCGCACAGTCCGGTGGGCCGCCGGAGTCGAGGATCTCCAGCAACTCCTCGAAATACCGCTCGTGGTCCGGCGGCGGTGACGCCTGGAAGAACATCTTCGCCGGGGCGCCGGTGGGGTTGGCGAACGCGTGCGGGCACCCCGGTGGCACGACGATGACCGTGCCCGGGGTGGCGCGTACGACGCGGTTGCCGGAAGCCGACTCCCAGTGCTGCCAGTTGTCGGGGGTTCGGTCCCGCGGCTCGAAGGCGAGTACGTCCAGTTCGCCTTCGAGCACGTAGAACAGTTCCTCGCTGCGCGTGTGGACGTGGGCGCCGACGTCGAAGCCCGGCGGTACGACCACCTCGAAGCTGGACGCCGTCCGGGAGTGCGTGCCGGTCACCTTGAACGTCACGTGCTGGGCCGGGGTGCGGACCGTACGGCCGTGGCCCGGTAGCACCAGCAGACCCTCGGACGGGGTGAGCGCGGTCACCAGGTGACGGGCAGGGCCTCGGGCCCGCGGATCAGCGCACCGCGCCGCCACGGCACCTCGTCGGCCGAGACCGACAGGCGCAGTGTCGGGATCCGGTCGAGGAGCGTGTTCACCATCAGCTCCGACTCCAGGCGGGCCAGCATGGCGCCCACGCAGTAGTGCGGTCCGTGCCCGAACGCCAGATGCGGGTTGGGGTCGCGCTCGAAGTCGATCCGGTCGGGGTCGGGGAAGACGTCCGGGTCGCGGTTGGCGGCCAGGTACGAGACGTACACCGGGTCGCCCTTCCGGATCCGTACGCCCCTGATCTCCACGTCCTCCGTGGCGATGCGGGACAGGCCGACGGCGTTGCGGTGCGGGATGAAGCGCAGCAGTTCGTCGAGGGCCTGTGGGCGCAGCTCCGGCTCCTCGCGCAGGCGGTCGAACAGCTCGGGCCGGGTGAGCAGGATGAACAGCATCTGCCCGGTGTTGTTGGTGACGGCCTCGCCGCCGATCTGGATCGGCCCCGCGAGCGCCACCGCCTCCTCCTCGGTGATGTCGCCCCGGCCCACCGCCGCGCCCAGCAGCGAGGTCACGTCCTCGCCGGTCGCGCCGTGCCGCTCGGCGATCAGCTTGGCGAAGTACAGCTCCATGTCCCGCTTGGCCTGCTCGCTGGCCTTGGCGCCCTGGGTGGAGGAGAGGATCGCCTGGGTCCAGGTGTGCAGGGTGTGCCGGTCGGTGGCCGGGACGCCCATCAGCTCGCAGATGACGGTGATCGGGAAGGGGGCGAGGATCCGCTCGATGAGGTCGGCGGGCGGACCGTCCCGCAGCATCCCGTCGACCAGCCCTTCCAGGGTCTCCTGGGCGTTCGCGCGCAGCCGCTCCACGCCCCGCGTGGTGAAGGCGGCGTTCACCGCCCTGCGCAGCCGGGCGTGGTCGGGCTTGTCGACGAAGCTCATCGCGCCCGGCGCGGGGATGAAGTGCGGTGCCAGGCGGGTGACTTGACGGCCGACCACCTCCGCGCGGCTGAACCGGGCGTCGTTCGTCACCAGCCGTACGTCGTCGTAGCGCGTCACCAGCCAGGCCCAGCCCTCGCCGTTGGGCAGCTTGATCCGGGTGACCGGACCCTCGCGCATCAGCTCGGACAGTACGGGGTCGAAGTCGACCCCCGTCAGATCCAGGGCGGGCCAGTGCCGTACCGGCGGTACCGTCGTGGTCTCTTCGTTCATGGTCATGTCACGCCATCTCTTCGGTCGGTCGGTGCTTCGGTCGGTCGGTGCCAGCGGCCCAGCGCCATCTCGGCCGTGATGCCGGGGCCGAACCCGGCGAGCAGTCCGCGCGCCCTGTGGTGGGAGCCGCCCTCCTCGAACAGCCGGCGCAGCGCGTCCAGGACGACGGCGCTGGCGATGTTCCCGTACTCGGTGAGCGTCGCCCGGCTGAACCGGAAGGCCTCCGGTGCCACTTGGAGGAACTTGCTGAGGTCGTCGAGGATCCGCGGACCCCCGGCGTGAATGATGTAGAAGTCCAGCTCGGAGGCGTCCCAGCCGTGCCGTCCCGCGAGCGCCTGCAGAGCGGGGGCGAGCGGCTCCATCGTGGTCGGCACCCGCTTGTCCAGCATGAAGTGGAACCCCGTCGCCCGCACGTCGTACATGATCCACTCCTCCGTCTTGGGGATCAGGTACGAACCGTTGCGCTCCAGGCTGATGCCCTCGCCGCCGCGTCCGCGGACCACCGCCGCGGCGATCCCGTCCCCGAACAGACCGTTGGACAGCAGCGAGCCGACGCCGATGTCGGTCGGCTGGTAGCACAGCGAGCAGAACTCGCAGGCCACGATGAGGGCGTTGGCCTCGGGGTAGGCGGTGCAGAAGTCGTGCGCCCGGTTGATCGCGGCACCGCCGGCCGCGCAGCCGAGCTGGGCTATGGGTATCTGGCGGGTGTCGCTGGTGAACTCCATCGAGTTGATCAGCCAGGCCGTCAGGGAGGGCATCATGAAGCCCGTGCACGACACGTAGATGATCACGTCGATGTCGGCGGCGAGGAGCTCGGCCTCGTCGAGTGCCCGCTGGACGACCGCCGGGACGCGGGCCTTCGCCTCTGCCTCGTAGACGTTGTTGCGCTCCTCGAAGCCGGGGTGCTTCAGCGTCTCCTCGATGGGCCGCACGATGTGCCGGGTGCGTACGCCGGTGTTCTCGATCAGCCGGAGCGCGAGCGCCAGCTGGGGGTGGTCCGCATGGCGGGAGCGCGCCAGCTCGAGCGTCTCCTCCATGGTGATCACGTATTCCGGAACAGAGACCGCGGGTCTGCACAAAGTCGCCATGTGCCTGCGCCTTCTCTCGCCCGCCGGGGAACTCCCTCTCCTCGGCGGAAGGGTGGTTTCACCACGATCACCCCACCGGGCGGGGATATCTCGTCGGATTACTCCAGATCGGGGACCCCCGGAAAGGCGTGGGACCCTGGTCGAAGGGGCCTCGAGTCAGCCGAACCGAAGGAGTACGCGATGACGCGGACGGCCAGGGAACTGCTGGAGACCACCACCGGAAAGCTCGCTCCGGACCCGCACGCCAACCGCCTCCTGCCGCTGATCGCCCGGGGCGCGGCACGGCGCGACACGCTCGCGGCCCTCGCCCTGGAACAGCGCGAGGTGATCGCCGCGGACCGGCGGGCGTTCCTCCATCTGGCCGAACGGTCGGCCGGTGGAAGCCCGGCCGCCGAGCCGGAGCCCGCCGAGCCGGAATCCGCTGCCTTTTTCCGCATGCTCGCGGAGGGTGAAGCCTTGGCCCAGGAACGGCTCGGTGCGTACGCCGCCGCCTGCGGTGTGGACGAGGCCAAGGAGGCGGCGTACGAGCCGCTCACGGACTGTCAGGCCTATCCCGCGTACGTGGCCTGGCTCGCCCTGAACGGTTCGCCGGCCGAGGTGGTGCTCGCGCTGAGCGCCAACTTCGCGGCCTGGGGCGGCTACTGCGCCAGGATCGCCGAGGCCCTGCGCGGCCGGTACGGCTTCGACGACGAGGCCTGCGGCTTCTTCGACTTCTTCGCCGAGCCCGCGCCCGACCTCGAACAGAAGGCGCTGGCAGCCGTGCAGGCGGGGCTCGACGCGGGACGGATAGAGGAGGGACGCGTCCACCGCTACGGCAACCTGCTGCAGACGTCCGAGGCAGGGTTCTGGCACGCGCTGTGGGAGCTCGACCAGCGTCAGGCCTGACGCACGGGCAGGCCTGACACGCGGTTGTTCAGCACGCGGTTGTTCAGCACGCGGTTGTTCATTCGGTCAGTCGGGGGTCGTCCCACTGCTGTGCGCGATGCAGGCGACGTCGATGCGGTCGGCGAGCTTGGCGAGTTCGATGGTGAGGGTGGCGACGGTGTCCTCGTCGAGGCCCTCCTGCCCGGCCTCCACCAGATGCAGCCACCGGCCGCCCACCGTGCGCAGCAGTTTGCTGACGTCGGCGGCCGCCACCTGCAACGTGCCGCGGTCGTCGACGATCAGAGGGAGGGTCACTTCGCGGTTCACAGAGGGGATCGTAACTGCGGAACCCTCACGCTCCGTGCCATACGGTGGTGATGTTGCAGAACTCGCGGATTCCCTGTCCCGACAGCTCACGCCCGTAACCGGACCGCTTGACCCCGCCGAACGGGAACGCCGGGTGGGACGCCGTCATCCCGTTGACGTAGACCCCGCCGGCCTCCAGATCGCGTACGAAACGGTCGACCTCGGCCTCGTCTCGGGTCCAGACGTTGGAACTCAGTCCGAACGGTGAGTCGTTGGCGATGGCCACCGCCTGGTCCAGGTCGGCGGCGCGGTAGAGCGTGGCGACGGGGCCGAAGCTCTCCTCGTGGTGGATACGCATCTCGGGAGTGACGTCGGCGAGGACGGTCGGCAGGTAGTACCAGCCGGAGCCGTCGGGGCGTTCGCCGCCGCAGAGGACCGTCGCGCCGCTCTCGACCGCGTCGTCGACCAGCTCCTCCAGAGCGCTGCGCCCCTGCTCGCTGGAGAGCGGCCCGACCTGGGTGTCCTCGTCCATGGGATCGCCCACCTTGAGCGCTTTCATGCCCGCCGTGAAGCGCTCGGCGAAGGCGTCGAACACGTCCGTGTGCACGATGAACCGCTTGGCGGCGATGCACGACTGCCCGGTGTTCTGCACGCGGGCGGTCACCGCGGTCTTCGCGGCCCGGTCGATGTCGGCCGACGGCATCACCACGTAAGGGTCGCTGCCGCCCAGCTCCAGGACCGTCTTCTTGACCTCGTCCCCGGCGACGGAGGCGACCGCGCGGCCCGCCGGCTCGCTGCCGGTCAGGGTGGCCGCCTTGACGCGTGGGTCGCGCAGGATGCCCTCCACCTCGCCGGAACCGATGAGCAGCGTCTGGAAGCAGCCCTCCGGGTAGCCCGCCCGGCGGAACAGGTCCTCCAGGTAGAGGGCGGTCTGCGGGACGTTCGAGGCGTGCTTGAGCAGGCCCACGTTGCCCGCCATCAGCGCGGGCGCGGCGAACCGGATCACCTGCCAGAGCGGGAAGTTCCACGGCATCACCGCGAGCACCGGGCCGAGCGGCCGGTAGCGCACCAGCACCCGGGAGGCGCCCGAGTCCTTCGCCTCGGACTCCGGGGGCTCCTCGTCGGCGAGGAGTTCCCCGGCGTGGTCGGCGTACCAGCGCATCGCCTTCGCGCACTTCGCGACCTCCGCGCGGGCCTGCGTGACCGGCTTGCCCATCTCGGTGGTCATCAGGCGGGCAGTGTCCTGCTGGTCCTCGTCCAGCAGATCGGCGGCCTTGTCGAGGAGCCGGGCGCGGTCGGCGTACGACGCCTTGCGATAGGTGCGGAACGCGGCCTCGGCGGTCGCGAGCCGGTGCTCGATCTCCTCGGCGCCCAGGGCGTCGTAGGTCTTGAGCGTCTCGCCGTTCGCCGGATTTACCGTCGCGATGGGCATTGGCTGACCTCCTGATACAGGCCGTCTGTGGCTGGTCGCGCAGTTCCTCGCGCCCCTTTGGGGCGCGAGTACCGCGCCGGACATGGTCGAATCCGCGTAGGCCCGGCGTAGTCGCCTCAGTCCGCATGCTCTTCCAGGCGGTCCAGGAACGCTGCCTGGGCCTTGATGATCACCGTCCTCGCCCGGTCGAGGCCGAGCCACTCCACGCGGTCCAATTCGGGGAACTCCTGGACGCGGCCCGAGCCCCGCGGCCACTCCATCGTGAAGATCCCGGGGACCACGGTCGCCACGTCGAGGTCCGCCTCGATCGCCCAGACCGTGACGATCTTGCCGTTCTGCTGCCTGACCTCGCCCAGCGGCACGGCCTCGCCGTCCGGCGGCGCCAGCCCCAGCTCCTCCTGGAACTCGCGGCGGGCGGCGTCCCAGGCCGCCTCGTCGGGGTCGTACTCGCCCTTCGGGACGGTCCACGCCCCGGCGTCGCGCCGCGCGAAGAACGGTCCGCCCATGTGGCCGAGCAACACTTCGGTGCCGTTGTCGGTGTGGCGATACAGCAGCAGGCCCGCGCTGCGTTTCGCGGCGGTCACGGGGTGACCTCCGGGTGCGCGGCGAGCAGGGTCTCGACGGTGTCGGCCTCCGCCGGGGTCTTGTCCTCGCGGTAGCGGACGACCCGGGCGAAGCGGAGGGTGACGCCCGCCGGGTAGCGGGTGGACCGCTGCAGGCCGTCGTACGCGATCTCGACGACGAGCTCGGGGCGGACGGTCACCACGTGGCCGCTGTCCTCGACGGCGAGTTCCTGGAGCCGTTCGGTCTGCCAGGCCAGCATCGCGTCCGTCATGCCCTTGAAGGTCTTGCCCAGCATGGCGAAGGAGCCGTCCTGATCGCGCGCGCCCAGATGCAGGTTGGACAGCTTGCCGGTGCGCCGCCCGTGGCCCCACTCGGCGGCCAGCACGACCAGGTCCAGCGTGTGCACGGGTTTGACCTTCAGCCAGGAGGCTCCACGCCGCCCCGCGCTGTAGGGAGCGTCGAGGGCTTTCAGCACGACGCCCTCATGGCCGCGCCTGATCGTGTCGACCAGGAACCGCTCGGCGGTGGCGCGTGCTTCCTCGTCGGCCGGCTCGGCCACGAGAGTGCGGCGTACGCGCATGGGTTCGGGCACCAGCCGGGCCAGCTCCGCGTGGCGGGCGGCGAACGGCAGGTCGAGCAGGTCGCGGCCGTCCACGGACAGCGCGTCGAAGAAGACCGGGGAGACGGGGACGGCCTCGGCGGCCGTGGCGACGTCCACGCGGGAGCCCACGCGGCCGGCGATGTCCTGGAAGGACCGGGGCCGCCCGCCCTCGTCGAACGCGATGACCTCGCCGTCCAGGATGAACCGCTCGCCCTTCAACTGCCTCGCCGCCGCGGTGAGTTCGGGCAGACGGTCGGTGATGTCGTCCAGAGTGCGGGTGTAGAGGCGCACGTCGTCGCCGGCGCGGTGGACCTGGACGCGGATGCCGTCCAGCTTCTCCTCGACCGCGCAGGCGCCGAGCTTGTCGATCGCCTCGGTGACGGACGAGGCGGTGTGCGCCAGCATCGGCAGGACGGGACGGCCGACGGTGAGCCGGAACTCGTCGAGGGCCTCCGGCCCGTCGGCGAGCAGCCGCTCGGCCACGGTCCGGAGTTCGCCGGCGAGCATGACAGCCCGCCGTACGTCCGTCGAGGGCGCCCCGGTGGCCTGGGCGAGCCCCTCGACGGCGACCGCGTCGAGCGCGCCCTGCCGCACCTCACCACTCAGCAGCCCGAACAGGAACCGCTGCTCGTCCTGGGTGGCCGCCGCCATCAGCTCACCGACCAGCCGCATCCGTTCGGCCTGTGATCCGGCGCCGGACACCGCGCCCAGCTCGGTCAGCCGGGCATCCACGTCCAGCACGGTGAGCGTGGGCTCCGCGGCCGGGACGACGGGCCGGCTCAGCACCTTCCATCCGACGCCGAGCCGCCCCTGCGGCAGTCGTCCCGCCAGATACGGGATCACGACCGGTGCCTCCTCCGCCTCCGCGTCCCGGAACAACTCGGCCAGCAGACCGATCTTCCGGGACCGCGCCGACGTGGCGGCGACCTCCTGGGACACACGGGCAAGCCGGGCGAACAGCATGCAGCCATGGTGCAACGCGCTGCCGCCGGGCGCCCAGGGTACGGAGCCGGCCTGGCCCCTTGCCTGTGACCTGACCCCGGTATCTGTGGCAGGGCCCCTACGCCCGGCCTGCGGCCAGGGCCGGGGGCTTGTGGCTCACTGCGGGTCGTATGTGGCTGGTCGCTCCCCCACTCTCGGCTTCTCCCCCACTCTCGACTTCGCTCGAGCGGGGGGACCCCCATGAGCGGGGGGACCCCCATGAGCGGGGGGACGCCCATGAGTGGGGGGACCCCCATCGCGGCGGAGCCGCATAATGTGACAGCCCCGCGCCCCTTACGGGGCGCTTGAGCAGCGGGCCGACATGCCTCAGCCCCCCGCCACCGCCGCCTCGATGTCACCGAAGATCAGCTCGCCGTTGATCGCGACCGCCGCGCGGTATCCCGCACCGGCCGCGTTCACGACCTGTTCCGTGAAGCTCGTCGCGTTGCCGGCGGCCCAGAGGCCGGGCACGCTCGTGCGGCCTGTCTCGTCGACAGCCGGATACACGCCGAGCGGGGTCTCCTCCATGTCGGCGCCGAGCCGCTCCAGCAGCGCCGTACGCGGGACGAACCGGGGTGCCACGAAGAGCACGGAACGCTCGTGTGCGGACCCGTCCGCGAGGCGGACCGCGGTGAGCCGGTCGTCGTCGACGACGAGACCCGCGACCTCGCCGGGGACCACCTTCACGCCGACCGCGGCCAGCTTGCGCAGGTCCTCGTCGGGGAGTTCGGTCTCGGCGACCGTGTGCAGGAACAGGGTGACGTCCTTCGACCACTGCGTGAGCATGAGTGCCTGGTGGGCGCTCATGCCCGTGGTGGCGAGGACACCGAAGGCCTGGTCGCGGACCTCCCAGCCATGGCAGTACGGACAGTGCAGCACGTCGTGCCCGAAACGCTCGGCGACCCCCGGCACCGGCGGCAGTTCGTCCACCAGGCCGGTCGCGATGATCAGCCGGCGTCCGTGCGCGGTCCGCCCACCCGCGAGGACCACGTCGAACTCCCCGGCGTCGTCCCGGACGACGTCCACCGCCCGGTCCCGGACCAGCTCCACCCCGTACCGCTCGATCTCCCGCCGTCCCTCGGCGAGGAACTCGGCGGGCGGCATCCCGTCCCGCGACAGATAGCCCTGCATGTGCGCGGCGGGCGCGTTGCGCGGCTCTCCCGCGTCGACGACGAGTACCCGGCGCCGCGCCCGGCCCAGGACGAGCGCCGCTGAGAGCCCGGCCGCGCCGCCTCCGACGACCACCACTTCGTAGCTGTCGGTCATGTCGTACCTCTCGGTCCTCACGGTCATGGTGACCACCTCCACCAAGAAGGTCGCTCGACCGCTGCCGTATTGACAAACCTCTTTGCCGAAACTGCAATATGAACATGCGTGAGCACGAGGAGTACGAGGAGCACGAGGAGACCGACACCGGTCCAGGCGCCGCCACCGACGAGGTCCTCGCGGAGGTCGGGCCGCGCCTGCGTCGTATCCGGAAGGAGCGCGGAGCCACCCTCGCCGGTCTGTCCGCGGCCACCGGCATCTCCGTGAGCACCCTCTCCCGCCTGGAGTCCGGCCTGCGCAAACCCAGCCTGGAGCTGCTCCTGCCCATCGCCAGGGCCCACCAGGTACCCCTGGACGAACTGGTCGGAGCCCCGCCGGTGGGCGACCCCAGGATCCGTGCCAAGCCCATCCTCCGCTACGGCCGCACACACTGGCCGCTCACCCGCCAGCCCGGCGGCCTCCAGGCCTTCAAGGTGCTCGAACCCGCCCGCAAACTCGAACCGGAACCGCGGATACACGAGGGTTACGAGTGGCTGTACGTACTCTCCGGACGGCTGCGTCTCGTGCTCGGCGAGCACGACGTCGTGCTCGGTGCCGGCGAGGCCGCCGAGTTCGACACGCGCGTGCCCCATTGGTTCGGGTCGACGGGGGAGGGGCCGGTGGAGTTCCTGAGCCTCTTCGGGCCGCAGGGGGAGCGGATGCACGTACGGGCGCGGCCGGCCCGTTCGTGACGGACGCGACCGGCACGAGTGTTCCCTGATCGGCAAGCGACCGCTTAGTATGCGGTGGAGCCCGCTCAGACGACGCAGTCCTGGAGGCCCCGCATGCAGGCATGGCAAGTGCACCGGAACGGTGAGCCGGGTGAGGTGATGCGGCTCGACGACGTGGCGCGGCCGGTGCCCGGCGAGGGGCAGGTCCTGCTCAAGGTGCGTGCCGCGAACATCAACTTCCCGGATGTCCTGATGTGCCGCGGGCAGTACCAGGTCAGGCCCCCGCTGCCGTTCACACCGGGCGTGGAGATCTGCGGCGAGACCGAGGACGGCCGGCGGGTCGTCGCCAACCCCGCCCTGCCGCACGGCGGTTTCGCCGAGTACGCCGTCGCGGATGCCGCGGCCGTGCTGCCCGCACCCGAGTCGCTGGACGACGCTGAGGCCGCCGCCCTCCATATCGGCTACCAGACGGGTTGGTTCGGACTGCACCGCCGGGCACACCTGGAAGCGGGCGAGACGCTGCTGGTGCACGCGGCCGCCGGGGGCGTCGGCTCGGCCGCCGTCCAGCTCGGCAAGGCTGTGGGCGCCAAGGTCATCGGCGTCGTGGGCGGCGCCGACAAGGCGGTCGTCGCCCGCGAGCTGGGTTGCGACGTGGTCGTCGACCGGCGTGCCGAGGATGTCGTCGCCGCCGTGAAGGAGGCGACCGGAGGGCGCGGCGTCGACGTCGTCTACGACCCTGTCGGCGGCGAGGCCTACACGCAGTCCGCCAAGGTCGTCGCCTTCGAGGGCCGCATCGTCGTCGTGGGCTTCGCGAGCGGCAGCATCCCGAGCCCGGGCCTCAACCACGCGCTGGTGAAGAACTACTCGATCATGGGCCTGCATTGGGGCCTGTACAACACCAAGGACCCGAAGCTGGTCCTGCGCTGCCACGAGCAGTTGACCGAGCTGGCCGCCCGGGGTGCGATCAAGCCGCTCGTCAGCGAACGGGTGCCGCTGAGCGGCGCAGCCGCTGCCGTCCAGCGGGTCGCCGACGGCGTCACCACCGGCCGCGTCACCGTGGTGCCCTCTCTCGAGACGTCCGAGAGGCGAGCAGCCGTATGACCGACGCCGCCGAACTGCGCCGCCGCACCCAGGAGCTGCTCGCCGCGCATCCTCCCGCCACGACCGACCGCCTCGACTTCCTCAAGGCCCGCTTCGACGCCGGTCTCGCCTGGGTGCACTACCCGGAGGGCCTCGGCGGACTCGGTGCGCCGCGCTCCCTGCAGGCCGTCGTGGACGCCGAGTTGGAGGCCGCGGGAGCGCCGGACAACGATCCGCGGCGCATCGGCATCGGCCTGGGCATGGCCGCGCCGACGATCCTCGGCTTCGGCACGGACGAGCAGAAGAGCCGCTTCCTCAGGCCTCTCTGGGTGGGCGAGGAGGTCTGGTGCCAGCTGTTCAGCGAGCCGGGCGCCGGCTCCGACCTGGCCGCGCTCGGCACGCGGGCCGTCCGTGACGGCGACTCATGGGTGGTCAACGGCCAGAAGGTGTGGACGTCCAGCGCCCACCTGGCCCGCTGGGCGATCCTCATCGCGCGCACCGACCCGGACGTGCCCAAGCACCAGGGCATCACCTACTTCGTCTGCGACATGACCGACCCGGGCGTCGAGGTGCGGCCACTGCGCCAGATCACCGGCGAGGCCGAGTTCAACGAGGTGTTCCTCACCGACGTCCGCATCCCCGACGCCCACCGCCTCGGCGAGGTCGGTGACGGCTGGCGGGTCGCGCAGACCACGCTCATGAACGAGCGGGTCTCCATCGGCGGCATGCGCATTCCCCGCGAGGGCGGCATGATCGGCCCGGTCTCGAAGACCTGGCGCGAGCGCCCCGACCTGCGCACCCATGACCTGCACCAGCGCCTTCTCAAGCTGTGGGTCGAGGCCGAGGTCGCCCGCCTCACCGGTGAGCGGCTGCGCCAGCAGCTCGTCGCGGGCCAACCCGGCCCCGAGGGCTCCGGCCTGAAGCTCGCGTTCGCCCGGCTCAACCAGGAGATCAGCGGTCTGGAGGTCGAACTCCTCGGCGAGGAAGGCCTGTTGTACGAGGACTGGACGATGCGGCGCCCCGAACTCGTCGACTTCACCGGCCGCGACGCCGGCTACCGCTACCTCCGCTCCAAGGGCAACAGCATCGAGGGCGGGACCAGCGAGGTCCTGCTGAACATCGTCGCCGAACGCGTGCTGGGCCTGCCGTCCGAGCCGCGCAGCGACAAGGACGTCGCATGGAAGGACCTGGCGCGATGACTGATCTGCTGTATTCGGAGGAGGAAGAGGCGCTGCGGTCAGCCGTCCGCGGTCTCCTCGCCGACCACTGCGATCCGGCCGGCGTCATCGCCCGTACGGAGTCGGACGGGCCGCACGACCCCGAGCTGTGGAAGGCGCTCTCGGACGGGATGGGCCTCGCCGGTCTCCTCGTGCCCGAGGCGCAGGGCGGCCAGGGCGCCACGCATCGCGAAGTCGGCGTCGTCCTGGAGGAGTTGGGCCGCGCCGTCGCGCCCGTGCCGTATCTCACCAGTGCCGTCGTCGCGACCGAGGCGCTGCTCGCCTGCGAGGGCGACGAGGCCAGGAAACTGCTGGCGGAGCTGGCGTCCGGGCGGACCGTGGGCGCGCTCGCCGTCGCGCTGTCCGTGGCGCCGGGCGGCGCCTACAAGGACGTACGAAATGAAGGCGGCCTTCTGTACGGGGAGTTGACGGGGATCGCGGACGCGGCGAGCGCCGATGTGCTGCTGGTTCCCGCGGCGGACGGCGCGCTGTACGCAGTGGACGCCGACGCCGTGACGGTCACGCCGCGAGTGTCCCTCGACCTGACCCGGCCGGTCGCGACGGTCACCGTCGACGGGGTGCGGGCACGCCGGCTGGGCCCCGCCGAACCCGCCGTACGACGGGCCCTGCGCGCCGGAGCCGGGCTTCTCGCCTCCGAGCAACTCGGCCTCGCCGACTGGTGCTTGACCGAGACGGTCCGCTACCTGAAGGAACGCAAGCAGTTCAACCGGCCCGTCGGCGGGTTCCAGGCGCTCAAGCACCGGCTCGCGCAGCTGTGGCTGGAGGTCGTCAACGCGCGTGCCGCGGCCCGCAACGCCGCCGACGCGCTGGCCACCGGGAGCGCGGACGCCGATGTGGCGGTCGCCGTCGCCCAGGCGTACGCGGCGCCCGTCGCCGTGCATGCCGCCGAGGAGGCAGTGCAGTTGCACGCCGGTCTCGGCATGACGTGGGAGCATCCCGCGCATCTGTACCTGAAGCGGGCCAAGGCGGACTCGATCGCGTACGGCACCGCGGGCGGCCACCGGGAGGCACTGGCCGAACTGGTCGACCTCCAAGCGCCCTGACGTACACCTGCTTGCACCGGGTCGCACCGGTGAGAAGCCCGCCCCACCTGGGGCGGGCTTTTCGGTGTGCTCCGCATGGTTGAAATGAACACGCATCGGCAGTTCGGCCAACTCCCGGCATGGCACTGCTCCTTGGCACCACGCGCACCGCATACTCGCTGAGGTTGTTCCCTTACGGCATCCTCAGGGAGGCAGCGCATGGCCCTCACCACCCGTCGCAGAGCCCTCACCATCCTCGGCGGCGCCCTCGCGGGCTCGGTCGCCGTGCCCGCGCACGCGCAGGCCAGTGAGCGCAAGCGCGGCCCGCGCCCGCTGTGGCGCGCGCACGCGCACAACGACTACCTGCACCCCCGGCCCTTGTTCGACGCCCTCGACCACCGCTTCGGCAGTCTCGAGGCCGACATCTTCCTCGTCGGCGACCAGCTCCTGGTCGCCCACGACGCGATCGACCTCGACCCGGCCCGCACCCTGGAATCCCTCTACCTCGAGTCCCTCGCCGCCCGGGTGAAGGCCAACCACGGCTCGGTGTACAGGGGTTACCGCAAGCCGATCCAGCTGCTCATCGACATCAAGACCGAGGGCTCCTCGACGTACCTCGAACTCGACCGCCATCTGAGGCGCTACCGCCACCTGTTCACGACGTACGCCCACGGCCGTGTCCACCCCGGTCCGGTCACGGCCGTGATCTCCGGCGACCGCGCGGCCCGTATCCCGATGGAGGCCCAGACCGTCCGGCGCGCCTTCTACGACGGCCGCCTCCTCGACCTGCTGGCTCCCGTCCCGGCCCCCGCCTCCTTCGTCCCGCTGATCAGCGACAACTGGACGCTCAACTTCACCTGGCAGGGCGTCGGACCGTTCCCCGAAGCCGAGCGGCAGAAGCTGCGCGGCATCGTCTCGGCGGCGCACTCCCGCGGGCAGAAGGTCCGCTTCTGGGCCACCCCCGACCTGGCCGGGCCCGCCCGTGACGCGGTCTGGGGCGAACTCATCGCCGCCGACGTCGACTACCTCAACACCGACGACCTCGCCGGACTCGAAGCCTTCCTGGACGCTTCCGAGCGGGCGTAGCCCAAACCCTTCACGCGCAGTCAACACACGTTCGGCGGACACGTCAGCCGCACGGACGAACCCCCCGCTACGTCACACTTGCGGCCGAAAGCCGCGGTGTGGACGTGGCGGAGGAGGTTGACGGTGGCCATTTCCATCTCTGTTGTGTTGCTGCTCGTGATCCTGGCAGTGGTCTTCATGCGCAACGGCGCGCTGAAGCTCTCCCACGCCATGGTCTGCGTGCTGCTCGGCTTCTATCTCGCGAGCACGAGCTTGGCGCCGACCATCCACAACGGGCTCACGGCGACGGCCGACATCGTCAGCAGTCTCAGGCCGTGAGCCGTTGCGGGGAAGGCTCGCACGTCATGGGGCCGGGCTCGCACGCCATGGGGCCGGGCTCGCACGTCACGGGTGTGAGAACACGCCGATCCCGTTGGGCACCGGCCGTTCGGCCCCGCCGCTTGGATGGTTGCGCACGCTCACGGCCGTCGTGCCCGGCTCCCGGGCGACCAGCGTGGTGGAGCCGCCGCCGTCGAGGCTGAAGGCGTCGACGGCACCCAACTGCCGCATCGCGTCGGCGACTTCGGCGATGGTGAGGCCGCTGCGGAACCCGGCCGCCCCGTCCAGCGCGAGCAGCAGCAGCCGTCTCCCGCCGTCCGCGACGCCCGCCGCGGTCCGCACCGCCGAGGTCGCGTTGTCGAGTCCGGCGAGCGGCTGACCGCCCCTCAGGACCGGGTAGCCGCCGACCGCGAACCGGTACGGGATCTTCGAGGCGGCCGCGACCAGTTGGTGCCGCACCTGGACCTGCTCGCCCACGGACAGCTTCCGCAACTGCTGGGCGCCGTCCTCCCGGCCGACCAGAACTGTGGTGTCAGGACCAATAGGTCCGCTGCCCGGTGTGTCGGCCGATGACACGACCCGGCCGTCCTCGACCGTCACCTCATAGGTGTCCGTACTACAGGGCGCCGCCCGATCGGTGTCCGTGCCACATGTGGCACGCACCCGGGAGACGCTGCCCCAGTCCGAGGTGAACGCGCCGACGGAGCCGACGGGCAGGGCGTACTGGTTGAGGCCGCCGAGCGGAAGCCGCGTCTCGGTGGTGCTGACCGAACCGTCGAGGGCCAGGCTGTCGAGGCGGGCCCGGCCGTCGGTGCCCACGCCGAGTACGTCCTGGGTGCTCGTGTCGGGCGGCAGGGCGGGACCGAAGCGCTGACCGTTCGGCACCGCCGCCTTGAGGGTGTGTCCGCTCGCGATCGCCGGCCCGACGGACGCGCCGGTCGCCTCGACTCCGGGATGCTGCGTCTCGGTGATGTTGAAGAAGTCCCCGTTGACGCCCGCGACGGCACTTCGCGCGTCGGCCAGCCGCGAGGTGGTCGCCCGGGCCGCCACCGCGCCGGGGTGGAGCAGATCGACACTCACCCCGGGTTTGTGCAGATCGACGCTGACCACATGTGCGTGCGCCACGCCTTTGGCCGCCGGAATGTCGAACTCTGTGTATGTCACGCCTGGCGCGACCCTGTTGAAGTCAGGTGCGCCGCTGGCCGGTGCCGCCCCTGCCAGGGCTGCACCGGCCAGCGTGCTCCAAGCCGCTAAGACCGTCAGTGCGGTTCTGAGTCGTCCGTTGCGACGGGTCACGCTGCCCCCTGCTGTCTCCGCTGTGTCCTCAAAGTGCCAATGACACAGGGGAGTTCAGCACAGGGCGGCTGCCGTGACGATGACTACGTGCCGACGAGACGCGAACGGGTCAGGAAACGCACCCCTTCGGGTGCCTCCAACGAGAAACCGCTGCCCCTGCCCGCCACGACGTCGACGATCAGCCGGGTGTGACTCCACACCTCGTGCTGGCTCTTCGACATCCAGAACGTCACCGGCTCGTCGACGCCCTCGACCGCCAGCGAGGCGAGCAGGATGTCGGAGTCGCCGGTCCGGAACTCGCCCTCCGGGTAGCACATGGGCGCGCTGCCGTCGCAGCAGCCGCCGGACTGATGGAACATCAGTGGCCCGTGGGCGGCGCGCAGTCGGCGCAGCAGGTCGGCGGCGGCGGGTGTCAGCTCCACACGTGGGGCGGGTGAGGTCACCGTGCATCACTCCTCATCGCTTCGGGGCGTACCGGATCGGGTCCTGGCCGTTGGTGCGGAAGACTACCGAGCCGACGAGCACTCGTCCGGCCCGCCGCAGGAGATCGTTTTCGGTCGTCGCGAGCAGTTGAGGGGCCGGTGGCTGGTTGATTGATTCATCTTGGGGTTATGTTTTGGTGGCTCCCATCATCTGGTGGCTTCCATCATCCGGTCGTGACCGAAGGACACCCGACGTGACCCACACCGAGCCCGCCGAGTACGACGGTCCTGGGCTGCCCGTCGACCTGGACGAAGCCGCCCACCGCTGTCTCGTCGCGGGCTTCGACGGCACCACGAGCGTGCCCCACACCCTCAAGCGGCTCATCGACCGCGGCCTCGGCGGAGTCATCCTGTTCACCCGCAACGTGCGCGACGCCGCACAGGTGCGTGGGCTCACCGACGAACTGCGGTCCCTCCGCCCCGACCTGCTGGTGGGCATCGACAACGAGGGCGGCGGCATCGGCCATCTGGTGAGCGCGGGCGCGCCCGGCGTCCCCGGCAACTTCGCGCTCGGTGTCGTCGACGACACCGAACTGACCGCCCGCTGTGCCGACGCGCTGGCCGGACACCTCGCCTCCCTCGGCATCACCGCCTCCTACGCCCCCGTCGCCGACCTCCAGCACCATCCGGACAACCCGATCGTCCGCACCCGTTCCTTCGGCGCCGACACCGGACTCGTCGCCCGTCATCTGCGGGCCTGGATCACCGCCACCGAAGCGCGCGGCATCGCCTCCTGCGCCAAGCACTTCCCCGGACACGGCGGCACCGTGACCGACAGCCACCACGACATGGCCGTCGACCCGCGGTCGTACGACGAACTCCTCCCCGACCTCGAAGCGTTCCGCGCGGCCGTCGCCGTCGGCGTGCCGATGGTCATGAGTGCCCATGTCGTCTTCCCGGCGCTCGATCCCAACCGCCCGGCCACGCTGAGCCGCCGCATCCTGCGCGATCTGCTCCGCCACCAGCTCGGCTTCGACGGGGTGCTGGTCAGCGACGCCCTGGAGATGAAGGCGATCGCCGACCGCTACGGCGAGGCGGCCGGGGCGCGCATCGCCCTCGCCGCGGGAGCCGACCAGGTCATCGTCGCCGTACCCAACCTGGAGACCACGCTCGCCTGCCGTGACGCGGTACTGGGCGCGCTGCGCAGCGGCATCCTGCCCGAGGAGCGCGTACGGGAGGCCGCGGAGCGGGTGCGCCGACTCGCCGAGCGGTACGCGACTCCGGCCGACCCGGGCGACATCGCCGGGTGGGACGCCGGGGCCGGCATGGAGGCGGCACGCCGGGCGGTACGCGGTCGGCCCGCGCCGCGGCCCGTGCCCGGCGCCCACGTCGTCGACCTTTTCCCGCCGCCGCACCCCGCGCTCAACTGGGGAGGCGAGGACCTGCTGACCGAGCTGCGCGCCGTCGACCCCGCGGCCACGGGGACGGCGGTCACCGAGGAGCCGGCGGACCGGGCGGCATGCGTCGCCGGAATCCTGCGAAGGGCCGACGGCTCCCCGCTGGTCGTCGCCACGTCCGACGCCGGGCTGTACCCCTGGCAGGCCCGCCTCCGCGACGTTCTCCTGGCTGGGCGGCCGGACGCCGTACGCGTCTCGACCGGACTGCCCGAGGACGGCGACGACGTCTGCTCGTACGGTCGCGGGCGCGTCAACCTGCGGGCGATGGCGGAGGTGCTGGCGGGCAGGTGAGGGCTCCTCGCCGCCGGCGCAATCCGTCCGTCGCCCGCACAGCCGCTGTACGGACTCCGCCTCCACAACTGTTGTACGAGCTCCGCGTTCACGGCTGTCGTACGAGCTCTGTGATCCCCCGGGCCGCCAGGTAGGCGGTGTCGTCCGCCCGCGAGGCCAGGACCACCGCCGGACGGACGCCCTGGACGCGCAGCCGCATCCACGCCTCGAAGTACGAGCCGCCCGGACCTGAGACCGACCGGGTGGCGGGGGTGCAGTCCAGGACCAGCGCCACATCGCGCGGCTGACCGGGCCGGGGCTTGGCGCGCAGCTCGACGATGGTGTCGGCGAGCGCCGTCGCGATCGGCTTGGCACGGCCCCCGGAGTCGAAGAGGCCCAGGGTGTACTCAAGTTCCGGGAAGTCGGCCAGGGAACGGTCCACGTCGTGGGAGCACCACCACGTCACGCCCCACAGCTGCGCGCACTCGGCGGAGTTCAGCACGGTCGCGCGCGCGAACTCCGGTGCGTCGGCCGCCGGGATGTGCGGCTCGGGCGCCCCGGTCTCCTGCACCCATACCGGCCGGGTCACGTCCTCGGCGTACGCCTTGGCGAGCTCCACGCCGTACTCGGCGAGGTGCAGGACCTGCGGGGAGCGGGGGCCGTAGCGGCGCGCGCAGTCGCCCGAGAACACCCACGGGTGGACGGTGGTCAGGTCGCCCTTGCGGGCCGAGGCCTCGGGGGTGAACGGGTGGTCGTCGCCGTACCAGACCGCGTCGTACGCGGAGTGCGTGGCGAGGCGGCCTGGCGCGGCGGCGGACAGACCCTCCCGGGCGGCGGCGAGGAGCGTGTCGAGGTAGTGGTCCACCTGCTCGACCGTCACCGGGTTGTGTTCGACCAGGTTGTTGAGTTCGTTGCCGAGTTGGAGCCCGATGAGATTGGGGCGGTCGGCGAGGGCGCGGCCCAGGACGCGCAGCAGCTCCGCCTGCGCCTCGACGGCCTCGGGGTCGGTGAACACGTTGCGGTGGTGCCAGCTGCGGGTCCACTCCGGATAGAAGTCGAAGCTCGACAGATGGCCCTGCACTCCGTCCACGAGGACGTCGAGGCCGGCCTCGGCCGCCAGGTCGACCAGGTGCGCCAGCTGGTCGACGGCCGCCGTACGGATGAGCGTGCGATTGGGCTGGAGCAGCGGCCAGAGATGGAAGACGCGGACGTGGTCCAGGCCGAGCCCGGCTATCTGGGCCAGGTCTTCGCGGGCCTGTGCCGGATCGAAGTCGTGCCAGGTGTGGAACCAGCCGCGGCGGGGCGTGTAGTTGACGCCGAAGCGGGGTGCGGGGGGAGTGCTGATGAGGGCCTCCTCGGAGTCCCGACCGAGGGTCGGTCGGATTCTGTCCCGACGCGCGGTCGGGGCTTGTCCTCGGCGAATGTATCAACCACCATGGTCAGCGATGAACAATGATTTGAACCAGGATCTGAGCCAGGGCCTCGATCTGCACGGGGATCTCGTGGTGGGCCTCGACGCGGGCGGCACCCGCACCCGCGCCGTCCTGGTCGGTGCCGGGGTCGGCGTCGGGGACGCACGCTCGCTCGGCGAGGGCGTCGCGGGACCGGGCAACGCCCTGACCGTCCCGGTGCCGCAGCTCACCGACCACCTCGCCGAGGCCATCGCCCAAGCGGTGCCGGAGCGGGTGCGCGGCAACGTCGTGGCCGTGGCCGGGGGGTTCGCGGGCGCCTCGGAGACCTTTCCCGACGAGCCCGGCCGGCTCAACGCCCTGGCCGCGCTCACCGCAGCGCTGGGGCGGCTGGGCATCGCGGCGGACCGGGTCGGGGTCAGCAGCGACATCGAGGCGGCCTTCGCCTCCGCGCCCGGCACCCCGGCCGACGGGCTGGCTCTGGTGGCCGGCACGGGCGCGGTCGCGATGCGCATCAGCGACCGCCGCTGTGCGACGACCGTCGGCGGTGACGGCTGGCTGCTGGGAGACGACGGCGGCGGTTTCTGGATCGGCCGCAGCGCGGTACGGGCGGCGCTGCGCATGGCGGACGGCCGCGGCGCTCCCACGGTGCTGGCCGACACGGTCGGGCGCGCGCTGGGGGTGCCGGTCGAGGCGTTGCCGCGACGTCCGGCGGCGCCGGAGTGGTCGCGTCCGCAGCGCGCGGCGTACCGCATGCACCTGCTGCCCCGTGTCATGGCGGACCCTCCCATCCGGCTCGCCCGGCTCTCTCCGCTGGTGGCCGAGGCGGCCCAGGACAAGGACGCCGTCGCGCAAGCGATCCTCGAAGAGGCCGTGGACCACCTGATGGACACGGTCCGCGCGCTTGAGCCCCGCCCGGGCGAGCGGGTCGTCGCCACCGGCGGCCTGCTCGGCCCCGACGGACCACTGACGGTTCTCCTGAGCGATCGCCTCCAGGCCCTCGGTCCGGACCTCGACTGGGTGGCGGACGGCTGCCGGGGCGCCGTGGCCCTCGCGCGACTTGGGTACGCGCGCTCCTCCGGGGCCACCTGACCCAGACCCGACCGAAGCCGCAGGCGACTGTCACGACAGCAGGAAAGGGAACGGCCGCATGCCGACTCCGGAACACGCGGCCGTCCAGGCCGAGCAGACGCCCGAGGCTTCCCGGGACCACGACGTGCGCACCCCCACCTCCCACTCCCACTACCAGGACCCGCGGGCCTCCGTAGACGTCCGCGTCCGCGACCTGCTCGCACGGATGACGCTGCGCGAGAAGGTCGGCCAGCTCAACCAGCGCATGTACGGCTGGGACGCCTACCGCCGCACACCGGACGGCTTCGAACCGACCCAGGCGTTGTACGCGGAAACCGAGCGTTTCGCCGGACTGGGCGCCCTGTACGGACTTCTCCGCGCCGACGCCTGGTCAGGAGTCGACCACTCCACGGGACCAGGCGCCGAGGACGGCCCGGCGTTGGCCGACATGGTGCAGCGCCACGTCATGGAACGCAGCCGCCTCGGCATCCCGGCGCTGCTCGTCGAGGAGGTCCCGCACGGCCTCATGGCCCTGGACGGCACGGTCCTCCCGGTCAACCTCGCCGTGGGGGCCACCTGGGACCCCGAGCTGTACGAGCGTGCCGCCGCCCACGCCGCGGCCGAACTGCGGGCCCGCGGCGGCCACGTCGCCCTCGTCTCCGCCCTCGACATCGCGCGCGACCCCCGCTGGGGCCGTACCTAGGAGTGTTTCGGCGAGGACCCGCACCTGGCCGCCCGTCTCACCGAGTCGCTGGTGCGGGGCATGCAGGGTGAACTCGGCTGCGCGGGCGGGCAGTTCGCCGACGACAAGGCCGCTGTGGTGCTCAAGCACTTCGCCGGACAGGGCGCCACCGTCGGCGGCCGCAACTCCGCCGAGTCCGAACTCGGCCCGCGGGAACTCCACGAGATCCACCTCCCCGCAGCCCGGGCCGGAGTCCGGTCGGGAGCCGCCGCCGTCATGGCCGCGTACAACGAGGTGGACGGCGTCCCCTGCGCCGGAAATCACGCCCTCCTCGACGGGCTGCTGCGCCGCCGCTGGGGCTTCGAAGGGCTGGTCATGGCGGACGGCCTGGCCGTGGACCGGCTGGCCCGGATCACCGGCGACCTGGTCTCGGCAGGCGCCCTGGCCCTGAACTCGGGCGTCGATCTCAGCCTGTGGGACCACGGCTTCACCCACCTTGAGGAGGCAGTCGAGCGTGGCCTCGTACGCGAGGACGTGCTCGACGCCGCTGTAGCGCGGGTGCTGGGCCTGAAGTTCCGGCTCGGGTTGTTTGAACAGCCTTGTGCCACAGGCCGATTGACCATTCCGTCCGCGACCCGTGGCCAGGAGCTGAGCACCGCCCTGGCCCGAGGCGCGGTCACCCTCCTCCATGACAACGGCGGCGTGCTGCCCGTCCGTCCGACGGTCTCGCGCATCGCGGTCCTGGGCCCGCACGCCGCCACCACCGCCCATCAACTCGGGGACTACACGGCTCCCCAGCGCCCCGGCACCGGCGCCAGTGTCCTCGACGGGCTGCGGCGGCTCGTCCCGCCCGGCGTGGACGTCCGCCACGCCCGCGGCTGCGCCCTCACCGGCGGTGACCTCTCGGCCATCCCCGAGGCCATCGCCCTGACAGGCGGCTCCGACCTCGCCGTGCTCGTCCTGGGCGGCAGCAGCGCCCGTACCCCCGAGACCGACTTCGCCGCCAACGGGGCCGCGTTGGGCGCCGTTTCCGAGATGACCTGCGGAGAGGGTGTCGACCTCGCCGGGTTGCGGCTCGGCGGAGCCCAGCACGCCCTGCTGGACGCGGTCACGGCGACGGGCACACCCACGGTGGTGGTCCTGGTGCAGGGGCGCCCGCACGCCGTCCCGGAGGCCGCGGACCGTGCGGCGGCGCTGCTGACCGCCTGGTATCCGGGTCCCTGGGGAGGCGAGGCGATCGCCGGGGTTCTGCTGGGACTCGCGGAACCCGTGGGCCGGCTCCCCGTCTCCGTCCCGAGGTCGGCCGCCCAACTGCCCGTCTACTACAACCACAAGGACACCGAGTACGGGGCTTACGTCGATGAGAGCGCCGCGCCGCTCTACTCCTTCGGGCACGGGCTGTCGTACACGCGCTTCGAGTACGGCGGCCCCAGGCTCTCCCAGGACACCGTCAAAGCCCGTACGCCCGCTGTGACTTGCGAGGTCGATGTCTCCAACACGGGGGAGCGGACCGGGCGTACCGTCGTCCAGCTCTACATCCGCCGACTTCTCACGCCCCTCTGGCCGCGCACCCTCGAACTGCGCGCCTTCCGGAGTGTCGAGCTCGCCCCCGGAGAGAGCCGCACGATCGCCATCCCGCTCGGCGCCGACCAACTCACGCAGGTCGGCGCCGACTTGGAGACGGCCGTGCTGCCCGGCACCCTCGAGATCCGCGTCGCCGAGTCGGCGCGGGCCGCGCTCACGGCCGTACCGGCGATGCTGCGCATCGAGGGGTGACGGGGCTCAGCGCTTCGGTGACAGGGCTCAGAGCTTCACGGCCCCGGACGCGACACCCCGGTAGAACCACCGCTGCGTGATGACGAACAGCACCAGCACGGGGATCACGGAGATCACCGAACCCGCCATCACCATCCGCTGGTCGTAGCCGAATGACGAGGTCTGCAGCCGCGCGAGCCCGAGTGTGAGGGTGAACTGCTCCTCCGAGCGCAGCACGATCAGGGGCCAGAGGAAGTCGTCCCATGCGCTGATGAAGGTGTTGATGGTGACGACGAGGATGGCGCCGTAGGCGGACGGCAGATACAGGTACCGGAACCGCTTCCACTCGCCCGCCCCGTCCAGCATCGCCGCGTCCTCGATCTCGCGCGGGACGGCCAGGAACGCCGCCCGCATGATGAGGACGTTGATGGCGGCGACGAAGCCGGGGATCCAGACACCGACCAGGTTGTCGACCAGGCCCATGTCCCGGATGCTCAGGAACAGCGACACCATGATGGACTCGAAGGGGAACATCATGGACGCCAACAGCAGCACCCACACCAGTTTGCGGCCCTTCCAGCCGGGCTTGGACAGCATGTAGCCGGCCATGGTGGAGAAGGCGAGCTGGCTGGCGATGGAGATGACGGCGACGAACAGGCTGTTCCTGATGTACGTCCACACCGGGACCTGGTCGAAGATCTCGCGGTACGCCCGCAGGGACGGATGACGGGGGATCAGCGAGGCGCCCGCGCCGAACACGTCCTCGCCCGCGCCCTTCAGCGACGACAGCAACTGCCACACGAGCGGGCCCACGGTGATCAGGAGGACGAACACCAACAGCAGGTAACGGACGACCAGTTCGCGGGGGCGGCCGTAGTCGCGCCAGCGGGGCATCAGGCGTCGGCGTTTCTCGACAGCGGTCGTCATGCCTCGTCGTCCTCCTTCGTGAGGCGCTGCGCGAGCAGCGTGAGGCCCAGGGTGAGTGCGAAGAGGGCGACGCTCACGGCGGCGCCGTAGCCGGCGTTGCCGGTGAGCGGGTCCAGGCCGACGTCGCGGATGTAGAAGGGGAGCGTGCGGTCGGCGCCGCCGGGGCCGCCGGTGGAGCCGCCGAGCATGTAGATCTCGGTGAAGACCCGCAGCGAGCCGATGCCGGTCAGGGTGCCGACGAGCATCATCGACTGGCGTACGCCGGGCACGGTGATGTTCCAGAAGCGGCGCCAGGAGCCGGCGCCGTCCACCGAGGCCGCCTCGTGGAGTTCCTTCGGCACGTTTCCCAGCGCGGCCAGGTAGAAGATCATGTACCAGCCGAGGCCCTTCCACAGGGTCAGGCCCATCGCCGACAGCAGGATCAGCCACGAGTCGGACAGGAAGGGGATGGCGTCCTTGATCAGATGGGACTTCTCCAGCCAGGTGTTGACCAGGCCCTCGTCGCTCAGCAGCCACTGCCAGCTCAGGCCGACGACCACGCTGGAGGCGAGGACGGGCGTGTAGAACGCGGAGCGGAAGAAGCCGATGCCCGGCAGGTTCTTCTCGACGAGGACCGCGAGCAGCAGGGGCAGCAGGACCATCAGCGGGACGACGATCACCGCGTACAGCACGCTGTTGCGGGTGGCGAGCCAGAAGTCGTCGTCGCCGAACATCCGCGTGTAGTTGTCCAGGCCCACCACGTTGAACGTGCCGCCGAGCGGCTTGGCGTCGGTGAAGGACAGGATGACCGTGTTGATGAACGGCCACAGCCCGAAGACCGTGACGCCGACGACCGCCGGTGCCATCCACAACCAGGGCAGCCACCAGCGGCGGTAGAGCGCCGCGCCCCCCGCGTCCGAGGTGGGGCCGGGGGTGACGGCGCGCAGGACGCGGCGCAGCGGTCCCGGAGGGGCCGAAGGCGCGGCGGGGCGCGGGGCACCCGCCCCCGTGGGAACGGGGGCGGGTGCCTGTTCGAGCGTGGTGCGCGCGGCTCGCCGATCCATCGTCAGCCCGCCTGCTCGATGAGCTCGTTGGCCTTGGACTGGGCCTCGTCGAGGGCGTCCTGGGCGCTCTTCTTGCCCTGCATCGCGAGCTGCACCTGGGCCGTGATGGCGTTCAACTCGCCCGGGGTGAGGGCGATTTCGTCGGCCGTGGCGGTCTTGCGGTCACTGGCGACGATCTTGCGGGCCTCGGCGAAGGGGTCGTCGCCCTTGACCGACTGGAAGAAGGGGTCGTTCAGCGACTCGGTCGTGGACGGGAAGATGACGACGTTCGGGTCCTTCGCCCACTCCAGCTGGTTCTCGGCGTTGGTGAGGAACTGCGCGAAGGCCAGGGCCGTTACCGCGTTCTTGCTGGTGGACGCGGCACCGATGTACTGCGGGGCGCCCACGGTGTGCCCGAGGTCGTCCAGCGGGTAGCGGGCGACGCCGGTCGTCTTGTAGACGCTCGGGTTGTTCTGCTGGATGAAGCGCAGGAAGTTGGGGTTCGTCTGGCCGTACACCAGCTTGCCCTGGCCGTAGACCGTGGACGGGTCCTGGTTGGAGGAGATCGAGTCCCTCGGCATGGCCCCGGCCTTGTACAGCTTCGTCATCCAGTCGACCCACTCGGCCGTCTTCGGATCGTCGGCGAAGGTGAAGGACTTGCCGTCGGCGGACAGCACCTTGACCCCCATCTGCTGCCAGTCGGCGGGGAGGCGCAGCAAGGGGTTGGCGAGGAAGGCGTAGTAGTCGCCGTTCGAGACCTTGGCTATCTTCTCGGCGTCGGCGAACAGGTCGAACATCGTCGTCGCGGGCTTGGCCGGGTCCAGGCCCGCCTTCTTCATCAGTTCGGTGTTGAAGGTCTGCACGATGCCGCCGGAGTACCAGGGCAGCACGCTGTGGACCTTGTTCCCCTCGGCGTCGGCGTAGGCGCTGGAGTCCCACATCGCCTCGCTGAACGGCTTGCCTGCGTCCGGCGCCTTCTCGTCGAGGTTCACCAGGTAGCCGTTCTTGGTCAGCGCGATCGCCGTGTTGACGTTGATGTTCACCACGTCCGGCAGCGTGCAGCCCTGCGCGTCGGCGACCAGGCGCTGGGTGAACGTGGCGTCGCCCGGGTCGTCGATCCACTTGACACTGGTGCCCGGGTGCTCCTTCTCGAAGGCCTTGATGACGGGGTTGAAGTAGCCCCCGAAGTCCTTCTTCAAGTTCGTGGTCTGGAACGTGATCTTGCCCTTGACGTCCCCGGTGAGCTTGCCGGATCCCACGTTCCCCTCGTCGACCTTGCAGCCACCGGCCGTGGCTTCGCCGTCGTCGGAGCCGCCGGAGAGGCCGCAGCCTGCGGCCGTCAACGTCAGTACGACGAGACAGGCCAGGGATCCGGTCAGTCTTCTTGCGCGCATTGCTGCCCTCCTGAGACCCAGTCTGATGCTGGTTCAATTCACCAACTTCGACTCCGATTGATGAAAATGTGGACCAGAATTCATCGGAGGTCAATGGGGTGCCGTGTTGCTTTTAGGTTCCGGCCGCGATCAGTGCGGTGATCAGTGCCGGTGCTCGTGGTCCGGATGGGAGGGGTCGCCGGGATGCTCGTGCCCGTCCGCGTACACCACTTTGGTGCGGGCATGGTCGAGCCAGGCGAAGAAGGCACGCCGGCCCGCCGCCCGCCGCAACTCGTGGGCGATGCCCTCGTGTACGTCGGCGTACGGCAGGAAATCCGAGGAGGATCCGTCCTCGTCGAAGGGCCCGCTGAACGGCCCACCGAAGGGATCCACACCGCGCCGCAGGGCATCGTGGGTGAGGAAGCGGTCCCGGTTGCGGTCGTAGTAGTCCCGTACCGCTGACTCGGATACGTGCTGCTCGCCCTCCAGTTCGGCGAGCAGCACGCGTGCCGCCGGGGAGTGGGCGAGCACCGCCGCGACGATGCTGCCCAGGTCGGCGACATCCTCCTCGGCCACGGCTAGCACCTGCGCCGGCCGGACCTCTTCAGGAGGCTTCAGCCCCCGCTCGGCGCAGGCGCGGCGGGCCAGCTCGTCCGCGACGACCACCTGAGTCGCCCACCGCCGCCGCTGCCGCTCGGCCCGCGCCAAGGACTCGGGACGGGTCTCGCGATCGCGCGGCGGTACGACCTCCAGGAACGCGTCCACGCGCGCCGAGGAGAGGGCGTCACCGTGTACGAACGCGGCGGCGCCGTCGGGCAGCTGGGTGTGCCCGGAGTCGTCGGATGTGTGCGGTTGCGTGGAGCCGTCGGCTGGATGTGGATGCGCGTGTTCCTGGTCGCTCACGGCATCACCTCCATGGGTATGGCCTCGGTGTAGGCGACGTTGCCGTGCCAGGCGGTCTTCACCAGCAGCCAGTACGAGCCCGGTGGCACCGCCCGGCCGTCCACCTCGATCGCGCACTCCAGCCGTTCCCCGGCGGCCACGCTGAAGCCCTGGCAGCCCGGGGCCACCCCGGCCCAGGTGCCCCACGACGACACGGCCCACAGGGTGCCGCCGACCGGACCGCGGGTGGTGTTGTGCACGGTCACCGGAACCCGGCTCCGCTCGCCCGCGCGCACGCTGATCCGCTCGACTCCCGGCCGGGCTACGAGAGTTGGGCCCGTACGCCCGTCGGGCTCGCCCTCCGGGACGGTGCCCGGCACGTCGAGGGCGACGACGTCCTCGTACGTCTGACCGCCGTACGACAGCCGCGCGGCGAGCCAGTGCCGGCCGGGCGCGGCGTCGGGCGTGGGCGTGACGGTGACCTCGGCGAGGGTGAATCCGCCGGGCCCCAGCGCGTACGGCAGTTCGGCGGGATGGGCGGACCAGCCGGGCGGCACTCGCAGGGCGACGGTGCCCGACACCGGAGCGTCGGTGAGCTCCGAGCTGACGCGGACCGTCGCGGTCACGGGTCGTCCGGGCGGCAGGGTGAGCGCGGCCGGTGAGACGTACACCGCCACGGGCATGTTGCCGCGCGGGGCGGGGCCGGAGTTGTGCAGCCAGTACCGGGTGTGGACGGGCTGCGCGGGCTCGTGTGCGGCGACGCCGGGGCCGGTGGGTGTGGCCGTGCCCTCGGGCATGTCCTCGGGGGTCGCCAGCACCGTCGCGACCTCGAATCCGGTCAGGCCGACGTCGAGAACCCCGTCCTCGTCCGGGGCCAGCGGCGCGCCCGGTGTCTCCACGACGTCGGCGCGGGCTCCGGTCGTCCACGCCCGTGGTCCGCGCACGCGGGCCCGGACCGGCCGCCCGGACACCTCGTGCATCCGAACGACGACACCGCGCCCCGGGTCCGCCGGAGCCACGCTGCTTCTGGCGAGCGGGGAGCCGAGCGGCTTGAGCGCGTCGAGCAGCACCTCACCCTCGGGTTCGAGCGCGAGGAGAGTCGCCTGCCTCGGCAGGACCGGGCCCGGCCCGGATTCGCCGCCGTCGCGCAGACGTGCGGTGAGCGGATGGTTGTACTCGTGGCCGGTCCTGGGCAACCCCAGCTCGCGCCAGTCGCCCTCGCCGCCCACCACGGCGTACTCGAAGGTGTGCGACCACCGCTGGAGTTGGAAGGCCGAGCCGTCGGGAGCGGTACGGCGAGGCGGGTCGACCCAGATGCCCGAGGGCCAGCCGGTGCAGGAGCGCATGAGGGACATGTAGAGGTCGCCCGAAGAGGTGACCACGCAGCCGGGCGTGCCGCGGTTGAGGACGGCGAAGCTGCGGCCGTCCCATGCGTCACCGGGCGGCAGGGCCTCGCCGCCGCCGGCCGCCGTGGCCTCCAGGACCGCGTCGTCCAGGTCGGCCACCAGGGCGTCGACCGCTTTGGCGTCGTCCTCCGGGCGGGCGCCCGCCACCACGAGCAGCGGCAGCCGTTCGAGGTCGCGGAGGTCGGCTCCGGGCACCCACTCCTCGCGCAGGCTCGCGCGCGGCGCGACCCACACGGCCGCCACGCCCCGCTCGGCCAGCTGCCGCCGTAGCTCGCGTCCGGCGGCGGGATCCCAGCTGAGCGCTTCGGCGACGACGGCGTTGCGGTCGGGGGCGCCGACAGCGATGCGGATGTCGGGCAGGTTGGAGTCGACCTCCAGGTCCCCGTAGCGGGGCCCGTCGGCGATCGTCGAGGTCGCGGTGACGCCCGCGCGGACCAGGGCCGCCGCGAGCGGGGTGCCGAGTTCGCCGGCGTCGTCCCAGGAGGCGTAGACGAGTTCGGCGACGCCGATCGAACGGTGGCCGAGGAGCGTCCCCGTGTCGTCCCGGATCTCGGCGCGGGCCGTGGACCCGAGCCCGAACCAGGTGTTGGCCGGGTTGTCCAGCGTCCAGGGGAACCGCTCGCTGTCCACCTCCACGAACCCGAACCCGCGCCCGATGACGGCGTCGGCCACCTCGTGCACCGGCAGCCCGCCCCGCACGTCGGACGGCCAGCGGACCCGGATCAGCCGGTCCGCCCCGTCGTAGCCGTCGATGGTGGTGGACAGGTCCAGGCGCGCGACCCCCTTCCACAGGCACAGCCGCTGCGTGTACCGGAACAGGCCGAGGTCGGCGGTGACGGTGACGCGGGAGCCGGCCGGGGAGTGTTCCACATTCGCCTGAGCTGTCACATCACGGCTGCGGGCGGTGGTCGTGCCGGTCGGGGTGAGATGCCAGGGGCCTTCGCCGAAGCGCGGGTGCCTCGGGTACTCCTCCTGCACGACGAGTTCGTTGCCGATGTCGCCGGCACGCAGCAGGTCCCGTACGCCCTCTGTGAGCGCGCGCAGCCGACTGACCCCGCCGCCGCGCTCCGGGTCGACGGTCAGCTCGTAGAACTCGTTGCGGATCGTGGTGCCTTCGCCCGGCGTCCACTCGGAGACGGTGCCCCGCGCGAGCGGGAGCGCCTTCAGCCCCATGCCGGGCACCCGCGGTACGACCACGCGCAGCTCGCCGTCCTCCCGCACGGCGGGCAGCGGCAGGCCGGTGTCGTCGAGTGGTACGAGCCCGGGGTCGTCGACGGTCAGTACGTCGCGTCGCTTCCAGGTGGCGGAGTTGAAGACGACCAGGTCCGGGCCGCCGCCGGGCAGCGGGGTCACGTGATGGGCAAGGGCGTCGGTCGCATCGCCGCGCACGGTCTCGGCGAGGTCGGCCAGTTCGCGCCAGCCGGTCATCAGGTCGATGTAGACCTGGTCGGACTCCGAACCCGTGATGGCGTCGTGGTGGGCGCCGTAGATCAGCTGTCGCCAGGCCTTGTCGAGGGCCGCGTCCGGATATGCGTGACCCGTGACGAGCGAGGCGAGCGTCGCCCAGGCCTCGGCGTCCGCGAGCAGTGTCTCGCCGTACCGCTGGGCCTGCTTGGTGTCGATGTACGAGACGTCCTTGCCGGTGTAGACCGGGTTCATGTCCCGGGTCTGCGGCGAGGCCTTGCGCCCGTCGGCGTCCAGCTCGGCCCACACGGCGGCGAAGAAGTCGCGCGGCACGGCACTGATGAAGCGTGGCCAGACGTAACGGTCGTTCCAGTCGCGGTGGATGTCCATGACCCAGCGGCACGGCGGCGCGTAGTCCCCGCCGACCGGCAGCAGCACGTTGCGCGTGAGCGCGACCTGCTTGAGCCCCTTGAACAGCTTGAACGCGGCTGCCTCCGCCTCGCGCAGCGTCGGCGCGTTGTCGATGGCCCAGCCCGCGCCGTAGTGGTTGACCATGTACGCGGTCAGCAGCCCGCGCCCCGACGGAGCGATCCAGCAGAACTCCGCGGGGAACTGCATCCGCTGCGGATCCCGGGGCTCCTCACCGAAGACGGAGAGGGTCGGCCCCCACTGGTGGAAGGGGCCGCGCGCCCACGAACTGGAGGACAGCCCCGCGTCCGCCATCAGCCCGGGGAACTGCGGGTCGTGCCCGAAGGCGTCCAATTGCCAGGCCGTCTCCGGCGACGCCCCCATGACGCCGCGCTGGAAGCCGTCCCCGTATACGGCGTTGCGGATCGTTGCCTCGGCGCCGGTGAGGTTCGTGTTGGGCTCGTTGTACGTGCCGCCCATGACCTCGACCCGGCCGGTACGCAGCAGCTCCCGCAGAAAGGCGCGCTCCTCCGGGAAGGAGTCCCAGTACGGCTTGAGATAGTCGACTTCCGCGAGCACGAAGCGGTACGCCGGATCGCGCCGCGCCAGGTCGCAGTGCGCCCGTACGAGACTCATCCCGGACTGGCCACGGGAGTCGAAGGTGCGCGCGGGCAGACCGCTGGACGCCGGGTCGTCGGCGACGTCCCAGGTCTCGGTGTACGCGGCCTGGGTGTTCCACCAGACGGGGTCGTAGTGGAAGTGGCTGACCATGAACATCGTCCAGCCCGGCTCGGCGGCGACGAAGTCACAGGCCAGCTCGGCTGACCGCGTCGGATCGGCCGCGTCCCGCGCGGTGACCGTCACCCGGCACCGGTCGCCCGGGGCGAGGCCGCCGGTCATGGGTATCTCGGCGCGTACGGTCCCGGCGTCGTCGACGGTCGCGCGGATCTCCCCGTCGCTGCGGACGCCCGGGCCCGCGGCGGTGAGGTGGACGGTTCGGCCGGGAACGTGACTGATCTCGGCGACGAGCACCTGCGACGGACGCTCACGGGTGCCGACGAAGAGCTCGGTCGACTCGGCTGAGGTGACGCGCATGGGTCTCCTACGAGGTGATCGGCGGGGACCCATCGTGGCACTGTCCGGTTGGTTCAAACAACCACTCACGTGTTTTTCGGTGGTTCATCTATGCAGAAGTCGTTTGTCCGCGCGGTGGCGGGCAGGGGTGGCGGGCATGCGAAAGCCGCCCAGCGGGAGCTGGGCGGCTCGATGCCGGGCGGAGCGGCGAGTGCGGGTGGATCTCAGCGGGTGCGGACGGACTTCAGCGGGTCCGGGTTTCAGCGGGTCCGGCGTGACTTCACCGAGTGCTGCCCGGCGATGTGGTCGGTCAGCGCCAGCGAGGCGCTCGCCCGCTGGTACGACAGCTGGGCGACCCGTACGTAGAGGCAGTCGATGAGCAACAGCACGGAGTGCCGGGCGCCGATGCTTTCGGTGCGGAAGCTGGTCTCCGACGAGGAGGAGATGAGCCGGACGTCCGCGGCCCGCGCGAGCGGCGACTTGGGGTCGGCGGTGATCGCCACGGTGGTGGCGCCGCGCTGTTTGGCGCCCTCGAAGGGTTCGATGGTCTCGCGGGTCGCCCCGGAGTGCGAGATGCCGATGGCGACGTCCGCCGGGGTGAGCAGCGCCGCGGAGGTCGCCGCCGCGTGCACCTCGTTCCATCCGCGCACCGAGCAGCCGATGCGGAAGAGCCGTACCTCGGTCTCCAGAGCCACCGCTCCGCTGCCGCCGACGCCGTAGACGTCGATGCGCCGTGCGCGCGCGACGGCCTGGGCCGCGCGTTCCAGGGCGTCGAAGTCCATCCGGTCGATCGTCTGCTGGACCGCGCGCAGGTCCGCGCTGCCGACGACCGTGACGACACGTTCGAGATCGTCGTCCGGGGAGATGTCCGGGCCGATCTCGGCACTGCCCCAGTCCGACACCTCGCCGCGTCCGCGCTCCTGGGCCAGCTCGATCAGCAGGTGCTGATAGGAGTCGAGACCGATGGCGCGGCAGAACCGCGTCACCGTGGCCTGCGACGTGCCGGTGCGGCGTCCCAGCTCGGCGGCGGAGGAGTGGGTGACGGCCGCGGGGTCCTCGAGGATGAGCTCGCCCACCTTCCGGAGGGACCCGGCCAGTCGGGGCAGTTCGGTACGGATCAGTGTGGTGACGTCCGTCGGGGGCATTCCGCTGCCGACGCCGGTCCGTTCCATGGGGTACCCGATCTCCTCGGTGGCTGATGTGCGGCGGTTCGTGTGGCACTGAGAATGTAGCAGCCACCGATCATCTTGAAGATTGAATCGCAGGACCGACCAGTGTCGATGCCGGACGGCCACCCGGGCAACGGTCGGGCGTCGATCAGTCCGGCGTTGCATGCCGTTCGCGACGTGTGATTTATTCATTCAAGTAAGCTCGCAAAGGATGGTGGTTTCATCCACCGGTGGGGAGTGCCGCGTGTCCGTCGACTCTGTGAACGCCAACGGGTTTGCGCGCGAGGGCCTGGACGTCCTGAACCGCATCACCGAATCCGCCCGGGACGAGGTGAGGCGGGCCGCCGAGCTGATGGCCCACTGTGTGAGTGCGGGCGGCGTCATCCACGCGTTCGGCACCGGGCACTCCCAGGCCCTGGTCCTCGAACTCGCCGGACGCGCCGGGGGACTGGTGCCCACCAACCGGCTGAGCATCGCCGACCTCGTCCTGTACGGCGGCGACGATCCGAGCGTCCTCGCCGATCCGCTGCTGGAGCGCGAGCCAGGTGTCGCCGATCGGCTCTACGACCTCGCCGCGCCACGGCCGGAGGACCTGTTCGTCATCATCTCCAACTCCGGTGTCAACAATGTGATCGTGGAGATGGCACTGCGCGCCAAAGGCCACGGCCACCGAGTCGTGGCCATCACCTCGTTGAGCCACACCCGGGCCGTCGCCGCCTCCCACCCCAGCGGCAAGAAGCTCGCCGACATCGCCGACGTGGTCCTGGACAACGCCGCGCCGCGCGGCGACGCACTCCTCGAACTCCCCGGTGGCGGCTCCGTCTGCGCACTGTCCACCCTGACCGGGGTGATGCTCGTCCAGATGGCCGTGGCCGAAACCGCCGCTCTCCTGCTCACCGCCGGCGTGCGTCCGCCGGTCTACGTCTCGGCCAACGTGCCCGGCGGGTTCGAGGGCAACCTGGAACTGGAAAAGCGCTACGAGGGTCGCATCCGCCGTACGGCCAGCTGACGGGTGAGCGAGCACCGTGAGTGAGCGGGGTGGAGGGGTGCCCGGCCGGTATGGACACGGGCGTGTGCATACGATGAGGTCGTGACACGCCTTGATCAGCTCGCTCGGCCGCAATCCCCGTTGCGGTCCTGTGGGCTGCTCGTGTGCGCTCTGTTGCTGGGTCTGATCGGCATGCACGCCCTCGGACCGGACCCGGCGGCCTCCGCGGGCTCCGGACATGGCCCGACGGTGGCGGCGGCCGCGCCGATGGGTGTCACGGTGTCGGTGCCGGACCCGTGCGATCACGGCGAGGGCGGCTGCCCGGGGCACTCCGATCACGCGGATCCGACCTGTGTCACCGCGTCTGTCGCCGGGTCTCCCGCCGTGATGCCGGTCATGCTGCCCGACGTGGCGGCCCCCGCCGGGGTGCCGGACGCGCGTACCTCCCCGACCGGCAGCGGTCCCGACGGCGGCCGGGCGCCGCCCTCACTCTCCGAACTCCAGCTCCTGCGGATCTAGAGCGGCCCGCGCGACGCCATACGCCCACCTGGGCGCGGCGCCACGTCTTCGGCATGCCCTTCACCGATCCACACCAGGAGCTCAACCATGACCGCACACCGCAGGTTCATCCGCCGTACCGCCCTGGCCGCCGCGACCGCGACGGCCGCCCTCGTGCTGTCCGCGTGCGGCGGGGGCGGCCACGACATGGGATCCATGGGGTCCGACTCCGAGTCCGACTCGCCGTCCGCGACCGCGCCGGCCAAGACCGGCGACTACAACGACGCGGACGTCGCCTTCGCCACAGAGATGATCCTCCACCACCGTCAGGCCGTCGACATGGCCGAAATGGCCGACAGTCGTGCCTCCTCGAAGGAGGTCAAGGACCTCGCCACGAAGATCAAGGGCGCGCAGGACCCGGAGATCAAGACCATGTCCGGCTGGCTCAAGTCCTGGGGCGAGGACGTCCCCGCGGACATGTCCGGCATGGAGGGCCACGACATGGGTGACATGTCGTCCATGCCCGGCATGATGAGCACCGAGGACATGGACAAGATGGAGAAGGCCTCCGGGGCCGAGTTCGACAAGATGTTCCTCGAGATGATGGTCGAGCACCACGAGGGCGCCGTGAAAATGGCCAAGACCGAGAAGGCCAACGGCGAACACGGTCCCGCCACCAAGCTCGCGGACGACGTGATCACGGCCCAGACCGCCGAGATCGAGCAGATGAACAAGATGCTCGGCAAGAGCTGACACATCATCAAACAACGGTGGGTCGACCGGGGCGAGGTCCTGTCGGCCCACCGTTTCTGTGCCTTCGTCGATGCCGGCCGATCTGTTTGCAATCGGTGAAGTGCCCTTTCCTTCCGGGCGGTTGGGCCTACCGGGTGGCACGTGCTCCCGCTTATGGCTTGATCACGCCGTGTTCTGGCGGTTCGAAATGCAGGCGGACTACGAATCGGGTTAGCATCACGGCGTGATTACGGCCTGGTCACCCTCCGGTGTGCGACGGAGCCGCTCAGCAGCGGCTCTGTGGCGTGTGCTGGGCCTTTGCCTGCTCCTCGTAGGTCTGCTGTATACGCACGCGGCCAGCCCCAATGCCACTGTGGGTCACCTCACTTCGGGGAAGCCCGTCTCGGAGTGCGACGTCCTCCCTGAGCCCCAGGTCGAATCCGAGAAGGTTGCGAGTGCCACGCACGAGCTGTCTGCGGATGACTCCTCGGAGTCGCGCCACGATGGGCACGGGGTGCATCCCGCCGGGGAGGACTGCGCGCTGGCGCAGCCTCCGCAGGGTCCTGATGTGGGGATGCCCTGCCTCTGGCTGCTGAATTCGAGTTCGGACGCGGGTGACGGTACGGCCGTGTCGGCGCACGCCCGTCACTCCGCGGCGAGGGACCTCGCGGCCCCCATAGCGCACGCGGCTCAGACCGCGGTTCTGCGGATCTAGGTCAGCGCCTCCGGAACCGGTCGACACGTTACGGGGACCGGCCGACTCGGCTCGAAGCCGAGGTCGTGCCGCCCGCCTCCGTGGCGATCGGTTCACGGCGTCTGACCTCCTGCGCGTGGCGTTCCACGGTGCGACGCGGGGATGGTCGACGACTCGTTCCACCACGCCCCACTGATCGCTGCCCCGCGCCGTGAGTGTTCCGGCCAGGGCAGTCACCGCGCGGAGGATCTGTGCCGCCTTGCCCTGCCTCGCCTTCTGCTCCTGCCTCCCGGGCTTCTGTCTCTGCCCCCTGGGCCGGATCGCTCCGGAAGATCCTGAAGGTCGGAGCCGTCCGCACCACGCTGTATCTCGTCCTGCTGTTCCTGGCGCCGGCCTGCTTCGGCGATCAGCTCTACGTCTCGGAACAGTCGTACGGCCGCTCGGCCGATGCGTCGCATGACGTCCCGTTACCGCTGGAGAGCTTCAAGGAGGACATCCTCGAGGCCGCCGAATCCCCGGACCAGTGTCATGACCCTGGTCCTGGATCCGTCGCGTTCTCACCGTCGTCCGCTCGCGTGCTACCGCCCAACCTCACCGCCGCGCCGCCGACGGGCACGTTCACGCTCGCCCCCTCCAACGCGTCACGAAGACTGCCGCTCACGGGTGGCCGGCCCGCTCTCATCGCCATCTGCCGGTGGCGCATATAGCCGCCGGTCGGCGGTCGGCCCCGTCCGATCCGCCGCGCGCGCCCTGCCTTGCAGGCGGCGCGCGAGATGAGCATCCGCACGCATCAACCGAATGAGAGCGAATCGATGCACTCCCTGACCATGAGTGATTCCATCCCCGCCGGATCCAGCCTCCAAGGGCTCGTCGGCAACACCCCCGTTCTGCATGTGTCCCAGCCCTTCACTCCGCCCGACCGCGGCTTCTGGGCGAAACTGGAGGGCTTCAACCCCGGTGGCATCAAGGACCGCCCGGGACTGCACATGGTCGAACGGGCCCGCACGCGGGGGGACTTGCGGCCCGGAGACCCGATCATCGAGTCGACCAGCGGCACCCTCGGCCTCGGCCTGGCCCTGGCCGGAATGGTCTACGGACACCCCGTCACCCTCGTCACCGACCCCGGCCTCGAACCGTCCATGACCCGCCTGCTCACCGCGTACGGCGCCACCGTCGACATGGTGCCCGAGCCGCACTCGACCGGAGGCTGGCAACAGGCCCGCCGGGACCGGGTCACCGAACTGCTGGCCCAGCAGCCCGGCGCCTGGTGTCCCGACCAGTACAGCAACCCCGACAACGTCACCGCCTACACTCCGCTCGCCCTCGAACTCGCCTCGCAGATGGGCCACATCGACATACTGGTCTGCAGCGTCGGCACCGGCGGCCACTCGGCAGGCATCTCGCGCGTTCTGCGTCAGCTGTACCCCGGGCTGCGACTGGTGGGCGTCGACACCGTCGGCTCGACCATCTTCGGCCAGCCCGCCCGGCCCCGCCTCATGCGCGGACTCGGCTCCAGCATCTATCCGCGCAACGTCGCGTACGAGAACTTCAGTGAGGTGCACTGGGTGGCGCCCGCCGAATCCGTCTGGGCCTGCAGGCAGTTGGCCACCTCGCACTACGCCACGGGAGGCTGGAGCGTCGGCGCGGTGGCGCTGGTGGCGGGCTGGCTCGCCCGTACGACGCCTCGGAGCACCCGGATCGCGGCGATCTTCCCCGACGGGCCCCAGCGCTATCTGGAGACGATCTACGACGACGCCTACTGCGTCGAACACGGACTGTCGGGCCTGCCCCCGGCACCCGAACCGGAGGTCGTGGGACGCCCCGACGAGAAGGAGTTCACTCGTTGGACCCGCTGCGCGACGGTCAGTGACCCGCTCTCCCCGCTGGCGGAGACGACCGGCGCGGCGACCAGCGCGTCGGCCGGTGCGGAAGAGGGTGCGCGGTGAGGACGACACTCGCACAGGCCCGCTCGTACGACCGGAGCGTCCAACTGCTCCTGGTGAACCAGTTCACCATCAACCTCGGCTTCTACATGCTGATGCCGTACCTGGCCCAGCACATGTCCGGCACCCTCGGCATGGCCGGCTGGCTCGTCGGATTGGTCCTGGGCGTACGGAACTTCAGCCAGCAGGGCATGTTCCTGATCGGCGGCACCCTCGCCGACCGGTTCGGCTACAAGCCGCTGATCGTCGCCGGGTGCGTGCTGCGCACCCTCGGCTTCGCCACGCTCGGTCTGGTCGACTCGGTTCCCGCGCTGCTCGCGGCCTCGGCGGCCACCGGCTTCGCGGGGGCGCTGTTCAACCCGGCCGTACGCGCCTATCTCGCCGCCGACGCGGGCGAGCGCCGAGTCGAGGCCTTCGCACTGTTCAACGTCTTCTACCAGGCGGGCATCCTGCTCGGCCCGTTGGTGGGAATGCTGCTGACCGGCCTCGACTTCCGCGTCACCTGCCTTGTCTCGGCCGCGATCTTCGCCGTGCTGAGCATCGTGCAGATCCGGGCACTCCCGGCCCGCAGGGCGGACGACTCCGGCGGCGAGAACGTCGGCAAGCGGGAGAGTGTGCTGGCGCAGTGGCGGAGCATCGTGCGCAACCGCGCGTTCCTCTTCTTCTCCGTGGCCATGATCGGCTCGTACGTCCTGTCCTTCCAGGTCTACCTGGCGCTGCCGCTGGAGGTACGACGCCTGGGCGGCGAAGGGGAGTTCGGGACGGCCGCCGTCGCTCTGCTCTTCGCCGCGTCCGGCCTGGCCACGATCTTCGGCCAGACCCGGGTGACCGCATGGTGCAAGGAACGGCTGGAGCCCGGACAGGCATTGGTCTGGGGACTGTTGAGCATGGGAGTGGCGTTCGTACCGCTGCTCGTGGCGACGGCCGTGCCTGTTCCCGCCGAGGGCATCGGGCGCTGGGTACTGGCCGCCGTGCCGCCGACGCTGACCGCGCTGCTGCTGGCGCTGGGCACGATGATCGCGTACCCCTTCGAGATGGACACCATCGTCCGGCTCTCCGGTGACCGGCTCGTCGCCACCCACTACGGGCTGTACAACACCATCTGCGGCATCGGTATCACCCTGGGCAACCTCCTCACCGGAGCCGCCCTCGACGCCGCCCGGTCGGCCGGCATGTCCGCGCTGCCCTGGCTGGCGTTGCTCGTCCTCGGCCTGGCCTGCGCCGGATCCCTCTACGGTCTGCACCGAACCGGCCACCTGACGCGCGCGGTCCCTGAACCCCAGCCCGCCGCGGCCTGACCGAGCACATCCCCGCGCGGGGCGGGCGGCATCCAGCCGCTCGCCCCGCTTCCCGCGACCAGTCGCCTCCCACCCCGCTCCGAAGCGGCGGATGGAGACGCCTGAGGTGCGGGCCCTGCCTGTTCAGGCGGACCCTGCCCGGTGACCGGCCGTGACTGCGGGCGTCTCCTCCAACGGGAAGTGGCATGCCGCCGTGTGGAGCGGTGCTCCGAGCGGCGGTGCGGGGACGGCTTCGGCGCATACGTCCTCCGCACGCCAGCACCGGGTCCTGAACCTGCACCCGGACGGTGGGTCGGCCGGTGAAGGGATCTCACCGGTGAGCAGGATGCGCTCCCTCTTCGCCTTGCCCCTGGCCGCCAAGGACGGGGCCGCCGACAGGAGCGCCGCGGTATAGGGGTGCCGCGGCTGCTCGAAGAGCTCCTCCGCCGGGCCCGTCTCCACGATCTTGCCCAGGTACATCACGGCGACGCGGTCGGCGACGTGCCGCACCACGGACAGGTCGTGCGAGATGAACACGTACGACAGCCCCAGCTCGTCCCGCAGATCGCCCAGCAGATTCAGCACCTGCGCCTGGACCGACAGATCCAGCGCGGAGACGGGTTCGTCGCAGACGATGACATCGGGCTCCAGCGCCAGGGCGCGGGCGATCCCGATCCGCTGCCGCTGCCCTCCGGAGAACTCCTGCGGGTAGCGGCGCGCGTCGGACGCGCGCAGCCCGACCATCTCCAGCAGTTCGCCCACGCGCGCCGCTCGCTTCGGGCCGGGCACGAGGTCACGGTGGGTGAACCAGGGCTCGCTGATCAGATCCGCCGCGCACAGCCGGGGGTTGAGCGAGCCGAACGGATCCTGGAAGACCATCTGAACCTTGCGGCGCCAGGCGAGCAGCTTGGCACCCGACAACGAGAACGGGTCCACTCCCTCGAACCGTACGGTGCCCTCGTCGGGACGCTCCAGCATCAGCAGAACCCTGGCCAGCGTGGTCTTGCCGCAGCCGGACTCGCCGACCAGGCCGAGTGTCTCCCCGCGTGCCAGGCTCAGATCCACCCCTTCGAGCGCGCGCAGCCTGGTGCTGCCCTTCGCCGTGCGCGGCACCGTGAAGCTCTTGGCCAGGCCGGTGGCCTCCAGCAAGGGTGTCCTGTTCATGCCGTTTGTGTCGTCTGTTCCGTTCATCGCGTTCGTTCCGGGCTCAGGCATCGGCCAGTTCCTTCCCGAAGTGGCAGGCGGCGGCGCGGTCGGCGCCCGTACCGGCCAGCGTCGGCAGGTGCGTGGCGCACAGGTCGCGGGCCATCGGGCAGCGCGCACGGAAAGCACAGCCGGCGGGCACGGAGCGCGGGTCCGGCGGGCTTCCGGGGATGGAGCTCAGCCGGGAGCCCTTGAACTGCTCGGCCGGTACCGACTCCAGCAGCCCCCGGGTGTACGGGTGGTGTGGCTTGCCGAACACCTCGGCCACCGGTCCGGTCTCCACGACCGTACCCGCGTACATGACGGCGACCCGGTCCGCGTGCTCGGCGACCAGCCCGAGGTCGTGGGTGATGAGGACCAGCGCCATCTGCTGCTCGCTGCGCAGTTCGGCGAGGAGGTCCATGATCTGGGCCTGGACGGTGACGTCCAGTGCCGTCGTGGGCTCGTCGGCGAGCAGTACCTTCGGCCGCAGCGCGACCGCCATCGCGATCAGCAGCCGCTGGCGCATACCCCCGGAGAACTGGTGCGGGTAGGCGTTGGCGCGTGAGCGCGCCTCCGGGATACCGACACGCTCCATCAGCTCCACCGCCCTGGCCCTGGCCGCGCGCCGGGAGACCTTCTCGTGGATACGGAACGGTTCCGCGAGCTGTGCCCCGACCGTGACGACGGGGTTGAGTGCGCTGAGCGCGTCCTGGAAGACGATGGCCAGGCCGGGTCCCGCGAGTCGGCGCCTGGCCCGTGCCCCGAGCCCGAGCAGGTCCTCACCGTCCAACCGTGCCTGCCCGCCCACGACTTCGGCGACCGGGTCGAGCAGACCGGCGACGGCATGGGCGGTCATGCTCTTGCCGCAGCCGGACTCGCCCAGCAGGGCCAGCGTCTCGCCCGAGCGCACGGCGAAGCTGACGCCGCGTACGACGGGGACGGGTCCGGCGGGGGTGCGGATGTCGACCGACAGACCGTCCACTGCCAGGGTGTCGGCCCGCGTCGGTGGGATGGTCGAGGTCGGTTCGGGCTCTGTGCCTGCGGCGGTTGGGGTCGGCTCGACCTTCGTCCCTGCGAAGGTCGGTTCGACGCCCGTCCCCGCTTCAGCTGGGTCTGGTTCGACGCCTGTCCCGGCTGGGGCCGGGTCCGGTTCGACGGCCGATCCGGCCAGGGTGGTGGTCGGTTCGGTCCCCGTCCCCGCTACGGCCGAGTCCGGTTCGATCGCCGGACGGCGACCGGTCGCCGGACCACGGCGCCACGGGCGTCGGCCGCCGCGCCGCAGCCCGTGCCGCCAGCGCTGCCCCGGGTCGGTCGCGAGCCGGGCCCAGGCGGCGAGTACGGTCGCCGACACGGTCGTGATGACGATGGCGAGGCCGGGGAAGACCGCGATCCACCACGCGCTCTGCAACTGCTGCCGTCCCTGCGCCACCATCAGTCCCCAGCTCACGTCCGGCGGCTGGATGCCGATTCCCAGGAAGCTCAGCGACGACTCGGTCAGCATCACGAAGCAGAAGTCGAGCGCGGCGACGGTGAGCAGGGTGGGCAGCACCGTGGGAGCGACATGGCGCCGGATGGTCGCCCAACTGCCGGTGCCGAAGGTGCGGGCCGCGTCCATGAACAGCCGGCTGCGCAGTTCGGCGGACTCGGCCCGCGCGGTGCGCAGATATACGGGGATCCGGGCGACGGCCAGCACCAGAACGATGTTGGCGGCGCTCGGCGAGAAGACGTACAGCACGACCACGGCCAGCAGAAGAGACGGGAAGCTGAGGATCACGTCGGCGATCCGCAGGGACACGTTCTCGCGCCAACCGCCGTGATATCCCGCCCACATGCCCCACACCGAGCCGACGACGAGTGAGCACAGCACGGCGGGCACGGCCACCGACAGGGTGGTCCCGGCCGCGGCTATCAGCCGGGCGGCGACGGGGCGGCCCAGGGAGTCGCTGCCGAACACGAAGGCCCAGCCGTGATCCAGGCTGAAGGGCGGCCGGTTGGGATCGCGCAGGTTCTGGCTCGTTGCCAGGTCCCCGATGAGCAGCGGGCCCAGCACGGCGCCCACCGCGACGACGACCAGAACGAGGGCCGCCGCGGTGGCGAACCGGTCCTCGAGCAGCAGGGCGGACCACTTCCGCCGCGCCGCCGCCCCGTCGGCTCCGGGACCGGGGCTCGGGTCGATGTCCTTGCCGTCGCCCTTGCCGTTGTCCTCGTGGCCGTTGTCTTCGTGGCCGTTGTCCATGTGCTTCTGGAGCATGTCACTTCCTTGATTCACGCCGCCGCCCGCTGCCGCACACGCGGGTCGAGGAGCGCGTGACAGATGTCCACCAGGATGTTGAGCGCGAAGATCACCAGAGCGGTCAGCAGTACGGCGGCCTGCAGTACCGCGAAATCACGCTGAAGAACTGAGTCGATCATGAGCTTGCCGATGCCCGGCCAGCCGAAGATGGTCTCGACGACGACGGCCCCGTTGACCAGCCCGACGGCGAGGTCACCCGCGACGGTGAGCGCCGGTGCGGCCGCGTTGCGCAGCGCGTGCCCGAAAACCACCCGCGACTCGCGAGCGCCCTTGCTGCGCGCCACCTTGACGTAGGGGGCGGAGAGCGCGGAGACCATGGCGCCGCGCACCACTTGGACCAGCACTCCGAACGGACGGATGAGCAGGGTGGCCACGGGCAGGATCCAGGCCGCCCCGCCGTTCGTCCCGGAGGTGGGGAGCCAGCCAAGCGTCACCGCGAAGATCAGCACCCCCATGATGGCGAACCAGAAGTCGGGGACGCTGGCGGCCGTCGAGGAGAGAAAGCTCGCGACCCGGTCGGTCGCCGAGTTCGGGCGGTACGCCGCGAGGCTGCCGATCACCACGGCACCGACGATGGCGAGCAGCATCGTCCACCCGGCGAGCTGGAGGGTGGCGGGGAAGGCCCGCAGCACCGCGTCGCTCGCCGACTGGGCGGTGCGCAGCGATTCGCCGAAGTCGAGGTGGGCGATCTGGACCAGGTAGTCACCGAACTGGGTGAACAGAGGTTGGTCGAAGCCGTTGCGGGCGGAGAACTCGTCCCTCATCTCGGGCGTCGCGCTGAGCGGAAGGTACAGATTGGCGGGGTCTCCGGTGAGGCGGGCCAGGAAGAACACTCCGAGGACCACGACCAGCAGGGGGATGACGCTGGAGACCGCGCGGCGGCGCAGCATGGTGAACATCGGTCGCTCCTCCCTCAGTTCGCGCGGTGCATGTCGGCGAGTCGCATCTCGTCATTGGTGGCCGAGTCCGGTCGGTATCGGACGCTCGAGGAGAGGGCCAGGATGCCGGTCATATTGGCCATCACGGCGTCCCGTACGACCTTGTCGTTCTGGTGGGCGAACGCGTCCGCGAACGCCTTCTGCCGCGCGTCGCCCGAGGCCAGCTGCCCTTTCTCTGTCAGCGCGTCGAGTTCGGGGGTGCCGTAACTGCTCTGGGCACCCTTGCTGCCGTAGATCTGTCCCATGGTGAACGCGGCGTCTCCTGCCTGGTTGCCGTGCTGAGCCTGGAGAAGGGTGGGGCCGGTGCCGGTGGGGAAGGGCCGCAGCAGGTACTCCAGCCAGGCATTGACGTCCAGCATCTTGATCTTGACGTTCAGTCCGGCCTTGAGCAGGCCGTCCTGCACCACCTCCATCGCCTCGGCGGCCTTCGGGTAGATGCCGTTGCGGCCGATGATGGTGATGGTGGTGTCGGTCGGGACTCCGTCGGCGCGGGCCTGGGCCACGAGTTGCCTGGCGCGCTCAGGGTCGTACGGCCACGGTTGGACACGCGGGTTGTGTCCGGTGACGCCCTTCGACACGAGCTGCCCGCTCGGCCGGCCCGAGAAGACCGCCGTGACCAGTCCTTCCCTGTCGATGGCGTAGTTGATGGCCCGGCGGATCCGGATGTCGTCAAGAGGCGCCTTCGCGGCGTCCATCCGCAGGTACGAGACCTCGTTCGTGACGTACTCGACCGCCCGGTCGCCGGCCCCGTCCTCGGGAGCGAGCCCGATCGCGACATCCGCCTCGTCGTTCGTCACCATCGCCGCGCGAACACTGCCCTCCGCCCGCCAGACGTACTTGGCCGCGGCGTACTCGGGGGCCTTGCCCCAGTACCCGGGGAAGCGCTTCAGGCGCAGAAAGCGGCCCTGGCTCCATTCGTCGATCCGGTACGGCCCGGTGCCGATCGGCTTGCGCACCCTGGCTTTGGGATCCGTACTCGTCGGCACGATCTCGACGAAGGACAGGCGCAAGGGAAGGATCGGGTCCGGCTTCGCCGTGGTGACCTCGAGTGTCGTGTCGTCGACCGCCGTGGCGGTGACCTTGCTGTCCGCGAAGATGTATCCGTTGACGTTGCAGTTGAGGTCCGAATCCGTGGCGCGCTTGATCGAGAACGCGGCGGCCGCGGCCGTGAGCGGGGAATCGTCATGGAACTTGACCCCCTCGCGGAGGGTGAAGGTCCATGAAGTGGGTGAGGCGCGTGTCCACTTGGTGGCCAGCGCCTGTTCCAGTCGTCCGGTGGACGCGTCGCGTTCGGTGAGCGCTTCCGTGATGTTGGCGCGCGTCACCCGGCCCGTCGCGGTGAGTGAGGCGTCGCAGGGCTCGAGGGTCGGTGGCTCCTCGGGCAGGACGACGCGCAAGGTGTCGGGGCCTTCACCGATGGGGTCGGCGCCCGCCACAGAGCATCCGGAGACGGCGAGCAGAGCGATGACGGACGTCAACGCGCCCGCCGTTCGCCCCCGGCGGAGACGGGCGGTCGAACGAGTTCGCACCGAGCCTGGACCGATCACTGTTCCTCCGCGCTGTTCAAGGTACGAATCCGCTGCCGACGGACCAGTTGCCCCTGTGGGTGAGGCAGGCCCGAGCCGAGCGCAATCAGGATCCATGTCCACAAGCGAAAACATGGTTTAGATATGTGGACGCTCATTATTGGATCGGCAGCGCTGAACGCGTCAAGGGGTATGCAGCGAGAACCCGGACATCCACATGCCCGCGCGTCGTTGGGGTTCGCGTATATGAACCCGTCGACCGCACCGGCCTGGCCATCGAGGCGCCGGCCGCCGCGCAGGAGCCGTCGCTGAGGCGGCCCCGACGCTCTCGGGATCTCGCGCCTGCCGTGATTGTGATCTTTATCTGTTTAGCATTCAGAAGTTCGCTTCATGCGACTTTGTCGCACGCGACACATCGGTCCTCATGCAATCAACCGCGAGAGGAGGCCCCATGGCCCCGACAGGCCGTCGTAGATCTCTGCGGCAGTACACCGCTTCAGGACACGACCCCCAACTACGCGCGGCCGCCCGGCACTTCGGGCGCCGCCGCTTTTTCACCGTCACCGCCGCGGCCGCCGCCCTTGCCTTCACCACCAACCTGCCGGCCCGGGGCGCGGCAGGCTCCGCCGAACTAGACGCGGCGAAGATCTCCACCGATCCGTTCACGCTCGGCATCGCCTCCGGAGACCCGATGCCCGGCTCCGTGCTGCTGTGGACCCGGCTCGCCCCCGCCCCGTACGAGCCGGACGGCGGTCTGCCCCGGCAGTTCGTCGTCGTCGAGTGGGAGGTGGCCACCGACGAGCGCTTCCGGGAGACCGCCCGCAGCGGCATCGCCATCGCCTATCCCGAGTACAACCACACCCTGCACGTCGACGTCGACGGCCTCGAGCCCGACCGTGTCTACTACTACCGGTTCAAGACCGGAACCTGGATCAGCGAGACGGGCCGTACGCGCACGGCGCCTGCCACCACTGCCGCCGCCGCGAAGCTCACCTACGCCGCCGTCGCCTGCCAGGCCTACACGGACGGGTACTACACGGTGCACCGCCATCTCGCCCAGGACGACGACGTCGACATGGTCTTCCATCTCGGCGACTACCTGTACGAGTACGCCGTGAACTCCGTGGGCGGCGCGCGAAACTACACCGACCGCAAGCTGCCCGACCTCTTCAACCGTGAGGCCATGACCCTGGAGGACTACCGGCTGCGCTTCGCCCTTTACAAGAGCGACCCGGACCTGCGGGCGGTCCACGCGGCACACCCCTTCGTGGTCACCTGGGACGACCACGAGACCGAGAACAACTACGCGGGCGCCATCAGCGAGAACAACGACCCGCCGGAGGCGTTCCTGCTGCGTCGCGCCGCCGCCTACCGGGCGCACTGGGAGAACCAGCCGCTGCGCGGCGCACAGCGGCCCAATGGTCCGGACATGCAGCTCTACCGTCGGCTCCAGTGGGGCAGGCTCGCTCAGTTCGACGTCCTCGACACCCGGCAGTACCGCTCCGACCAGTTGCACGGGGACACCAAACACGTTCTTGTCGGCGCCGAGTCGGACGACCCGGCGCGCACGATGACGGGGGCCGCGCAGGAAAACTGGCTGATCGACGGCTGGCGCGACTCGCAGGCCCTGTGGAATGTGATGCCGCAACAAGTCTGTTTCTCGCAGCGCAAACTCGACCTCAACGCCAACGCGAAGATGTCCATGGACGCCTGGGACGGCTACCGGGCCTCGCGGCGGCGGATCCTCGACGGTGCGAAATCGGCCGGGGTGGAGAACCTGGTGGTGATGACCGGGGACGTGCACGTCGGGTACGCCTTCGACATCAAGGACGACTTCGACGATCCGGAGTCCAAGACCCTGGGTACGGAGATCGTCGCCACCTCTGTCGCGAGCGGCAGGGACGGCGCCGAGAAGCCCCCCAACTGGGCCACCTACCTCAAGGCCAACCCGCATCTCAAGTTCTACAACGGGCGGCGCGGCTATGTGAGGGTCCGACTGGACCGGCAGACGGCGCGGGCCGACTTCAGGACCGTGACCGCCGTGACGAAGCCGGGCGCGCCGATCACGACCGCCGCGTCCTTCGTGACCGAAGCCGGCGACCCGGGCCTCAAGCCCGCGTGAGGAAGGGCAGTTCTCCTCGCCGACTCTCCTCGTCGACGTCCTGCCTCCGGGGCGGTCGCCGAGCGCCAGTTACCTGATACGTCGGTCCCTCGGCATCCTGTACTCCGCCGGGCGGGCCCTTCATGTCTCCCAAAGCGCGGAACTAGTAGGAAATAAGCATTTTCTGAGTCTTCATCGGCGAAACCTAGGGTTTGGAGGCCCTTCCCGCCACCGAAACCGAGGAGACACCTGATGGTCCACAGACACGCCGGAGCCGGCTGTGCCGCCTTGACCGTGCTCGGCGCGCTCGCGCTCACGGGGCTACCCGCGGCCGCGGCCGTCGAGCCCCCCGCGCCGGCACCGGCGCCTTCCGCCGCCGAGACGCTCGGCGCCAACAAACCGTCGTCCGCGGTTCTGCACGCGCTGATGCGTGACCTGCGCCTGACGGACACACAGGCCAGGAAGCGCCTGGTGAACGAGGCAGAGGCGGGCACGCGCGCCGGCCGGCTCCAGAACGCGCTGGGCAAGCACTTCGCGGGAGCCTGGGTGGGCGGGGCGACCTCCGCCGACCTGACCGTCGCGACCACCGACGCCGCGAACGTCCCCGCCATCAAGGCCGGTGGGGCCAAGGCGGTGGTCGTCAGGAACGGACTGGCGGACCTGAAGGCCGCCAAGGCGAAGCTGGACGGCGCCGTGACCGGCAAGGCCCTCGACACGCCGGTTCGGTACGTCGACGTGCGGACCAACCGGGTGACGGTGCAGGCCACGAGCCGTGCCGCCGCGGACAGGCTCATCGCGGCCGCCCGCGTCGACCGCGGGCTCGTCACCGTCAGGGTGTCGGCGGAACGGCCTCGCGCCCTGCACGACATCCGGGGTGGTGACGCCTACTACATCGACGGCACCGCCCGCTGTTCCGTGGGATTCGCCGTCACCAAGGGCGACCAGCAGGGGTTCGCCACGGCCGGCCACTGCGGGCAGGCGGGCGCCAAGACCGCCGGCTTCAACAAGGTCGACCAGGGCACCTTCCAGGCCGCCGTCTTCCCCGGTCAGGACATGTCGTGGGTGGGCGTCAACAGCGACTGGACCGCAACGCCCCACGTCAAGGGGGAGGGTGACAAGAACGTTCAGACCGCCGGCTCGGCGCAGGCTCTGTCGGGCGCCGCGATCTGCCGGTCCGGTTCCACCACCGGCTGGCACTGCGGAACGATCGAGCAGCACGACACCAGCGTCGACTACAACGAGGGCACCGTAGACGGCGTGACCCGCACGACGGTGTGCGCGGAGCCGGGCGACTCCGGCGGCTCGTACGTCTCGGGAACCCAGGCTCAGGGCGTCACGTCGGGGGGCTCCGGCGACTGCGAGAGCGGCGGAACAACCTTCTACCAGCCCATCAACCCGCTGCTCAGCGCGTACGGCCTCACCCTCAAGACCAGCACGGGGGAGAGCGGTACGCCGGCTCCCCAGGACGGCCAGACGGGTGGCTGGGCCGCGAGCCGGGTCTACGAGGTCGGAGCCCGGGTGACTCTTGACGGCGTCTCGTACCGGTGCGTGCAGGCGCATCAGGCGCAGGGTGCGTGGCGGCCCGCCCTCACTCCGGCCCTGTGGCAGCGTGTCTGACGACCACGATGATGCCGCGGGGGGGGGGGGGGGGGGGGGGGGG
>NZ_JBQQCG010000273.1:0-518 GCF_052245575.1 Streptomyces sp. 2A115 | reverse complement strand
GGGACTATCGTGGCCTCCCACGTCCTTCATCGGTTCCTGGTACCAAGGCATCCACCGTGCGCCCTTAAAAACTTGGCCACAGATGCTCGCGTCCACTGTGCAGTTCTCAAACAACGACCAACCACCCGTCACACACCAAAACCTTGGTGCTGCACCGGGGCCGGCACTGAAGAAACAGACTCAACACACAAGCCCGTACCCTCAGACACCCAACAGCGTGCCCGGCCCACTCGCCGCTTCCCTCAACGTTCCACACCCGTTCGGGCAGTACTGGAAGGAGAAGACGATCAAGTGTGCCGAATAATCAACGTTCCACCCATGAGCAACCAGCACCGGACGTACGCCGGTGTACTGGCCTCTGACCAGTCACCCGAGGGCTCCTGGTGAGAAGTGCTCCTTAGAAAGGAGGTGATCCAGCCGCACCTTCCGGTACGGCTACCTTGTTACGACTTCGTCCCAATCGCCAGTCCCACCTTCGACAGCTCCCTCCCCGTGAGGGGTTGGGCCACCGGCTTCGG
>NZ_JBQQCG010000272.1:0-519 GCF_052245575.1 Streptomyces sp. 2A115 | reverse complement strand
CCCCTGCGCATGCCGGTGCTGGGCCAGCGCGTCCAAAAACGTGTTGCCCGCCGCGTAGTTGGCCTGGCCCGCATTACCGATCAGACCCGCGATCGACGAATACAGCACGAACGCCGACAACCGCAGATCCCTCGTCAGCTCATGCAGGTTCCACGCCGCGTCGATCTTCGGCCGCACCACCGCATCCAGCCGCTCACCGGTCAACTCACCCAGCACCGCGTCATCCAGAACACCCGCCGTATGCACCACCGCGGACACCGGAAACTCCACCGGAACCCCGGCCAGCACCCCAGCCAGCGCCTCACGATCCGCCGCATCACACGCAGCGAACGAAACCTCAGCGCCCAGACCCTCCAGCTCCGCCCTCAACTCGGCCGCACCCGGAGCACCCTCACCACGCCGGCTCAGCAGCAGCAGCCGCCGCGCGCCCTGCTCGACGACCAGATGACGGGCCAGAATCCCGCCCAGCGTCCCCGTCGCACCCGTGATCAGAACCGTGCCCTCATCCCAACGCGGCGC
>NZ_JBQQCG010000271.1:0-520 GCF_052245575.1 Streptomyces sp. 2A115 | reverse complement strand
GCGACGCCGCCGCGTACATGCGGCCCAACTTCTTCGTCAACACCCCTGACATCCTGCACGAGTTCCTCCAGCACGGCGGCCGGCCGGCCTTCGAGCTGAGGGCGGTGCTGGCCGCGACGCTGTCGCCGACCTGGGGGATGTACGCCGGATACGAGCTGTGCGAGAACACCTCGGTCAGGGCGGGCAGTGAGGACTATCTCGACTCGGAGAAGTACCAACTCCGGCCTCGGGACTGGGATTCGGCCGAGCGTGAAGGACGGTCCATCGCACCCCTCATCAGCTCTCTCAACCGGATCAGGCGGGAACACGGCGCACTGCGTCGGCTCAGGAATCTCCACTTCCACAAAGCCGACAACGACGCCGTGATCGCGTACAGCAAGCACACCCAGTCGGACACGGTTCTGGTGGTTGTGAACCTCGACCCTCACCACACCCAGGAGGCCACGGTCTCGTTGGACATGCCGCGACTCGGCCTGGACTGGCACGAGTCGATGCCGGTGCGCGACGAGCTCACCGGCGC
>NZ_JBQQCG010000270.1:0-520 GCF_052245575.1 Streptomyces sp. 2A115 | reverse complement strand
GCGCCGGTGAGCTCGTCGCGCACCGGCATCGACTCGTGCCAGTCCAGGCCGAGTCGCGGCATGTCCAACGAGACCGTGGCCTCCTGGGTGTGGTGAGGGTCGAGGTTCACAACCACCAGAACCGTGTTCGATCCGCTCCGTTTCGAGTACGCGATCACCGCCTCCTTGTCCACGTGGTGGAAGTGCAGATCGCGCAACTGCCGGAGGGCCGGGCTGCGGCGCCTGATCGCGTTGAGTTCGGCCATCAGGGGGGCGATGCTACGACCCTCGCGCTCCGCCGACTCCCAGTCTCGCGGACGCAGTTGGTACTTCTCCGAATCCAGGTATTCTTCGCTGCCGTCCCGCACCGGCACGCCCTCGCACAGCTCGAATCCACTGTAGACACCCCAGGTGGGCGACAGCGTCGCGGCCAGCACCGCCCTCAGCTCGAAGGCCGGCCGGCCGCCGTGCTGGAGGAACTCGTGCAGGATGTCAGGGGTGTTGACGAAGAAGTTGGGCCGCATGTACGCGGCGGCGTCGC
>NZ_JBQQCG010000027.1:0-125965 GCF_052245575.1 Streptomyces sp. 2A115 | reverse complement strand
CTTAGGTAAAAGTTGGGGCGCCCCGCTCAGGGTTCACGCGTACGGGGCGAGGTCAGACCTCGACCACGACCGGCAAGATCATCGGCCGACGGCGGTAGGTGTCCGAGACCCACTTGCCCAGCGTGCGGCGGATGAGCTGCTGCATCTGGTGGGGTTCGACGACGCCGTCCTGCGCCGACCGCTCCAGGACCTCGGTGATCCTGGGGAGGACGTCGCTGAAGGCGGAGTCGTCGATGCCCGAGCCGCGGGCCTGGATGTGTGGACCACCGGTGATCTTGCCGGTGCTGGAGTCCATCACCACGAAGACCGAGATGATGCCCTCGTCTCCGAGGATCTTGCGGTCCTTGAGTGCGGGTTCGCCGACGTCGCCGACCGAGAGGCCGTCGACGTACACGTATCCGGCCTGGACCTTGCCCGTGATCTTGGCCTTGCCCTCGATGAGGTCGACGACGACGCCGTCCTCGGCGATCACGATGCGGTCGTGCGGGACGCCGGTGAGGGCGCCGAGCTCGGCGTTGGCGCGCAGGTGGCGCCATTCACCGTGGACCGGCATCAGGTTGCGCGGCTTGCAGATGTTGTAGAAGTACAGCAGCTCACCGGCGGAGGCATGGCCCGAGACGTGCACCTTGGCGTTGCCCTTGTGGACGACGTTGGCGCCCCAGCGTGTCAGGCCGTTGATGACGCGGTAGACCGCGTTCTCGTTTCCGGGGATGAGCGACGACGCCAGGATCACCGTGTCGCCCTGGACGATGCGGATCTGGTGGTCGCGGTTCGCCATCCGGGAGAGCGCGGCCATCGGTTCGCCCTGGGAACCCGTGCAGACCAGCACGATCTCGTGGTCCGGGAGGTCGTCGAGCGTCTTGACGTCGACCACCAGGCCCGGCGGGACCTTCAGGTAGCCGAGGTCACGGGCGATGCCCATGTTGCGGACCATTGAGCGGCCGACGAAAGCGACCCGGCGGCCGTACTCGTGGGCCGCGTCCAGGATCTGCTGGATCCGGTGGACGTGGCTGGCGAAGCTGGCCACGATGATCCGCTTGCGGGCGCCTCCGAAGACCTGGCGCAGGACGTTCGAGATGTCACGCTCGGGCGGGACGAAGCCCGGGACCTCGGCGTTCGTCGAGTCCGCGAGGAGGAGATCGATGCCTTCCTCGCTCAGGCGCGCGAACGCGTGCAGATCCGTGAGCCGACCGTCCAGCGGGAGCTGGTCCATCTTGAAGTCGCCGGTGTGGACCACCATGCCCGCAGGGGTGCGGATGGCGACCGCGAGGGCGTCCGGGATGGAGTGGTTGACCGCAACGAACTCGCAGTCGAAGGGGCCGATCCGCTCGCGGTGCCCCTCCGCGACTTCCAGCGTGTAGGGGCGGATGCGGTGCTCCTGGAGCTTCGCCTCGATGAGGGCGAGGGTCAGCTTGGAGCCGATCAGCGGGATGTCCGGTTTCTCGCGGAGGAGATAGGGGACGCCGCCGATGTGGTCCTCGTGACCGTGCGTGAGGACGATGCCCTCGATGTCGTCGAGGCGGTCCCTGACGGAACTGAAGTCCGGCAGGATCAGGTCGATTCCGGGCTGCTCCTCCTCGGGGAAGAGCACCCCGCAGTCGACGATCAGAAGGCGGCCGCCGTACTCGAAGACCGTCATGTTTCGGCCGATTTCGCCGAGGCCGCCGAGCGGGGTGACCCGGAGGCCGCCGTTCGGGAGCGCCGGCGGAGCGCCGAGTTCAGGATGCGGATGACTCAAAAGACTCTCCTCACCACACGCGCCACGTACCTGGCAGGGCACGTGGCGCGCGTGACGTTCGTGCAGTAGCAGTTGTCTGGGTGACGCAGGCGCTCTGGCCTGCGTGTTCGTACGTATTCAGTTGTGAAGTCTGTGTTAGAGCTGTACCCCGCCGGCGGCAAGATCGATCTTGAGCTGGGCGGTCTCCTCGGGCGACAGGCCGACCATGGGCAGGCGCAGCGGTCCAGCGGGCAGGCCCTGGAGGGCGAGCGCGGCCTTGGTCGTCATGACGCCCTGGGTGCGGAACATGCCGGTGAAGACCGGGAGCAGCTTCTGGTGAATCTCGGTGGCCTTCTGGACGTCGCCGCTGATGTACGCGTCGATCATGGCCCGCAGCTCGGGGGTGACGACGTGACCGACGACGGAGACGAAGCCGACCGCGCCCACGGAGAGCAGCGGCAGGTTCAGCATGTCGTCGCCGGAGTACCAGGCGAGGTCGCAGCGGGCGATGGCCCAGCTGGCGCGGCCGAGGTCGCCCTTGGCGTCCTTGTTCGCGACGATACGCGGGTGCTCGGACAGGCGCACGAGCGTTTCCGTGTTGATCGGTACGCCACTGCGGCCGGGGATGTCGTAGAGCATCACCGGGAGTTCGGTCGCGTCGGCGATCGCCGCGAAGTGGCGGTACAGGCCCTCCTGTGGGGGCTTGTTGTAGTACGGCGTCACGGTGAGCAGGCCGTGTGCGCCGGTCTTTTCGGCGGCTCGGGCCAGCTCGATGCTGTGGTGCGTGTCGTTCGTGCCGACCCCGGCGACGATGTGGGCGCGGTCGCCGACCGCCTCCAGTACGGCTCGTACGAGATCCGCTTTCTCCGCGTCGCTGGTGGTCGGGGATTCACCCGTGGTGCCGTTGATGATCAGGCCGTCGTTGCCTGCGTCCACCAGGTGGGTAGCGAGCCGCTGCGCGCCGTCGAGGTCGAGTGCGCCATCCGCCGTGAAGGGCGTGACCATGGCGGTGAGGACCCGCCCGAAGGGGGTCTGCGGAGTGGAGGTCGGAGCCATGGGTAACACGCTACTCGCTGCTCAACGTGCGGTCTGCCCTCGGGGGAGTCGACAAGTCATGACAAAGGTGGAACCCGGCACTGCCTGCTCGGGGGTTCAAGCAGTGCCGGGTCCGTTTGATCAGGCTAGATGAACTTCGCGAAATGCCGCAATACGGACACTTCACTCGGCTGACCCGTACAGATGTGCCCGACGGGGCGATGGAGGTGCGCTACGGCGCCACGCGCCCGTTGGCGTTGAAGGCGGCGTACGTGAGGGGCATGAGCTTCGCCCACTCCGCCTCCATCTTCTCGCCGACCATCTCGATCTCCCGCTGCGGGAAGGACGGGATCTTGGCGAGCTCGTGCTGCGTGCGCAGGCCCAGGAAGTGCATCAGCGAACGGGCGTTGCACGTCGCGTACATCGACGAGAAGAGGCCCACCGGGAGGACCGCACGGGCGACTTCGCGGGCGACCCCGGCGGCGAGCATCTCCTGGTACGCCTCATACGCGTGACGGTAGGAGTCCTCCATGACGCGGCCCGTGAGCTCCTGCTGGGCCTGGGTGCCCTCCACGAAGACGTACTTGCCGGGGCGACCCTCCTGGACCAGCTTGCGGGACTCGGCCGGGACGTAGAAGACCGGCTGGAGCTCCCTGTACCGACCCGACTCCTCGTTGTACGACCAGCCCACGCGGTGCCGCATGAACTCGCGGAAAACGAAAATCGGGGCGCTGACGAAGAAGGTCATCGAGTTGTGCTCGAAGGGGCTGCCGTGCCGGTCCCGCATCAGAAAGTTGATCAGACCCTTGGAACGCTCCGGGTCCTTCCCCAGCTCGTCCAGGGACTGCTCCCCGACGGTCGAGACGCGGGCGGCGAACAGTACGTCGGAGTCGGAGGCTGTGTGCTTGACCAGCTCGACGGAGACATCACTGCGGAAGCTGGGCTTGGGGTCGTCGGCGGGTGTGTCGGTCACGGCTTGGAGAGTCCTTCCCATCGCTGCTCGGGCGGCGTCCACTCTACGGCTCGGCACTGACAACGGGGCGTGCGGTGCCGTGCCGCGACATTCTTTGCCGAACTTCTGCGAATTCGGTGAAAGTGGGCACCATTTGGGGCATCCGCTCGTCTGTGTTGGTGACAGTGATTCGTTCGAGTCACCCGATCCCTTCGAGTCTCCTGAGGAGAAGCAAGCCCCATGTTGCGTCGGCGCGAGCCCGTTCCGTTCGCCTTCATCGCCGAAGCCGACAAGTTCCGTAGCAACGTCACCCGCCCGCCGCGGGAGCGCGTCTCCGCCGGAGAGATAGCCGGCCGATGGCTCATAGGTCTCACCGTTGTCGCGGGCCTCGCAGGCTCCCTCCTCCTGGGTCTGCCCGCGCTGTCGGTCGACCAGTCACCTGCGCGTACGCAGCAATCCGAAGCGTCACAGGGGCGCTGACTCTCCCCCATGGCCCGAATGGCGCGGGAGGACCCCCACAGGACCCCCAAGGGTGGTGAGCGGGGACACCGCTAGGTAGCCTCACCGGGCATAGCCCATGCGTGGATTGAGTGAGGATCCGTCGTGCCCCTGCCCTTCCTGACCGCCGACCGCGCCTTTGACGAGGTCACGGATGATCTCGCGTTGCCGTTCGACGACCGCGACCACTGGCGGCGCCCCTACCGGCCCGGTCCGTGGCGGGTCGGTGCGGCCGCGCTTCTGCTGCTGCTCGCGTCGTACGTGCTGTTCGCGGCGGTCATCATCGCCATGACCGGCACTCTGTCCGCCGGCGCGGTGTGCCTGGGGATCGCGGCGGTCGTCATCGTGTGCGCCCTGCGACTGCTGCGCATGGGCGCGTGGGTGAGCGCGTACGGTCTCCGCCGCGTGCGCTTCCTCAGTACTCATACGGCGCCGTGGGCGCAGGTCGGGGTGGTGCGGACGGTCCAGCAACCGGTGCGCTGGTTCGGACTGCCGCGCACGGTGCAGGGGCAGGCGCTCGTCCTCGTCCGCAGGGACCGGTCGGGTGACGATCCGACTCCGCTGCTGACCACACACGACGCGGACTTCCTGGGACGCCCGGAGGCCTTCGACCGGGCGGCGGACGGCGTCGAGGTGTGGGCGGACGAATACCGGCAGTCCGCCTGAGCGACAGTACGACCTCAGCCGCAGCACGAAGGGGCCGGTCCGCGGGTGTGCGGATCGGCCCCTTCGGCGTGTCGATGTCGTACCGCTGTCATGGCGCTGCTGTCGTGGCGCTCAGGCCCGTACCGGCTTTCCCTCATGCAGGGCGATCGCGTGCTGCATCGCCTTGCGGGCGCGTGGGGTGTCGCGGGCGTCGTGGTAGGCGATCGCGAGGCGGAACCAGCTGCGCCAGTCATCGGGAGCGTCCTCCGTCTCGGCCTTGCGCCGGGTGAAGACCTCGTCGGCCGAGTCGCGGTCGATGCGGCCGCCCGGCGTGCGCTTCAACTCGTCGACGGGCAGGCCGCCTTCGGCGTCGAGTTCGGCGGCGAGCTGGTTGGCCTTCTTGACGAACTGGGTGTTCTTCCAGAGGAACCAGATGCCGATCACCGGCAGGACGAGGACTGCGATGCCGAAGGTGACGGTGAGCAGCGTGCCGTTCCGTATCAGCATCAGCCCGCGGCTGCCGACCAGGACGAAGTAGACGACCAGGACGGCGGCCGTGACGGCGTAAGTGATCTTCGCGCGCATCGCTGCTACTTCAGATCCAGGAAGTGTTCCAGGCCGAAAGTGAGGCCCGGGGTGTCCACGACGCGACGTACGCCGAGCAGGATGCCCGGCATGAAGCTGCTGTGGTGCAGCGAGTCGTGGCGGATGGTGAGGGTCTCCCCCTCGGCGCCGAGCAGCACCTCCTGGTGGGCGAGCAGGCCGCGCAGCCGCACCGCGTGTACGGGGACGCCGTCGACGTTCGCGCCGCGCGCGCCGTCCAGGGCCGTCACTGTGGCGTCGGGCTGTGCGGCGCTGCCCGCCTGCTGCCGGGCGGCGGCGATGAGCTGGGCGGTGCGGGTGGCGGTGCCGCTCGGGGCGTCCACCTTCTTCGGGTGGTGCAGCTCGATGACCTCGACCGACTCGAAGTAGGGCGCCGCGACCTGGGCGAACTTCATGGTGAGGACGGCGCCGATGGAGAAGTTCGGGGCGATGAGTACGCCCGTCTCCTGCGACGCGGCGAGCGAGGTGTTCAGCTGCGCGAGGCGCTCGTCGGTCCAGCCCGTCGTACCCACCACTGCGTGGACGCCGTGGCGCACGCAGAAGTCGAGGTTGCCCATGACCGAGGCGGGCGTGGTCAGTTCGACGACCACCTGGGTGCCGACGTCCACCAGCGTCTCGAGTTTGTCGTCGCGGCCGAGGGCGGCCACCAGCTCCATGTCATCGGCGGCCTCGACGGCTCGTACCGCCTCGGATCCGATACGGCCCTTGGCTCCGAGGACCGCCACGCGCAGCTTGCTCATGTTCCTGATTCCTTAGTCGAGGACTTACGCCGACCTACGCGGACTCACGTTGGCTTACGCGACCGCTTCCTGCAGACGGGACGCCTGCTTGTCCTTCAGCGGGCCGATGACCGACAGCGAGGGCCGCTGTCCCAGAATGTCGCGGGCCACGTCCCGTACGTCGTCCGGGGTGACCTCCGCTATCCGGGCCAGCATGTCGTCGACCGACATCTGCTCGCCCCAGCACAGCTCGCTCTTGCCGATACGGTTCATCAGCGCGCCGGTGTCCTCGAGACCGAGGACCGTTGAGCCCCGGAGCTGGCCGATGGCACGACCGATCTCGTCGTCGGACAGGCCGTGTTCGGCGACCTGGTCGAGCTCGTCGCGGCAGATCTTCAGTACGTCGTGGACCTGGCTCGGGCGGCAGCCCGCGTACACACCGAAGAGCCCGCAGTCGGCGAAGCCCGAGGTGTACGAGTACACGCTGTAGGCCAGGCCGCGCTTCTCCCGTACCTCCTGGAAGAGGCGGGAGGACATGCCGCCGCCGAGCGCGGTGTTCAGGACGCCCAGGGCCCAGCGGCGCTCGTCGGTGCGGGGCAGGCCCGGCATGCCGAGGACGACGTGGGCCTGCTCGGTCTTGCGGCCGAGCAGTTCGACGCGGCCCGCGGTGCGGATGGTGCGGGAGCCGTGGCGCGGATCGATCGGGGTGACGTCCAGCTGCTTCAGGGCGCCCGCCTTCTCGAAGGCCGCGCGGACCTGGCGTACGACCTTGTTGTGGTCGACGTTGCCAGCGCAGGCGACGACAAGGTGCGTCGGGTCGTAGTGCTTCTTGTAGAAGCGGCGGATGCGGTCCGCGGTGAGAGCGTTGACCGTGTCGACGGTGCCGAGGACCGGGCGGCCGAGCGGGGTGTCGCCGAGCATGGTGTGCGCGAACAGGTCGTGCACGCAGTCGCCCGGGTCGTCCTCGGTCATCGCGATCTCTTCGAGGATCGCGCCGCGCTCGACGTTGACGTCCTCTTCGAGGATGAGCGAGCCCGTCAACATGTCGCAGACCACGTCGATCGCGAGGGGGAGGTCGGTGTCGAGCACGCGCGCGTAGTAGCACGTGTACTCCTTCGCCGTGAAGGCGTTCATCTCGCCGCCGACCGCGTCGAGGGCGGAGGAGATGTCCATCGCACTGCGGCGGTTCGTGCCCTTGAAGAGGAGGTGTTCCAGGTAGTGCGTGGCGCCGTTCAGAGCCGGCGTCTCGTCGCGCGAGCCGACGTGCGCCCAGATGCCGAAGGTGGCGGAGCGCACGGAGGGCAGGGTCTCGGTGATGACGCGCAAGCCCCCGGGGAGGGTGGTCTTGCGGACCGTACCGATGCCGTTCTCGCCCTTGATCAGGGTTTGGGTACGGGCGACGGCCCGCGCCTCCGAGGAGGTGCGGGCCGTCGCCGTGGAGCTACTCGACGTCACTTGTCGGTGTCGTCCTTCTTGTCGTCATCGTCGCCTTCGCCCTCGATCACGGGGATGAGGGAGAGCTTGCCGCGGGAGTCGATCTCGGCGATCTCGACCTGGACCTTGGCGCCCACACCGAGCACGTCCTCGACGTTCTCCACGCGCTTGCCGCCCGCGAGCTTACGGATCTGCGAGATGTGCAGCAGACCGTCCTTGCCCGGGAGCAGCGACACGAACGCACCGAAGGTCGTCGTCTTCACGACGGTGCCCAGGTAGCGCTCGCCGACCTCCGGCATGGTCGGGTTTGCGATCGAGTTGATCGTCGCGCGAGCGGCCTCGGCGGACGGGCCGTCGACAGCACCGATGTAGATGGTGCCGTCGTCCTCGATCGTGATGTCCGCGCCGGTGTCCTCCTGGATCTGGTTGATCATCTTGCCCTTCGGGCCGATGACCTCGCCGATCTTGTCCACGGGGATCTTGACGGTGATGATCCGCGGGGCGTTCGGGGACATCTCGTCCGGCGTGTCGATCGCTTCCATCATCACGTCGAGGATGTGGAGGCGGGCGTCACGGGCCTGCTTGAGGGCCGCGGCCAGGACGGAGGCCGGGATGCCGTCCAGCTTGGTGTCGAGCTGGAGGGCGGTCACGAACTCCTTGGTGCCGGCGACCTTGAAGTCCATGTCGCCGAAGGCGTCCTCCGCACCGAGGATGTCGGTGAGGGCGACGTAGTGCGTCTCGCCGTTGATCTCCTGGGAGATCAGGCCCATGGCGATACCGGCGACGGGGGCCTTGAGCGGCACACCGGCGTTCAGCAGCGACATGGTGGAGGCGCAGACCGAGCCCATGGACGTCGATCCGTTGGAGCCGAGGGCCTCGGACACCTGACGGATCGCGTAGGGGAACTCCTCGCGCGTCGGCAGGACCGGCACGATGGCGCGCTCGGCGAGGGCGCCATGGCCGATCTCGCGGCGCTTCGGGGAGCCGACGCGGCCGGTCTCGCCGACGGAGTACGGCGGGAAGTTGTAGTTGTGCATGTAACGCTTGCGGGTCACCGGGGAAAGGGTGTCCAGCTGCTGCTCCATACGGAGCATGTTCAGGGTGGTGACGCCCAGGATCTGGGTCTCGCCACGCTCGAACAGCGCCGAGCCGTGCACGCGCGGGATGGCCTCGACCTCGGCGGCGAGCGTACGGATGTCCGTGACGCCACGACCGTCGATGCGGACCTTGTCCTTGATGACGCGCTCACGGACCAGGGACTTGGTCAGCGAGCGGTACGCGGCGGAGATCTCCTTCTCGCGGCCCTCGAACTGCGGGAGCAGCTTCTCGGCGGCCAGACCCTTGACGCGGTCCAGCTCGGCCTCGCGCGCCTGCTTGCCCGGAATGGTGAGCGCCTGGGTGAGCTCGTCCTTGACCGCGGCGGTGAGCGCCTCCAGGACGTCGTCCTGGTACTCGAGGAAGACCGGGAACTCTCCGGTCGGCTTGGCGGCCTTGGCGGCGAGGTCGGCCTGGGCCTTGCAGAGCACCTTGATGAAGGGCTTCGAGGCGTCCAGACCGGCGGCGACGACCTCCTCGGTCGGCGCCTCGGCACCGCCCGCCACCAGCTGGATCGTCTTGTCGGTGGCCTCGGCCTCGACCATCATGATCGCGACGTCGCCGTCCTCCAGGACACGGCCCGCGACGACCATGTCGAAGACGGCGTCCTCGAGCTCGGTGTGCGTCGGGAACGCGACCCACTGGCCGTTGATCAGCGCGACGCGGACGCCGCCGATCGGGCCGGAGAAGGGCAGACCGGCCAGCTGCGTGGACGCGGACGCGGCGTTGATCGCCACGACGTCGTACAGGTGGTCGGGGTTGAGCGCCATGATCGTGGCGACGACCTGGATCTCGTTGCGCAGGCCCTTCTTGAAGGACGGGCGCAGCGGGCGGTCGATGAGGCGGCAGGTGAGGATCGCGTCCTCGCTCGGCCGGCCCTCACGACGGAAGAAGCTGCCGGGGATCTTGCCGGCGGCGTACATCCGCTCCTCGACGTCCACCGTGAGGGGGAAGAAGTCGAGCTGGTCCTTGGGGTTCTTGGAGGCGGTGGTGGCCGACAGCACCATGGTGTCGTCGTCCAGGTACGCCACGGCGGAGCCGGCGGCCTGCTTGGCCAGGCGGCCCGTCTCGAAGCGGATGGTGCGGGTGCCGAAGGATCCGTTGTCGATAACGGCCTCGGCGTAGTGGGTCTCGTTCTCCACTAGCGTTTTCTCCGATACTTTTCGCGTCTTTCGTCCCGATCTGCCCGTGTGGCAGGAGGACGCCTGCGGAGAAGCGCTCCATCTGGTGCGGGCCGGTCTTCGATCGAAGCACCCGGGGCTCGCAATCCCCCGGGGGCCACTACCGAGGACCGGCGGCGGCGAGGTGCACTTCTCCTCGTTGGGTGGGCGGCCGCGTCAGCGCCGTGCACTGTCGCGGTACCACCAGGTGTCGTACGTATTGCGTTGTGCTACCACACTACAAAGGGGCAGTGACACTCCGCACGTAGAGCACGTACAGCAAAGGGAGCGGCCCCCTATCAGTGGGAACCGCTCCCTCCACGGTGTCTTACTTGGCGCCCGCCGCGCCGCGGCGGATGCCCAGGCGGTCGACCAGCGCACGGAAGCGCTGGATGTCCTTCTTCGCCAGGTACTGCAGCAGGCGACGGCGCTGACCGACCAGGATCAGCAGACCACGGCGGGAGTGGTGGTCGTGCTTGTGGGTCTTGAGGTGCTCGGTCAGGTCCGAGATACGGCGCGAGAGCATGGCGACCTGGACCTCGGGGGAGCCGGTGTCGCCCTCCTTCTGGCCGAACTCGGTCATGATCTGCTTCTTCGTAGCGGCGTCGAGCGACACGCGTACTCCTCGTAGTCTGTGATGAGCCACCGAGTGCCCCCGGTCTGTATCTCGGGGGAGCTTCCGTTACTCGGGAGGCGGGGATCCGCTGGGCGCGTCCTCCAGATCCCTGAGCGGCTCCTTGCGGAGTGCCTTGGGCGGGGTCCGGGGGTGCGTACACGAACGGCCGTTACACAGCGTACCAGCCTGGTCGGGCCCGTTTGCCCGAGGGCCGGGCCCGTGAAACGTCTCCCTTCGGGAGACCGAATCAACGTGGTCGCCTGCGGCGACAGCGGCAGCGGCCGGCACGAGGGAGACCAGGCAGACGTCCTTGACGCCACGGGCGACCTTGTACGTCCACTGCGTCTTGTCCCCGGGCGACTTCGTCCCCGTCTCCCCGATCTCCGATCTCCGATCTCCCTGATGTCGTCGGGATCCTGGCGGGCCGCCGCCGTGCGCAGCGGGCGTACGGGGACGGCGGCGGCCGAAACTCGTGTGGTCAGGGTCTTTCAGCTGGTCATGGCTCGGGCGGCCGCGTACACGTCGAAGACCGCCAGCGTCAGCGGCACCAGGGTCAGCAGGACGAAGCTCTCCGCGATCTCCAGGAAGCGGCCCCAGAAGGGGGTGACGCCGCGGCGCGGGACGATCAGGCCGATGGCGGTGACCAGTGCGGCGGTGGCCGCGATGGCCGCGACGAGCCAGAGCGTGCGGATGTCGAGGGCCGACCGATCGCCGGTCAGGGCCTCGCGGATGAGCGTCGTCGGCGGGTTGAGCGCCAGGCCGAGGCCGAGCAGGACCAGGGCGCCGAGCCCGGCGGCCAGCGTGGCGGCGACCTGCGCGGTGTACCGGAAGAGGTGGGCGCGCATCAGCATCGCGACGCCGGTGGCGAAGGCGAGCAGCTGCGCCCATACGTCGTCGGAGAACCCGAGCACGGCCGAGGCGCCAACGGCCAGCAGCGCGCAGCCGCCGACGAGGCCGACCAGGAGTTCGTGGCCGCGGCGGGCCTGCGCCGTGATGCGTTCGGCGTCGACCGGCTGCTGGGGCGCGGGGTCGGCGCCGTACGCGCCGCGAGCCGCGTGCGGCGGATCGAAGCCGATCGGAAGCCGGGCGAACCGCAGGGACAGGCCCGGCAGGAAGGCGAGGGCGCACACGGCGAGCGGGGCGCACAACGCGGCCGTCTCAGTGGGCTTCAGGTCGGTGAGGGTCGCCACGAAGGTGGTGAGCAGGCCGATACCGGAGGCGAAGACGAAGGCGACGAACGGACCGTCGGCGCGCGGCGACGCGATGGTGAGGATCACGGAGGCGATCAGTACGGCCGCGCAGGCGAGCAGGAACTGGAGCCTGCCCACTCCCTGCTGTTCGGGGAGGGCCAGCAGTCCGGAACCAGCCACGCCGAGGTTCGGCAGCGCTCCGAGACCCAGCGCGACCGCTGAGGCACGGTCGTCGTAGATCCGCGCCCGCACCGTGCCGAGGACGAGCAGCAGCAGACCCGTGACGCCGGCGAGGATGCCCGGCAGGCCGTGCATGTCGTGCCGGGGGTCGGCGGTCCACGCGACGAAGGCGAGCAGGGTCGCCAGCAGTCCGCCGCCGAGGAGTCCGGCGCCACGCGTGAGGTCGCCGCCCCACAGCGTCCGGTCACGGGTCACAGCGGAGGCGACCGCGTCGGAGACGTCGTCGAAGACGGCGGGCGGCAGCGACTCGGAGAAGGGACGCAGGGTGAGGATCTCGCCGTCGAGGATGCGCTGCGCGGCGAAGGAGCGGGCACCGTCGAGGACGGCGCCGTCCCGGCGTACGAGGTGATAGCCGACCGGGGCGCCTTCGGCAGGGCTCTGCTGCGACAGCCGAAGGATCTCCGGGTAGATGTCGGCGACCGGCATGTCGTCGGGCAGGGCCACGTCGATCCGGCTGTCGGGCGCGACGATGGTGACCCGGCAGAACCCGAGGCCCGTGCCGGCCCCTGACGGGGTCCCGGGGCTGGGCCCTCCGGCTCCGGTGGCTGTCGCGGAGGCCGTCATGCTCACCTGCTGCTCCCCCTCAGTGAAGATTTCCGTGATGGTTCTGCGATCACGCCCGGTCGTACCCGGTGCTGGTTGCGTGTGTGCGATGTGGATGTTTTGCGTCTGCTACGGCACACGGCCTCGCGGGCCGAGGCGCGGCATCCGACAAATCGGCTATACCGGGCGCCACTTGGGCTCGGACCCCTCCTGGAAGGGTGAAATGCCCTGTTTATCCAGCCTGGTTCGCGTGTGCTTACACGCATGTCCGGCACCTTACCGCCCGCCGATGTCAGTGGTGATCAGTAGGATCGCAAACCGCGATCGGCGTCCGCCTGACACGGGGCGGCGGACGGAACACCTCGGTCCGGCAAGGGAATTGGTGCGTAGTGAGCCACATCGTCGTCAAGCGCCCACCGCGGGCGCTGCCGTCCGAAGTGCCCACGGAAGAGGTCGTCCTGCAGCCGCCGCCCGAGCTGCCGCGCGGGCAGCAGGAGGGCGTCCTGATGCAGCTGCTGCCGACGCTCGGCATGGGCGGCTCGGTGGTCTTCTTCTTCATGAGCCCGCAGCCGTTCATGCGGATCATGGGCATGGTGATGATCGCCTCGACGGTGGCCATGACGATCGCGATGATCGTCCGCTTCCGCCGCGGCACCCAAGGGCAGCTGGCCGACCTGCGGCGCGACTATCTGCGCTATCTGTCGCAGACCCGGCGCTCCGCCGTGGACACCGCCGAGGCCCAGCGCGACGCGCAGTACTACCTCCATCCGTCGCCCGAGCAGTTGTGGGCGCTGGTCGCCGAGGGCAGCCGGGTGTGGGAACGCCGGGCGAGCGACGAGGACTTCGGGCAGGTGCGCGTGGGGCTCGGCCCGCAGGGGCTCGCCACTCCGCTCGTGCCGTCCCAGACCGCTCCGGTGGAACAGCTGGAGCCGCTCACCGCGAGCGCGATGCAGCGCTTTCTGGCCACCCACAGCACGCTGGACGACCTGCCGATGGCGGTCTCGCTGCGCGCCTTCTACCACGTGACGGTCAGCGGCGAGCCGGGCATGGTGCGGAGCGCCGCCCGCGCGCTGACCGCCTCGCTCGCGTCACTCCACTCCCCCGAGGACCTGGTGATCGCGGTCGCCGCCGGTCGTGATGCCGCACCGCAGTGGGAGTGGACCAAGTGGCTGCCGCACTGTCAGGCGCCGGGCGCCGCCGACGGAGCCGGCAGCCGGCGCCTGATCACCGGCGATCCGATGGAGCTGGAGTCGATGCTCACCGCCCGCCTCCAGGGCCGCCCACGCTTCCACCCCAGCGGAGCCCCGCTGCCGGATGAACCCCACATCGTCGTCGTCCTCGACGGTCTTTCGCTGCCCCCGACATCGATGCTGGCCAGCCCCGAGGGGTTGCAGGGCGTGACGGTCGTCGAGGTCGTGCCGGGCGAACTGCACGGCGGCCGCGGCGACTTGTCCATCGCCGTACAGCCGGGATCGCTGCGACTGGAGTCGGGACACGGGCTCGTGTACGAAGGCACGCCGGACGTGCTGTCGTACGAGGCCGCCGAAGCCCTCGCCCGGCAACTGGCCCCGCTGCGCGTCGTCACCGGTGGGGACGACGACCAACCGCTGCTCGCCAACCTGGAGTTCACCGATCTGCTGAGCCTCGGCGATGCGGCCTCCGTGGACACGAAGCGCACCTGGCGACCGCGTTCGCAGGCCGAGCGGCTGCGCGTCCCGATCGGCCTCGGTGAGGACGGCCGCCCGGTGATGCTGGACCTCAAGGAAGCGGCGCAGGAGGGTATGGGGCCGCACGGTCTGTGCGTCGGAGCCACCGGTTCCGGCAAGTCCGAGCTGCTGCGTACGCTCGTACTCGGTCTGGCTGTCACCCACTCCTCCGAGACCCTGAACTTCGTCCTTGCGGACTTCAAGGGCGGTGCGACGTTCGCGGGCATGGCCCAGATGCCGCACGTCGCGGCCGTGATCACCAACCTGGCGGACGACCTGACGCTGGTCGACCGCATGGGCGACTCCATCCGCGGCGAGCTCAACCGCCGCCAGGAGATGCTGCGCGACGCAGGCAACTACGCCAACATCCACGACTACGAGAAGGCGCGCGCGGCGGGCGCCGCGCTCCAGCCGATTCCCTCGCTGGTTCTCGTGATCGACGAATTCAGCGAACTGCTGACCGCCAAGCCGGACTTCATCGAGATGTTCGTGCAGATCGGCCGCATCGGCCGTTCGCTGGGCGTGCATCTGCTGCTGGCGTCGCAGCGCCTGGAGGAGGGTCGGCTGCGCGGCCTTGAGACGTACCTCTCGTACCGCATCGGTCTGCGGACGTTCTCTGCCGCCGAGTCACGCGCGGCGCTCGGCGTCCCGGACGCGTACGAGCTGCCGAACGTGCCGGGTTCCGGGTTCCTGAAGTTCGGCACGGACGAGATGGTGCGCTTCAAGGCGGCGTACGTCTCCGGGGTGTACCGCTCCGGTTCGGCGCGGAGCGCCACGCCGGACGGGACGCTCCCGGTGGACCGGCGGCCGGTGCTGTTCACCGCGGCCGAGGTGCCCGTGCGGTACGCCGCGGTGCCCCAACAGCGCCCGGAGGCCGGGCCGGACACCGATGACGCCCTCGCCGACACCGTGCTCGACGTGATCGTGCGTCGCCTCGAGGGGCAGGGCGCGGCGGCCCACCAGGTGTGGCTGCCGCCGCTGGACAGCCCGCCGTCGATGGACGCGCTGCTGCCGGGACTGGCAGCGGTGCAGGGGCGCGGCCTCACGCAGCCCGGTTACGAAGGGGCGGGCCGCCTCGTCGTACCGCTCGGCCTGGTCGACAAGCCGTACGAGCAGCGCCGCGACCCACTGTGGTGCGACTTCTCCGGCGCGGCGGGCCATATGCAGATCCTCGGCGGCCCACAGTCCGGCAAATCTACGCTGCTGCGCACGCTCATCGCGTCCTTCGCGCTCACCCACACTCCGTACGAAGTGCAGTTCTACGGGTTGGACTTCGGCGGCGGCGGTATGGCGGCGTTGGCCGGGCTGCCGCATGTCGGCGGGGTGGCCTCGCGCCTCGATCCCGAGAAGGTGCGGCGTACGGTCGCCGAGGTCTATGGCGTGATGATGCGCCGCGAGGAGTACTTCCGCTCGGCGGGCATCGCGTCGATCGCGGACTTCCGGACGCGGCGGGCGCGGGGCGACATCTCCGTGAACGATCAGCCGTGGGGTGACGTGTTCCTGGTCATCGACGGGTGGGGGAACTTCCGGTCGGACTACGAAGCGCTGGAGCAGCTTGTCGTCGATATCGCCGCGCGCGGTCTCGGTTACGGCATCCACGTCGTCCTGACCGCGTCGAGGTCCATGGAGGTCCGGTCGAACCTCAAGGACCACCTCATGAACCGCCTGGAGCTGCGGCTCGGCGACACCATGGACTCCGAGTTCGACCGCAAGGTCGCCGCCAACGTGCCCACCGGCGTGCCCGGCCGCGGCCAGACGCCGCAGAAGCAGCACTTCATGGCTGCCGTTCCGCGGATCGACGGGCTGTCGTCGGACACGGACCTCGCCGATGCCACGGCCGCGCTCAACTCCGAGGTCACACGGCACTGGCAGGCACCCGGGGCACCCGAAGTCCGGCTCCTGCCCCGCGAGTTCCCCGCCGAACAGCTTCCGCCGGGGCACCTGTTCCCGATCCGCGGTGTGGCCTTCGCCCTCGACGAGGACAACCTCGAACCGGTCTTCGTGGACTTCGAGCAGGACCCGTTCCTGCTCGTCTTCGGCGAGAGCGAGTCGGGCAAGTCGAACCTGCTGCGGCTGCTCATCAAGCGCCTGACGGAGCGTTACTCGGGCGACGTCTGCAAGCTGTTCGTCGTCGACAACCGGCGTTCCCTGCTGGACGTCACCCCGGCTTCCCACCTCGCTGAGTACATCCCCATGTCCAACGCCATGGGCCACCACATGGACGCCCTCGCAGACCTCATGCAGCGGCGCACACCCACGGCCGACGTCACCGCGCAGCAACTGCGCGACCGGAGCTGGTGGCGCGGGCCGAACGTGTTCGTCATCGTCGACGACTACGACCTGGTCTCCACGTCGAGCGGGAATCCACTGGGAGGGCTGACGGAACTCCTTCCGTTCGCTCGGGACGTCGGCGTCCGCTTCATCATCGCGCGCTCTTCGGCCGGCGCGGGGCGGGCGGCGTACGAGCCCTTCATCCAGCGGATGAAGGAGCTGGGGGCCCAAGGCGTGGTGATGGCCGGCGACCCGGGTGAGGGCGACGTTCTGGGTGGCATCCGGCCAAGGCCGATGCCCGCGGGTCGGGGGATCTTCGTGTCGCGTAAGCGGGGGAAGCCGTTGGTGCAGATCGGGTTCGAACCGGAAAGGACGTTCTGATGGTCGGCGTGGGCATCTTCTTGATACTGCTCGCCCTCTGGCTCGCTGGTCTTGGACTTGCTGACCAGAAAGCGCTGTGGTGGCGTTTCCAGGCGCGTCGCTTCAGCGACCCGGACGCGAACGAGCCGTCGGAAGCGGGGTACCGGGCCCGGCGAATTCTGCTGCTCTCATTCGCGACGGCGACGGCCGTGATGGCCGTGTGGTGGTTCACCGACATTGATTACTTCCAGTCCGGTGGGCTCAAGGACTGACACCAGAAATCTGCACAGGGGCTTGTGAAGAGTCCGAGTAGCAACGCGAACGTGTGAATACGTCTGGCTACGCTGACCGGAGCGCGATCGTCCGGTGAGTTGGCCGGGCGAGGACACGGGGGAAGGAGCACGCCGATGGCGTGGGACGAGTGGGAGCAGCTGAAGTCGCAGGCGGCGGAGCGTCAGTCGACGCAGATGCAGCTGAACCAGATGGATCCGGGTGGTGGCGGAAGCCTACCGGCGGACCCGACTGAGTACGGCAAGCTCAGGAAGAGTGAGGCCGAGCTGGCGAAGATCGGCCAGCACGCGTTCGACCTCTACGACAAGCTGTGGACCAAGGGGCGTAGCGCGGTCGCCAACAGCGACAAGGCCGCCAGCGATCTCTCCAAGCAGGGTTTCGCGCTGGGCGGCGGACTCCAGCATGTGTCGACCCGCTGGGACGCGCAGCTCCGCTCCCTCATGGACGCGTGCGCCCACATCTCGAACCACATGTCCGTCACCAAGAAGCTGCACGCGGACGACGAGCACTACATCCGTCGGCAGATGAGCAGCATCGACACCCTGGACGCGGGATTCGACGAGCGAGTCGGCGATCCGGGCAAGAAGAACCCGGTGTACGGCGAGCCGAGCGAGAAGAAGGACAAGAAGGACAACTGATGGATCTCGACGCTCTCCGTGACGCCAACTTCAAGCTGCTCGATGACGCCGTCGAAGACTGGACGACAATGGTCGGCGATCTCGAGGACCTGAAGGACTCCGCCGACAAAGGTCTGAGGGGCGCGGCCAACAAGTCTAATTGGGCGGGCGTGAACGCCACCGTCTCCAAGGAGTTCATCGGCAAGACCGCCGGTGAGTTCGAGGACGCGCACACACAGGCAAATTCGATCCGCAATATCCTCAGGGACACGCGGGACGAGCTGAAGATCTATAAAGGCAAGCTCAACGATGCCATTGATCGAGGTCGGCAGAAGAAGCTCACGGTCCTAGGCTACGAGGGCGGGTTCACCGTCACCACGAATGTCCCGCCGGAAGCCCGAGCCCAGCAGGACAGGGACAACAAGGGCGACATCACCGCACTTCGCGACGAAATCCAGGGGATTCTGGACAAGGCCTCCGAGAGCGACAGCTCGGCCAATACCGTTCTTCAGGCCATCGCGGACCAGAGCACTTTGGGCTTCTCCGACGCCAACTACAACAACCGGGACTCCGCGGTCGAGGCCATCAAGGAGGCCGACGAGTTGGCCAGGCTGGCGAAGAAGAAGCCGGAGGACATGACCGTCGAGGAGTTCGACAGGCTCAACGTCGGCCTGAAGAAGTACGCGAACGACGACTTGTTCGCGGAACGCTTCGCCACGAACCTCGGGGCCGAGGGCACGCTCAACTTCTGGACCGGCATCAACGACCCGCACAGCGCCCGGGAGCTGGGCAGTCAGCGAGTCGACCAGTACGACGACCTGCAGAAGAACCTCAGTCTCACGCTCGCCAACGCCACACAGAGCGACTCGGCCGGCATGACCGACTGGAAGAGCAAGATGGTCGAGATGGTCGACAAGCCTGTCGGCCGCAACGGCGGCTTCCCGCTCGGTGGTCAGGTCATGACCAACCTGATGCGATGGGGCGACTACGACGACAGTTTCCTCAACACCTACGGCGACAAGCTGATTGAGACGGAGAAGAAGTTCACGGACAACGGCCGTCACAGTGCCTGGCAGCGCACAGGCATGGATCCGCTCCTCAACCGCACAGGCACCGACTCCGGCTGGGACCCGATGACCGGGTACCTGAAGGCGCTGTCGAACAGTCCGGACGCGGCCACCGAATTCTTCAATGGCACGTTCGTCACGAAGGATGAGGACCATGACTTCACTCACGACACCGATGGCGACGGCAAAGAGGGCAAGAGGACTCTGACCAACTTCGACTACCTCTTCGAGGAGCGCGACTGGCCACAAGACGTAGACGACAAGGGGGACGACAGCATCGCGGGTCGGAACAACTTGGCGATGGCGCTGGAAGCGGCTACTACGGGGCATCCGGCGGGTGAGTTGCCGACGCTCGACACACCCCCGCACAATGCGGAACAGGCGAAGCTGATGGAGAGTCTCGTCGGCTCCATTTCGGAAGACAACGAGCGCGTCACCAAGCACGGATACATGGGCGACAGCATCGGGCAGATCGCGTCGGAGTACCTTCCGGACATCAACCGAGCCATGACCGATGACGGCGACGACGACACGAACCGTCTCTTCCCCGTCGTCGGCTCCGAGGCCGAATTCAACCATCGAGACGTGACACGATTCCTGTTCACCGTTGGTCAGAATCCCGACGGGTATGCAGCGGTCGAAGTCGGCCAGAAAGCCTATATGGCAAACCTGATGGATTACCACCTGAATCCTGATCTCCCCGAAGAACAGCGATATGCCAAAGACCCACAGTTCGTCGTTGAGCAGATCGCGAAGGGTTCGGGCGAAGTTTCGGGAACCCTTGCACAAGGCCGTGCGGAGGCCGTCGCCGGCGAGGCGGAGGAGAAGGACAAGGCCTACGAGCACTCAGTAGCTCAGTGGAAGAACGCAATCTCAGGAACAGTAGGCACCGTCACCGGTGTTGGTACGACCTTGATCGCCAGCCCTGCCGGAGGCGCAGCAGTCGGTGGGATCGCGGGCACTGCGACCAGCATGGTCCTTGAAGAGATCTTCAAGGACGCCGAAGGCAAGGCCAAGGATGAGGCTGGCCCTGTCATGGGCGAGCACTGGGAAAGCGGTCTGGACAGTAACGGCAAGTACACCGAGAAGGCGGCCGAGACCGCGGCAAAGAACCACAACAGGACCGACCTCCCTGACGTCGGAGAATGGGCACGCGATGGCGCACAGCGTGGATTCGACGCGTCAGGAACGAATGTCGGCGCGATGGCAGCGGACCTCAAGACGGATATCTGACGTCGAGATGTCGGGCATCGGTCTCACATCTTGAACAATACTCATCCCCGTTCAGAGAGGTATAGGGCCTTGAAACACTCCCGTCTCCGATCCTCGGCGACACCCAGACGAGTTGCCTTCTTGGCGACAGCCGTCGCCATTGGAACCGCACTGTCGGGCTGCTCGAAAGACGAGGAACGGGAGTACGCGCTGCCGAAATCGCTATGTGGCGTGACGGTAAACCCCGACCTGATGTCCCCCTTCCTGCCGCCCGGAAAGAAAATCGCTACGCAGCAGGAGTCACCGAACGGCGGAACCAAGCGATGCAAGGTAAGCGTCGATGGGGAAGTCTCCTTGATCGCGGGTCAACTGTGGTGGGAGAAAGGAGGCACCGTCGCCGATGTCGCCTCCGTAAATGCGCGGGTAGATCCCGGTCAGGTAACCGATAATGAGAAATACCTCTACTCCGGGACTGGCGCAGTCGGCAAAGCAGAGGGATGTACTGATGCGACTCATCCGGACCAGGTTCTGTTCACCGTACTTCAAGTATTTACATCCGGCCAGGATGACGCCGCCACGATGAAGCGCCTGATAGTCGACTACACCGAGCAACTCCAAGAGAACAACAAGTGCGTTTAGGGAGAGCGGACAAATCAAGGTTATACGCCAGGCGGCGCTGCATGTCGTAGCGCCGCTGGCACTACTTCTCGCCGCGGGCTACAGCCGGTACGGGCTAAGCGACACCGGAAAGGGCTGGCGCTATGAGGACAAACTGGCAACGAACTGCGACGGGCTGATCGCCCCATGACGAGTCCGCTGTCTTCACCGGTCTAAATACAGAATCCGGTTTGCCGTACGACAAGCGCTATAGCTACGGCGACGACAGCTATAACTACTGCAAGGTCGCAGACATGGAACTGACCATCGCTCTGATAGCCAACGATGCCGTCGGATCCGGATCGGGTGCCTCCGAGGTGTTCAAGAAGTTACAGTCCAGCACGTCGGACAACCTTTCGGTGGCCCTAGGCGGCGGCTGGTACGGCTATACAGACATGCTCAACACCGATGTCGTGCTGCCCTGTAACAACCGGCCCGCTTCTGTCGTCGTGTCCATCGCCGGCGACGAGTCGCACGACAACCCGAGCGAGGCCCGGGCCATGGGAGAACTGGCTGCCGCCACTGCCCGGAAAGCCGCTGGCCGTTGGTCGTGCCAGGCTGAATACGGGGGGGCGCATCCCCAAAGTGTCTACAACGTCAGCGCTGGATTCCCCCGCCTCCGCGACGGCTACGTGTGACGGCGTCCCGTCCGATGACGACGTGAGGATCGACTGGGTCAAGGGGACTGAAGGGTCGGGCGCCACTCCGCTGGAGGAGTGCGTGTTGGGCGAGTTCGGGGCGGATGAAGAGGCTCTTTACCACCTCTAGCGACGGAATACGCCGAACCACAGAAGAGCTTCCTTCTCACGGCTCCGCGCGCGTTCGCCGAACGATCGGCAGCCCGGCACGACTGCACGGACCTGAAACTGCCGAACTGAACCGGTCCGGGACAAGCTGGACTCTTCAACAGACCCGAAGCGGTCCACCTTCGCCGGGACTGGATTCCATGTGGTGGGCCAACTTCGACGACTGAATGATCGAAAGGGGTCACGTACGCACCCCAACTCGTCAGACCGGAGCCATAGAGCGTTGGGCGGGGCAATGACCAGCCCGTTGTCCAGTGCCGCAAACGGCTTGCCAAGTAGGGTGAGCACACAGTTCGTTCGCACGTCAGGAAGGGGCCGTCGCACCATGGCCGAGGGACAGGACCAGGGCGTCGAGGCGCGGGACGAGGACGTCAAAGCGCGCAAGGAGCGGGAGAAGAACGAGCTCTACGCCCTCGACATCTCGGGCGCCGAGTGGCAGAGCGCACCGGGTACCGAGGAGCACGAGGAGCGCGTCGAGATCGCGTACCTGCCGGGCGGTGCCGTCGCCATGCGGTCATCCCTCGACCCTGAGACGGTGCTGCGGTACACCGAGGCGGAGTGGCGGGCATTCGTACTCGGGGCGAGGGACGGGGAGTTCGACCTGGAGCCTGCGCCGCACAATGGCGGCGTGGCCGCGGATTCGGCGGAGTAGCGGGCGAGCACATCAGCGAGTGACCAGTTTCCTACACAGTCCCGGAAGTGCTGGCCTCGCCTCCGCGCTTTTCCACTCAACGCCTACCTGTCATGTGCGGGTTTTCCAAGTCGAGTGGTGCGCGCCCCGGCGACAGGACGGCCGTAGCTGTCGTCCAAGACGGTGATCGGCAGATTTGGGACAGCTCTCGCAACCCGTGACCAGGCCTTGCCGAGGTCACGCGTGTCCCGAAGCTGCCAATCGTGCGACGGGGCCACCGCTCAGGCTCGGAGACCCGCGTACGGTGCGCTGGCGGTCGGTCCAGGGGATTTGGGACGAGCAGTCGCTCATGGGGATCGAAGCCGAGTGCGCCCAGCTCGCCCTTCGGCTGAGTCCCAGTGAGGCTGGGGCTCACTACCGGAACGCACGCCGGGGTGGGCACCTCCCGTGCGTGCCCACCCCGTTCTTGCGCGCTGACCAACCCTGCAGCTACCTACAGGTAGTAGCTGGCGGCTACCTACAGGTAGTAGCTGGCGGCCTTCTTGTCGCCGCCCATGTAGTCACCGCCCGCTTGACCCACAACGCGCGCGATGGACACGAGCGCCTGGTGGATGTCGTTGGCTTCCTTGTCCCAGGCGGCCTGCTGCTCGGTGTACATCTGGTGGGCGTCGCCTTCCCACCCCGCGGCTACCCGGGCGACCATCCTCTTGATCTCTCCCAGATCGTTCTCGAGCTTCTTGGCCTCGTCTCCGAGCGTGGTGGCAGCTCGGTCAAGGGCATCGTACGTAACCAGCATTTCGCCGGGGTCGCCCGCCATGATTACCTCATCTCTTTCATGAATTCGTTTCGACAGCGAAGGTTCGGAAACTCAGCGCTCAGTAACCGCTGAGGCTCGACTTCGGTGCCCCGTCATACACATTGATGCCCTGCACCATCGCGCGAACCTCGTCCTCGGTGCCATCCTTGATCTTCCGGGTCTGGCTCATCGCCTCAAGGAACTTCACGAGGATGTTGCCGATCCGCACCATGGAAGTGTTGATCTCGTGCTGCTTCGTGTTGAAGGCACCGGCACCGATGCCCTTCCACTGCCCTTCGAGACCGTCAATGATCCCCTGCAGCTTGTGAAGCTGACCTTTGATCGCCTCGAACTTGACCTGGATGTCCTGCTCAAGCTTGAGCACTTCCGCTTCGTCTAGCCGCTGACGCTGCGATGCCATGACTGGGTTCCCTTCCTGACTTGAACTGCGAACTTTCGTTGGGACGTATCGAGTTACGCGTCAATTCGTGCTGAGTCGCGGAACTCAGGGCTAATGCGATGAAGTTGGGCTCTGGGCGGAGGGAGTACTCAACCGCTGCGCCGCGTACGCAGTACGGCGAAGGCGCCTCCTCCGACCACCGCCACCGCGGCTACGGCGCCGAGCACCACCCATAGCTGGGTGTTGTCATCGGAGGAGTTCGAGGTCGAAGCTGCCGCCGCCGTCCCGCCGGCCGAAGAGTTCTTCGGGGGTTGCGACGAGACGGGGGACGAAGGAGAGGGGGTGCCTTCTGTGTCCCCCTCGGAGGGGTATCCGTCAGTGAGGGGGTTCTCGTCGGCCGCACCCGGGTTGATGGTGCTCTTCGCGAGGGCGATGCGGGGGCGAACCGCACCGTTGCCACCGTAAGTACTCTTGGAGTCCTTCGCCCATTCGCGGCCCGCGGTGTCAAACAGGACCCGAACAACCTGGTTAGCCGTCCAGTCGGGGTGGGCGGACCAGATCAGGGCGGCGGACGCAGAAACAAGAGCAGTGGCAGCAGTGGTGCCACTGCCATCGTCGCAATAACTCTGGAAATTCGCATCACACCAGCGCGGGATACCGGGTCCAGGCGCAGCAATATCTACGTCCTCTCCATGCTGGGAGAAATCGGCCACCTTCCCGTTTCGATCGATCGACCCCACACCGAGTACCTCCAAGAAAGCGGCCGGATACTGCGGCTTGTTCCCCTTCTTGGCGTTGTCGCCCGTCCCCGCGATCAGCAGCTTTCCCTTTTTCACCGCGTACTCCAAGGCCGCATGCTGTCCGGCCACGTCCAGACCGATGGGGTACTGATTCCCGATCGAGATATCGATGATCTGGGCGTCACTGTCCGCCGCCGCTCGGATGGCCCTCTCAAGTGGATCGTTGACTTGGGGGACTTCGTCGTGCTGAAGGAGCGGCAGCCGAATGGGGATGATCTTTGCGCCCGGGGCGAGACCACGAAGGCCGTCGCCTTTCCCCGTACCAGCAATCAGTTCGGCCGTGGTCGTGCCTTGCCCGTCGTAATCATCTGTCGCTCCACCCGCCTTGTCGGTGAGGTCCACTCCCTTCAGGACCTGTCCCTTCAGCGAAGGAGTCGACGAGTTGACGCCGGAGTCGATGACCGCGACCTTGATGCCTTCGCCCGTGGAGACCTTCCACATCTCCTCGGCGCGCATCGGCTCCAAGTACCACTGCTTCGACTGGACATCGTCGGCAACCGCACTCGGAGCCAGCCCCGCAGGCAGGATGCTCAACACCGCGAGCGCCGCACCCACGGAGGACACCCGTCTCCAGGCGAGCCCCTCGAACGGCGCAGTCCACCTGCCACGTCGGCTGATCCCTGACTTCATGCCTCTGTACGTCCTCGCTCGCGCTCAGCCCGTCACCGGCGGCACATTGCGCCGCTGGCCACCGGACTGATCTGTGTCCTGATCCTCGACCGGGTGGTCGGGCCGCTGCTGAATTTCGTCCTCACCCCGGTCGGGGTTCTGCCGCGTGCCTGCAGGTCCGCGCACGAGGCCGCTGCCACCAGCGGTGAACGCGTTGCCTCTGGTGGCGGGCGTTCCGCCCTTGGGTGTGCCCACGACACCGTCGGGGTTACTTGCAGACCTGCGGGCTGCCTGACCAGCACTGGAGCCAGTCGTCGGGTTGGGCGCACCAATGACCCCACGCTGGCTGGTCCTTCCGTCCTCTGTACGCGAGCCGGCTGTGGCCTCGCCGCCGACAACCGTGCCGCGCGACATTCTGGATCCAGTCGCTCCAGGCATCGGCCCGACGGTGGGCCTCCCGCCGACCACACCACTGCCACGCCCCGCGCCGGTGGTACCCGCGCCTCCAGCACGCCCGCCTGCCGTACCGCCGACCCGGGGGGTTCCACCAGAGACGCCACGGCCCATCGGGGTCTGACCTGTCGCCGTGCCGGTGCCCCGGACGCCACCCTGGCCCGTCGCGGTCCCAGCACGCCCCATCGGGCCCGTGGATCCTCGCCCCGCGGGCCCTCCGGAGGAATTGCCGCTGGCGCTGACCGCCCGCCCCTGCGCTGATACGGGATTCCTCGCACCTCCGCCGAGGCCCGCAGGACGACCGACGGGCCCATTGACTGTGGGATTCACGAGGCCGCTGGCGAAGGACGGAACCGTCCCTCCCCCAGGCCCCGTCGGACCAGCCGCTGACGGGGGCGTGCCAGTCGCCGGAGTCGAGGTCTGCGGAGGCAGCGTGCCCACGCTGTCGATCTCCGTACCGACGATCCGCTCAGGGTACGTCGTCGAGCTGTTCACCTCTTTGAGTGACGACGGGGCGTCGGATGCACGTGAGTTGACCGACGCCGCGTCCGCGTGACCACGGCTCGGCGTTCCCTGCTCGCTGGTGGTCGCACGAGATTCGCTTCCCGTCTCGACGCGAGTCGGATCCGGCTTCGGCACCCCCACGCCGGGCATCGGCTTGAACGTCGGAGGCTCCTGACCCGCCAACGCCTCCTCCGACACCGCGTAGAACGACGACAACCGATTCATCTGGTTGATCGCCTCTTGCCGGTGGTTCTCGGCCTTAACCGCTGCGTCGTACTCGTCGTTGCCGTCGACGCGGGCGGGCGTCGGGATGTCCGAGACCGTCTTGGGATCGGGGCGATTGTCGCGGGGCGGCATGGAGCTCTTGACGGACGCCAGGCCTGTGCCCGCAGCCGTGATCTGGTTTCCTGCGGACTCGGCGAAGTCGGCGAGGCCCCGCGTGTTCGTGACGAGCTTCTCGCCCCATTTTCGGAAGGCTTCGCCCGCCTCGCCGTCCCAGTCGACCCGGCCGATGTGGCCACTGAGCTCGTCGGCGGCGTCGTTGATGGCGTCGCGGGCGTCCCACAGAGCCTTGCCCGCGCTTTCGAGATCGCTCGGGTTCGCCTGTTGCACCAGGTCGACCATGTCGTTGAGGCGGTGACCTTCGAAGTCCGTTTTGCCGAAGAAGCGGATGCCGCCGCCGAGGAAGGTGTTGTTCAGCATCTCCGATGCGGCGGTCGCCGCATCGATCACCCCGACCTGTTGATCCACCTGCTTCTGGTCGGCCCTGTGCTGGTCCTGGTGCTTCTCTTCGTCGCCCATCAGAGCCCCATCTCCTGCCCGTCGGTGGGCTTCTGCTCGGGCTTGCCGTTCTTCTCGCGCTCAGCCTCTTCGCTCTCCCCCTCAACCTGAGACTGAATCTCCCAGAAGCGCCGCCGCTGCTCCTCCTCCAGATTCCCGAACCCGATCTCCGCACCATGCACGGCGATCCACAGGGCCTCTATCTGCAGGCCCAACGTCTTGGAGAGCGAGGTGAGCCGCTCGTGGACACGGTCGTACTGGGCGTAGAGACCCGTGGCCTCCGCGAAGGTGGCGCCCTCGCCGCTGAACGAAGCGCGTGAGATCTTCTGGGCCGCGACCTTCGTCGAACTGCCCGGCGAGCCCTCGAAGGTCGCGAGCACGGTGTCGACGCGCTTCTTGAAGGTTGCGAGCGCCTCCAGGCCCACCTTGAGGTCAGCGCTCCCGCTCCCGCTGGCGCCGCCCATGTCCGCAGGAAGCACGATGCGTTTCCCTTCCCCGTTTCCCCGTTGAACCAGCCGACCTCTCCGCGGCCGCACCGGCTCTGATGCCTCTTACTGCGCCTTTACCACTTTAGACGTCGCGTACAACTGGGCTAACTGATCTATACCTTGCGACAGTTGGGAAGACGCGGTGGCGCTGCACGCCCGCACCTGCCCCAACTGGCACCATCCCGCCCAGAACACCTACGTGTGGCCGGGACGGCACGCCCCGAAATGCGACAGGATCTCCACTCGCTCTTCACTGGCTACCCGCTCTCCACCGACTGACGAAGGCACATCACCGGCTTATCCAATAACGTCCCTCGCACCCGGCCGCCCCCTCCTCCGAGCATCCCGCCAAGCCACCGCCACCCCGCTCAGCCCCGCCACCGCAACCGCCGCTCCCACAGCGACGTACGTGGCGAACCGCGCGTTGCGCTCCTCCACGGTTTCGCCCAGGTGGAGCTTCGCGGGGGTGGGGGCCTCCGCCTGGGAGATGCCGCCCTGAGGGGACCGGGACTCGACGGGCTCTTCGTCCTCCGTCAGGGCCCGTACCGGGTCGACGACGCCCCAGCCGACCAACCGGTCGTGCCCGGCGACCGACCGTTCAGCCGTCTGTTCGATCTGGGTGGCGATCTGGGCCTGGGTCCAGTCGTCGTGCTTGGCCTTGATCAGGGCGGCGACGCCGGCGACGTACGGGGCGGAGAAGCTCGTGCCGTTGTCGGAGCAGTGGCCGCCCTTGGGGACCGTGGAGATCATGTCGACGCCGGGGGCCGCCACGCCCACGAATTCGCCAGCCTGGGAGAAGGCCGCGCGTTCGTTGTTGCGGTCAGAGGCGGCCACCGCCAGCACGCCCTCGTACGACGCCGGGTAGGTCTGCTTCACAGTGCCGCCCAGGCCGTCGTTGCCTGCCGAGGCCACGACGACGATCTCCGCGTTGAGGGCTGCGTCGACCGCCTGCTTCAGGGCCGGGTCCGGCTCGACGGCGTTCGCCGTGTCCTGCGAGATGTTGATGACGTCGGCCTTGGCCTGGATCGCGTGGCGGATGGCGGCGGCCAGGGTTTCCGCCGTGCCGTGGCCCTCCGAGTCGTTCTGCTTGACGGGGATGATCGTCGCCTCGGGGGCCAGACCCACGAAACCCGTCTTGCCGGCGGGGCGGGCCGCGATGATGCCCGCCACGCGAGTCCCGTGTCCGACCGTGTCCGTCGTCCCGTCGTCCTTGCCTCGGTCGATCGGTTCCCCCTTGGCATCCTTCTCGGGTAGGTAGTTGGCGCCGCTCGACGCGTCGACAGCGCCTGTGAGTTGGGGGTTCTTCGTGTCCACGCCGGTGTCGATCACCGCCACTCGTACGCCCTTGCCCTTGGACTGGCTCCACAGTTCGTCCAGGAGGACGCGCTGCAGGGCCCAAGGTCGGCCCGCGTACTTCTTGTTCGGGAACGTGCACTGGTCGCCGGCCGCCAACACGGGCCCGGCAGAGGCGATGGAGGAGATGGCTGTCGTGCCGGCGACCATCGTCAAGGCCGCGGCCATGCGTGCGGCCCTGCGCGGCATGGAAAGCCGAGAATTCCGAGGGAACCAGGGAAGCAAGAAGGCGGCGTACAACATCGTCGTGCCCCCTACGAGCCCTGCGGCTGGCGTGCCGACGACGTCGACAGGCGGGGGCCTGTCGGCAGAAACGCGGACCAACTGGCCGGGATCGGGGCCGGATCGGCCTCCTTGTATCCGAGACGGGTCTGGGCCTGCTGGGCCTCCTCGAGGAGCTGCTTGCGCTTCCCGGCGGAGGTTCCGATGCCCGCGTCGTCGGTGGCGCTGTCGGAGTTGGACTGCATGCCGTAGCGCAGGCCCGTGTCGGTGACCAGGAAGACGCCGCCTGCCTTGGTCTCCGAGCCCTGGAACTGGCGGTAGAGCTGGCCGGATCCGGGGGTCACGTAGGCGCTGGACGAGCCGGTGGCGAGGGTGGCCGGGAAGCCCGTACCCACCCAAGTGCTCAGCGTGGTGGTGCCCTTGTCCGGGTCGACGGCGCGCAGGACGTTGCAGACGGTGTCGCGGCCGCCGGAGGTCGCGGCCACGTCGTTGACCGCCTTCGGTTCCTCACTCGGCCAGTTGTTCTCCGCGCCGAACTCCTCGCCCGGTGTGAAGGCTCCGGCGCTCACCCTGCGCGCCTGGCCCGCCTGGCCGAGGGAGACCAGGTCGCGGCTGTTGAGGAGCAGTTTCGCGGTGAACGCGGAGACCGGGGCGATGCGTCCGCGCAGGACCACGTAGAACTGGTCGGTGTCACCGTTGGTGGCCTTCAGGACCATGCCCACCTTGTTGGCTTCGGCATCCTCGCTGACCTGCACGCCGGCGTCCGCGCCGGGCGGGCCCTCCACCGTCGGGAAGGTGACCGGATCACCCTTGTGGAGGGTGTCGAGCCACTCCCGGGACACCCGCTGCGGTGCGCGACCGGAGCCGACGAGGGTGCGCAGGAGGAGTTCGTCCTCGGCGGACACCTGGTAGGCGGTGCCGCTCGCGTCGACCACGTACCGGGTCTTGTCGGGGCCGACGACATACAACAGCTCGCCGCCGCGCAGCCGTTCGCTGCCCTCCGTCTTGTTCTCCTCGCGTTCGGCGAGGACGAAGGCGGCCTTCTGGATGGCACCGCCGCCGTCGCTCGGCCGCTCGCACACGGCCCAGCGCTTCGCGGAGTCCGCCTCGGAGGCGGCGGGCAGGCGGTCGGGCGCGTACGGGATGCCGATGGTGGCTCCGTGCGGGATGTCGCCCTTGTCGAGGATGGACTCGTCGACGTTGATGACCTTGCCCTTGTCCGCGTCGAGGAGGAGTTTCGCGGACGCCATGTTGAGCACCGGGTGCAGCTGGCGCTTGCCGTCCGTGACCAGGACTACGTACCGGGTCGTGGACTTGCTCGCGATGATCACGTTCTCGCCCGTGGCGTCCCAGTCCTTCGGCGCGGTCGGTTTGAACATCCCCCACGCGCCGAAGACCGCCAGGATCACCACCCCGACGACGGTGCCGGGCAGCACGGCGCGCAGGGGGCGCGGCGCGCCCTCCTCAGAACCGTCGGGTGAGGCCTGGATGAAGGACGCGAGCATGCGCCGCTTCGCGAAGGTGTAGGCGTTGAGCTCGTCCCGCCGTGATGCCATCTGTGCCCGAATCTCCCCGTATCTCGCGCCGTGTTCAGCCCTGCGGCGCCGGGGGTCAACGTCCCCCGCCCTCCGTTGTCAGACCGGGCACCTACTATGCCTGTTGAGTGATCGGTCTGGTGGAGCGGGTAGGGTACCCGGACTTTCAAGGACCGCGTCTGACTTGGCAATTCGAGTGAGTTGCGAGGGCGTTGCGAAGAAATCGGGGGGTTGGAGTGATGGCTTCCGGGACACGGGCACAGCCGCGTAACGGGTCTCAGGCGGCGGGCTTTCCCGCGCCCCGGACGGACCCTGGACGGCAGCGGCCGGAGCAGCCTCAGGGGTCAGGTGCACTGCATCTCAGGGCACGCTCCGAACGTTTCGGTTCGTTCCGGCTGCAACGGGTCGTGCTGATCGAGATCGCCGCCGCCCTGCTGCTCGTGGGCTGGCTCGTGGATCCGCTGGCGCTGGTGCCGTCGGGTGTTGTGGCGATCCTCCTGGTTCTGCTCGCGGTCGTACGCCGCCGAGGGCGCGCTCTGCCCGAATGGCTCGGTACGGCACGGGCGTTGAAGGCTCGCCAACGGCGGGCGGCGAGTACGCCGATACGGCCCGGTACGGAGCCGGGTCTGGCGCCCGCCGTGGAATGCGATCCCAGTCTGCGGACGTACGCGTACGGCGGGCGGGAGCGGCGGCCGGTCGGCGTGGTCGGGGACGGGACGTTCGTGACGGCCGTGCTGCAGGTCGAGTCCGACGCGACCGCTCTGCGCGCCGAGCGGAGTCGGCGGCCGCTGCCGTTGGGGCTGGTGCGGGACGCGCTCCAAGTGGACGGGATACGGCTGGAGTCGGCGCAGATCGTGTCGCACACGCAGCCCGCGCCCGCCCTGCATCTGCCTCAGCAGTCCGTGGCGGTCAGCAACTACGCGCCGCTGCAGGCGCAGACCGGGGCGCCCGCCGTGCGGATCACCTGGATCGCGCTCAAGCTCGACCCCGAGCTGTGCCCGGAGGCCGTGGCCGCGCGTGGGGGTGGGCTCGTGGGGGCGCAGAAGTGCGTGGTGCGCGTCGCGGATCACCTCGCCAGCCGGCTGACCGGGGCCGGGTTCCGTACGACCGTGCTCAACGAGGAAGAGCTGACGTCCGCCATCGCCACTTCCGCCTGCGCCAACCCTCTGGTGACCGCTGAGGCCGGCCGGATGGAGCTGCCCGAGCGGCGCACGGAGGAATCCCCACGCTCCTGGCGGTGCGACAACCGGCGGCACACGACGTACTGGGTGCGGCGATGGCCTCAGCTGGGTGGCAGCGGTCGCCCTTCGATGCCGCAGTTCGTCGGGCTGTTGACCGCTGTTCCCGCGTTGGCCACGACCTTCAGCCTGACGCTCCGGAGCGGGGAGCGGCAGGACGTTTCACTGACCGGGCATCTTCGGGTGACGGGACGCAGCGACGCCGAACTGGTCACCGCGCGGCGGGCGTTGGAGCGTGCGGCCCGGCAGGCCGGGGCCGGACTCGCGCGGCTCGACCGTGAGCAGTTGCCCGGCGTGCTGGCCACTTTGCCTCTTGGGGGTGCTCGGTGATGGCCCTGCCCACCAACACGGCGGCGTACGGATCGGCGGCGTACGGATCGGCGGCGTCCGGGTCCACGGCCGGGACGTACGACACCTCCGGTGCCCCCGAGCCTTCGGCGGCCGACCGGTTCCGCACACAGGTCAGGACCGGGTTCGGGCTGATCGGGCCGCGGCACGGGCGGCACGCGCTCACGGTGGAACAGCTGGACGCACTCGCGCTGCCCATCGGGGACGACGGGGTTGTCATCGGCGTGGACGCGGACGGGCAGCCCGCGGTGCTGGGCGTAAACCGGCCCACCCCCTACGACATCGTGCTCATCGGCGGGCTGTGGACCGCCCAGGTGGTGGCCCTGCGAGCGGCGGCCACCGGGGCGCACGTCGCCGTGGAGACCGGGCGGGCCCAGGTGTGGACGCAGTTGGTGCGGGCCCTGGGCGACGGGCAGTCCGGAATGACCGTGCATGACGTGGGGCGGGTGCCGCCGCAGGGCGCATCGGCCGGAAACCCGGTGCTCGTGGTGCGGGACTGCGGGATGCGGCCGCCTCGCGGGCGGGTCGTGTCGGGGCCTTGGCTGTCGGTGCTCACGCTGCTGCCGTATCTCAGTCCGGTGGCGCCTCGGCTGATGCGGCAGGCCCGGCTCGTCGGCGTGCAGCGCGTCTCGCCCGACGAGGCCGCCGAGATGGGCCGGACCATGGGGCTGCCCCGGGGAGACGTCGACTCTCTGCCAACTCTCGCCGACGGTGTCACCCTGTGGTGTGCGGACCGCGACCGGCAGTACGTGATGACACAGCCGACGGATGCCGAGACCGGATTGTTGGGTACACCACGCAGGATGGACTGACCGCTCGACTCTGCGGCCTTTTGTGCGACTTGGGCATTTTCGGCTCGATAGCGCCCGTCTCGATGTTCGCCTTTGGCTGCTTTGTGCACCACTCCGGAGGGCCTGTACGTCGCTTATGGGCAGGGAGTGACATAGCGCGTGTGTCCGGAGGGGCGGACGGGCCTGCCGTGGGGGTGGTTGTGGTGATTAGGCTGGGGTGGGGGAGAGCCGGGCGCATCAGAACGGCCTCGGACGACGAGAACGGTCGCCCCAGCACGGTATGCGGTGCTCGACCACACCAGGAGGAATTGTGAACAGCGATCGGGACGGGATCCGCGGGGGCTGGGCCACACCCGGCGATGACCAGTCCGACGCGGAGTCCGCCGTCGAGACGACGGGCGAGTTCACCATCGACTACGCCCCTCCTGCCTGGTATACGCAGAATGCGTCGGGGAGTTCGGAGGGGGTTTCGTCGGCTCCAGTGGAAGAAGACGAGGAAGAGACCGAGGAGCCCGACTCGGCCGGCGACGGGGCGGGCCCGACCGGCGAGGCGGGCGATGCGGGGGCGACTCAGGCTCCTGCGGGTTCGCCTGCTTCCTTCGCTCCGGGGGCTCCTTTCGCTCTGCCCGCTTCGCCGCCTGCCAGTGGTCCCGGTGCCGTGCCGAATTTGCCTGTGGGCAGCGGGTTCGAGCCTGAGGGGCGGACGCCCGAGGCGCCTGCCGTGGGGGCCGGTGGGCCTGCCGCTCTGCCGAATTTGCCGGACCTTCAGGGGCAGTGGGGCCCTCCTCCGGTTTCGCCTCCAACCCCGGCTCCGGTGGCCGATGTGCCTCCGGCTCCTGTGTTTGACGCCCGGGAGCCCGCTCAGTCTTCTCAGTCCTCTCAGACCTCCGCTGATGTGGAGGGCGGGAACGGGGATCTCGAGAGTGGCGCCACCATGCGGATTTCCTCTGTCGCTCTGAAGCGGGAAATCGCGGAACGGGCCGCGGCCTCGGCCACGGAAACGACGGAGGGCGAGTCCGTTGTCGAGGAGCCGACTGCCGATGCCGCCCCGGACGAGGTCGTGGATGACGTCGCGGACGACGTCGGTGACGGTGTTGACGCGGATGTCGTCGAGGTGGCCTTCGGGCGTGCGCCCGCCGACGGTGACGGTGACAGCGATGGCGCAGACGAACACGAAGAGGCCGAGGTGACCTCGTCCTCGGAGGGCGTGGCCGCTGTGTCCGTCGAAGCCGACGAGGACGCGGGTGACGTCGCGGAAGATCCCGCGGATGTTGTCGAGCTGCACTCGGTTGACGCCGCCTCCGAGGACTCCGGTGCCGTCAGCGACGCCGTGCCCGCCGAGGACTCCGTACCCGTGGACGACTCCGTGCCGGTGGACGACTCCGTGCCACAGGAGGACTCCGTACCTGTGCAGGATTCCGTACCTGTGCAGGACTCCGCGCCTCGGGACGCGGAACCTCAGGACGCGGTGCCGGCGCCTGTCGCGGATGATGTGGCCGACGCCGTGCAGGACGCGCCTCCCGCGTGGGCTCCGCCGCCCGTGCCGCAGGGTGGGCTACCGCCGCTGCCGCCCTCGTACCAGCCCGCCGCGCCCGCTTCGGCGGCTCAGTGGCCGGTGGCCGCGGAGAGTGAGAGCGGGCAGCCGCAGACGGGGGCTCCGGTTCAGCCGTCCGCGCCGCCGCAGGGGCAGCAGCAGCCGTTCCAGCCGCAGACCCCGCAGCCTTCGCCTCCGGCGTGGCCTGCCCTGCCCGGTGCGGCGGCTGCCGCCGAGGGTTCGGCCACGGAGACTGCGGCATCCGCGCCGACCGCTGACGCGTCCGCCCCGGCGCCCGCCGCCGGTACTCCGGGCGCCGCGGCAGCTCCTGGGCAGCCGGGCGGCTACGGATTCCCGCAGTTCAGCGCTCCGGGTACGACTCCGGCGGCGCAGGGTGGTGTTCCGGGTACGACTCCGGGGCCGCAGGACATCGCCCCTGGCACGGCTCCGGCAGGGCAGCCCGTCCCCGGCTTCCCACCGCCCGGAGCTTCGACAGCGCCGCCGGCTCCGGGTCCTCAAGGTGGTTACGGGTTCCCTCCGTCCAGCCCCGCGGCGACCGCTCCTCAGGACGCACCACCGCCCGCCCCAGCCCCAGCGCCCGTACAGCCCACTCCCCCGGCCCCCCAGGACGGCTACGGTCTCCCGCAGCCGGGCCGGCCCGCTCCGGCGGCGCCGAACGTCCCCGCGCAGGCTCCCGGTTACGGGTTCCCGCCGCCGGGAGCTCCGGCCCAGAGCCCGCCGAACGCGCCTGCACAGCCCACGGGCTACGGGTTCCCCCAGCAGGGGATCCCTGCCCCTGGCACACCCAACTCGCCCAGCCCGCAGCCCAGTTACGGATTCCCGCAGCCGGGCGGCGCTCCCGCCGCGAACCCCGCCGCACCGCAGGTGCCCAACCAGCAGGCCGGACCCGGCGCCGGATACGGGTTCCCGCACCCGGGTACTCCTGCCGCCAACCCGACCGCACCCCAGCCGCCCAGCCCGCAGGCCGGATACGGGTTCCCGCACCCCGGGACACCCAACCCGCCTGTGCAGCCCGGGGGTTACGGGTTCCCGCAGCCGCCCGCCAACCGTCCGCAGGCGGCTCCTCAGCCGCCCGCCCCTCAGCCGCTCCCCCAGCAGGGACAGCCGCCGTACCAGCAGCCCGCACCGCGGCAGCCCCTACCGCAGCAGCCGAACGCCGGCGCCGGCCAGCCCGGCGTACCTCAGCCACAGGCGCACCAGCCACCGGCGCAGCCGCACCAACCCCACCACGGTCAGCCCCAACACGGTCAGCCCCACCAAGGCCAGCAACCCCAAGGCCAGCAACCCCAGGGTCAGCAGCCCCAGCCCGGGCAGCAGCCCCCCATCGATCCCCGTACCGGTGCCGCCTGGCCGCAGGCCGTGCAGCACGATCAGCGGCAGCCCACCAACCCGGGGGCGCCGCTGGGATACACGGCGGCCGTGGAGCTGTCGTCGGACCGGCTGCTCAACAAGAAGCAGAAGGCGAAGAGCGGTCGGCCCGCTGCCGCTTCCTCCCGGTTCAAGCTCGGGGGGAAGAAGGAGGAGGCCGAGCGGCAGCGCAAGCTGGAGCTGATCCGCACGCCGGTGCTGTCGTGCTACCGGATCGCCGTCATCAGCCTCAAGGGCGGCGTGGGCAAGACGACCACGACCACCGCGCTCGGCTCCACGCTCGCCACGGAGCGGCAGGACAAGATCCTCGCCATCGACGCGAACCCGGACGCCGGCACGCTCGGGCGCCGCGTGCGCCGCGAGACCGGGGCGACCATCCGTGACCTCGTGCAGGCGATCCCGTACCTCAACTCGTACATGGACATCCGACGGTTCACGTCGCAGGCGGCGTCGGGGCTCGAGATCATCGCCAACGACGTCGACCCGGCCGTGTCCACCACGTTCAACGACGAGGACTACCGGCGCGCGATCGACGTACTGGGCAAGCAGTACCCGATCATCCTGACCGACTCGGGAACCGGACTCCTCTACAGCGCCATGCGTGGCGTCCTCGACCTCGCCGACCAGCTCATCATCATCTCGACGCCGTCCGTGGACGGGGCCAGCAGTGCCAGCACGACCCTGGACTGGCTCTCCGCCCACGGTTACGCGGATCTGGTGTCGCGATCCATCACCGTCATCTCCGGAGTGCGCGAGACCGGCAAGATGATCAAGGTGGAGGACATCGTCAGCCACTTCGAGACGCGGTGCCGGGGCGTCATCGTCGTACCGTTCGACGAGCATCTGGCGGCCGGTGCCGAGGTGGACCTCGACATGATGCGGCCGAAGGTGCGCGAGGCGTACTTCAACCTCTCGGCGCTGGTCGCCGAGGACATCGCGCGACACCAGCAGTCGCAGGGGCTGTGGACCTCGGACGGCAACCCGCCGCCGGTCGCCGCCCCGCCGATGCCGGGCCAGGCCATGCCCGGCCAGCCGATGCCGGGCCAGGTTCCCCAGCAGGGCCAGCCCGGACAGCCGTACCCGCAGCCGCAGCCGTACCCGCAGCAGCCGCATCCACAGCCCGGCCAGGGGTACCCGCAGCCCGGAGCCCAGCCTCAGCACGGTGCTCCGCCTCAGCCCGGCGGCTACCAACAGCCACCCCAACAGCAGAGCCAGCCGGGCCACCACCCCGGCGCCGCTCCCCAGGGCTGGCAGCCCCAGCCCGCCCCCGGCCAACCGGCGGGCCAGCCTCAGCCGGGCGCCCCCTTCCAGCAACCGCCGGCCCCGGCCCCCGCTCCGGGCCAGCCCTTCCACCCCGGTTCCCCCGGGCCCACGCCCGCCCCGGGCCAGCAGTTCCAGCCCGGCCAGCCCTACCAGCCACCCCAGGCACCCCAGGCACCCCAGGCACCCCAGGGAGACCAAGGCGGCCAGGGCGGCCAGGGCGACCAGGGCGACCAGGCAGGCGGCCAGAACCAGCCCCCGCCACCCCCACCGCCCCACCAGTAACCCCGTAACCACATAGCCCAGTAACCCAGTAACCCAGCAGCCAATAACCCATCCGGCCGAACCTCCGGCCCCAGTTCCACCCCGAAGGGCCCGCGCCGTACACCCACGGCGCGGGCCCTCCGCGTACGCCCGGACAAGGCTCACCGCCCCTTGACCCGAAACAGCCCACACCAGCGCCGATCCCCACCGCCACTCCCCGACCAGGCACCCTTCACCGGTCTGAACCAATGACCGTGAAATCCGGGTCAACTCGTTATTTCCGCAGGCCACATGGGGTTCACCGGCCGTTGACGCGCGCAAACCACCGCTGATAGACACACACATCAACCCAGCCGGGGTCACCGGATCAGGAAGTTCAACAGCCCATCCCTGTGCGAGTGATGACGCGAGGTCACGGAGCCATGAACACACACGATCAGCACGACAGAGGGCGTCCGCGCCGACGGACACGCACCGCTGGGCTCATCGCCGCCGCGGGCGCCGCCGCCCTCACCCTCACGGCCGGTCTCGCGACCCCGCTCAACCCGGCGCCCGAGCAGGCCCAGGCCAAGACCCAGGCCAAGGCTGAGGAGGGCAAGAAGGTCCTCACCGTGGCGGTGGCGCAGAGCGTCGACTCGCTGAGCCCGTTCCTGGCTCAGCGGCTGGTCAGTACGAGCATGTTCCGGCTCACGTACGAGTACCTGACCAACTACTCCGCGAAGGACAACCGCGCGATCGCGGGCCTCGCCACCAAGTGGGAGCCGTCCGCCGACAAGCTCACCTGGACCTACACGATCCGCGACAACTCCAAGTGGTCGGACGGCCGACAGGCCACGGCCGAGGACGCGGCGTGGACGTTCAACAAGATGATGACCGACGAGGGCGCCGCCACGGCCAACGGCAACTTCGTGGGGAACTTCAAGAAGGTAACCGCCCCCAGCTCCACGAAGCTTGTCATCGAGCTGAAGAAGCCGCAGGCCACGATGGCCGCACTCGACGTGCCGATCGTGCCGAAGCACGTGTGGGAGAAGGTCGACGACTTCTCGAAGTTCAACAACGACAAGGACTTCCCCGTTGTCGGCAACGGACCGTTCATCCTGACCGGCTACAAGGCCGACAGCTACGTACGGCTGAAGGCCAACAAGTCCTTCTGGCGCGGTGCTCCGAAGTTCGACGAGTTGGTCTTCAGGTACTACAAGGACCAGGACGCCGCGGTCGCCGCCCTGCGCAAGGGCGAGGTCTCCTTCGTCGCGGGTTCCCCCGCGTTGACGCCGGCCCAGGCCGCGTCACTCAAGGGCGACGAGAACATCAAGGTCAACGACGCCCCCGGCCGCCGCTTCTACGCGCTCGCGACCAACCCGGGCGCACAGGCCAGGGACGGCGAGACGTTCGGCGACGGGCACGAGTCCCTGCTCAACCAGGGGGTCCGCCAAGCCCTGTTCATGGCCGTGGACCGCAAGACCGTCGTCGACAAGGTCTTCCAGGGCCACGCGGTGGAGGGCGAGGGCTACATCCCGCCGCGCTTCTCCACGTACTACTGGAAGCCGACGGACGGTCAGAAACTGGCGTACGACCCGGAGAAGGCGGGCCAGCTCCTCGACGAGGCGGGCTACAAGAAGAACGGTGACGGCAAGCGCGTCGGCAAGGACGGCAAGCCGATCAACTACCGCATCCTCTGCCACGCGACCGACCCGAACGACAAGGCGGTCGGCAAGTACCTCCAGGAGTGGTGGGGTGAGCTCGGCATCGGCGTCACCCTCAACTGCCTGGACAACGTGACCGATCCGTGGCTCGCCGGCACCTACGACCTCGCGTTCGACGGCTGGTCCGTCAACCCGGACCCGGACTTCGTGCTCTCCATCCACACCTGCGGCGCGCTCCCGGCGACGCCCAAGGACGTGGGCGCGACCGACAACTTCATCTGCGACAAGAAGTACGACGAGCTGTACGACCAGCAGCTCGCCGAGTACGACACCGCCAAGCGGGCGGGCATCGTCAAGCAGATGGAGTCGCGGCTGTACGACACCGGGTACATGAACGTCATGGCGTATCCGAACGCGGTCGAGGCCTATCGCACCGACCAGATCAAGTCGATCACGACGATGCCGGAGGCCGCGGGCAACATCTACGGCCAGGACGGCTACTGGAGCTGGTGGTCGGCGACTCCGGCCGCCGCGGGCGAGTCCTCCGACGACTCCAGCTCCACGGGCGTCATCATCGGCATCGTCGCGGGCGTCGTCGTCCTGGCGAGCATCGGTGCGCTCTTCGCGGTGCGTCGCCGCTCCACGGCCGAAGACCGCGAATAGCCCCCCAGCCGCCCAAAGACCACTGAGAGTTCACGTGCCGAGACTGCCCGGGCTGCGAGTTCACCGAGTGAGCGTTCATGACCGCTGAAGCGACACCCGCACTGGTCGAGAAGGCCGACGGCCCGGTCGAGGCCGGGCCGTCGGCCCGCGGACCACGCGCGCGCACGACCACCGCGTATCTGCGGTACGTGGCAGGCAAGCTGGGCGGCGCGGCCGTCTCGCTGCTCGCCGTCCTCGTCACCAGCTTCTTCCTCTTCCGGCTGATCCCCGGCGACCCGGTGAAGTTCATGACCGGCGGCCGTCAGGTGTCGGCCGAGCAACTCGCCGCGTACCGCCGGGAGTTCGGTCTCGATCTGCCGATGTGGGAGCAGTTCACGGACTACTGCGGCAAGGCGCTCACCGGCGATCTCGGCACGTCGTACCAGTTCAATGCCCCTGTCGTGGACAAGATCACCGAGGCCCTGCCGAACACGCTCCTGCTGACCGGCACGGCGTTCGTCCTCTACACCGCGCTCGGTATCTTCCTCGGTACGCGCGCGGCGTGGCGCGGCGGCGGGCTCGGCGACCGGCTCAACACCGGTCTGGCGCTGGCCCTTTACTCGATTCCGTCGTTCTGGCTGGGTCTGCTGCTCATCATCGTCTTCTCGGTGGGCATCGGGCCGATCCCCGGTCTCTTCCCGACGGGCGGCATGGAGTCGGGCAGCGAGGAGGGCTTCGGGTACGTCCTCGACGTGGCCCACCACCTCATCCTCCCGGTGGTCACGCTGGTCGCGGTGGAGTACGGGCAGACGCTGCTCGTCACCCGCTCGGCGCTGCTCGACGAGATGGGCAGCGACTACCTGACGACCGCGCGCGCCAAGGGACTGCGGGACGACCTCGTACGCCGCCGCCACGCCGTTCCGAACGCGCTGCTGCCCACGATGACGCTGATCTTCATCAACCTCGGCCGGACCGTCGCGGGCGTGATCCTCGTCGAGACCGTCTTCTCCTGGCGGCCTCGGCGGACTCTTCTACCAGGCGCTGAGCGTGCCCGATCTCCCGCTGGTCCAGGGGCTGTTCTTCATCTTCGCCGCCGCGGTGATCGTGATGAACACGCTCGCCGACCTGATCTATCCGCTGCTCGACCCCCGGGTGGGCCGATGACGACGACAGACCCGGACGAGCCGATGACGACCGACCCGGACGACCCCATGCCGGCCGAAGCGACCGCCCTGCCAAAGGCCGGTACACCGCTGAAGGCCGGTCCGCGCGCCCTCGCCCGGCAGCGCCGCCGCCACTCCGCCGCCCGCTTCTGGCAGCGGTACCGCACCCACCGCGCCGGCCTCTTCGGTCTCGCGGCCCTCGCGCTGTTCGCCCTGATCGCGCTCACCGCACCGCTGACCGTCGGCTCCGACGCGCAGAGCGTGACGAACGCGCCCGGGCAGCCCATGGAGAGCCCCAGCACCGAATTCCCGCTGGGCACCGACCAGTTCGGGCGCAGTCTGCTGGGGCTCGTCGTGTGGGGTTCGCGGGTCTCCCTGCTCGTCGGACTACTCGCGGCCGTCCTCTCCGTCGCGATCGGCGCGCTCATCGGCATCACCGCCGGGCACTTCCGCGGCTGGTACGCGACCGTGATGATGCGGATCACGGACTGGTTCCTGGTCATGCCGACGCTGGTGCTCGCGATCGCGCTCGCGACCGTGATGTCCCGGTCGCTCGGCACGATCATCCTGGCGATCGGCGTCACGACCTGGCCGACCACGGCCCGCCTGGTCCGGGCACAGACGCTGGCCGTGGAGTCGCGGCCGTACATCGAACGGGCCAAGGCGCTCGGCGGCGGCCACTGGCACATCATGTCCCGCCACGTCCTGCCGAACGTCATGCCGCTGGTCCTCGCGCAGACGACCCTGATCATCTCCTCCGCGATCCTCGCCGAGGCGACGCTCGCCTTCCTCGGCCTCGGCGACCCGACGGTCGTCTCCTGGGGCGGTCTGCTCCAGGACGCACGCGAGGCGGGCGCGGTCAGCGCCGGCAAATGGTGGTACCTGGTGCCGCCGGGCATCGCGATCGCCGTCGTGGCGCTCGCCTTCACCCTGTGCGGGCGCGCGGTCGAGTCCGTCCTCAACCCCAAGCTGGGGGTGGCCCGTTGAGCACACCGCGAACACAGAGCCTGCTGGAGGTACGGGACCTCGAGGTGACGTACGCCGGTGGAGTGGCCGCCGTACGCGGGGTGAACCTCACCGTGGCCGCGGGCCAGAAGCTCGGCATCGCGGGCGAGTCGGGCTGCGGCAAGTCCACGCTGGCGCTCGCCCTGCTGCGGCTGCTGCCGGCCGGAACCCGGGTGTCCGGGGAGATCCTCCTGGACGGCGAGGACGTACTGACCATGAAGTGGGGACGGGTACGGGCGGTCCGGTGGGCCGGTGCCTCGATCGTCTTCCAGGGTGCGATGCACTCGCTGAACGCCGTGCACCGCGTCGGCGACCAGATCGCCGAGCCGATCCTGCTGCACAGGAAGGCGACCCCGGCGGGCGCGCGGAAGAAGACCGGCGAACTGCTGGAGCACGTGGGCCTTCCGGCGGCGCGGGCGTCCGCCTATCCGCACGAACTCTCCGGCGGCCAGCGCCAGCGTGTGATGATCGCCATGGCCCTGGCCTGCGACCCCCGCCTGATCATCGCCGACGAACCGACCACAGCGCTCGACGTGATGATCCAGGCGCAGATCCTGCGGCTGATCGAACAGCTCGTCTCCGAGCAGGAGTTGGGCCTCGTCATGATCAGCCACGACCTGGCGGTCCTGTCCGACACCTGCGACCGGCTCGCGGTGATGTACGCGGGACGGGTGGTGGAGGAGGGACCGGCACGACAGGTGTACGAGGACGCCCAACACCCTTACGGGCAGGCGCTGTCGGCGGCGTTCCCCCGGATCGGGGACCCCGGATCGCGGTTCGCGCCGCGCGGGCTGCCCGGAGACCCGCCGGATCCGTCGGCGCTGCCCTCCGGCTGTACGTTCCATCCGCGGTGCCCGGTGGCGCTGGACGCGTGCGCCGCGGAGGACCAGTCGCTGCGGGCGGCGGCACCGGACCGCCGGGCGGCGTGTGTACACGTGGAGCCCATGGAGGCCATGGCGGAAGAGGCTAGGAGCACCCCGTGACCGAGGAGCAGCACCACATGACGAAGACCGCCGCGGCCTCCTCGCCCTCACCGGAATCGCGGGAGTCGCGGGAATCACAGGACTCGCGCGAGTCGCGGGAATCACCTGACTCACCGGAATCGCCGAAAGGTGCTCCCGCACCGCCGCTCCTGAGTGCCGAGGGCCTGCACGTCACGTTTCCCGGCCGGCAGGGTGCCGCCCGGGCTCGTGCCGTGGACGGCGTGGACCTGGACGTCCGGCCCGGCGAGATCGTCGCGCTGGTCGGCGAGTCGGGCTGCGGCAAGACGACCCTGGCGCGCTCGCTCCTGGGTCTCGTCCCGCCGACCAAGGGCCGCGTCACCTTCGCGGGCCGGCCCCTCGACTACTCCTCGCGTGCCCTCAAGGCGTACCGCAAGCGCGTCCAGCTGGTCCTCCAGGATCCGAGCGGCTCGCTCAACCCCCGGCACACGGTGTACGACGCGGTGGCCGAGGGGCTGCGCATCCACAGGTACGCGGGGGACGAACGGGAAGCGGTGGCGGGCGCCCTCGCCCGGACCGGGCTCCGGCCGCCCGAGCGCTTCTTCCTGCGCTACCCGCACGAACTCTCGGGCGGCCAGCGCCAGCGTGTCGTCATCGCGGGCGCGCTCGTCCTGGAACCCGAACTCATCGTCGCGGACGAGCCGGTGGCCTCGCTGGACGCCTCGGTACGCGGCGAGATCCTGGCCCTGTTGCTGCGGCTGCGCGCCGAACTCGGCCTGTCCGCCTTGGTGGTGACGCACGATCTGGGTCTCGCCTGGAACATCGCCGACCGCGTCGCGGTGATGTACCTGGGCCGGATCGTGGAGACCGGCGCGGTGGAAGAGGTCCTGACTGCACCTCAACACCCGTACACACAGGCCCTGTTGTCGGTCCTCCCCGAAGCACCGGGCGATCCGGTCGTGCTCACCGGTGAGCCCCCGGACCCGTCCCGCATTCCCTCCGGCTGCCGCTTCCACGCGCGCTGCCAGATCCTGGCGAGCGGAGAGGCCGAGCGGGCGGGGGTCGCGGACGCGTGCCGCGGCGAGGACCTGCCGGTGCTGGACGGGGGCGGCGGGGCGCAGGTGGCGTGCCACTGGGCGCGGGTCCAGACGTCCTCCGCACACGCGAAAGCACCTACCGCAGCGCCTACCGCCTAAGAGCCTCAACGCATAAAGGTTGTACCGCACAAGGCCTCACAAGGCCGCCCAGGCCCTCAGAGGGCCGCACAAGAAAGACGCCTACGCGCCCTCGTACGCCTCGACGAGCTCCCGGCAGTGCTTCACGTCCTCGGCCATCGTCTCCAGGAGCGCCTCGATGGAGTCGAACTTGGCCTGGCCGCGGACGAAGGCGAGGAAGTCGACGGCGACGTGCAGGCCGTACAGATCCAAGCCCACGCGGTCGATGGCGTACGCCTCCACCGTGCGCTCGGTGCCGTCGAACTGCGGGTTCGTGCCGACGGAGATCGCGGCGGGCATGGCCTCGCCCTGGGTGTGCAGCCAGCCCGCGTAGACACCGTCGGCGGGGATCGCGGTGTGCGGGAGCGTCTCGACGTTGGCGGTGGGGAAGCCGAGCTCGCGGCCGCGCTGGGCGCCGCGGACGACGACGCCCTCAACGCGGTGCGGGCGGCCGAGGATCTCGCGCGCCCCTTCGACATCGCCCTCGGCGACGAGCCGCCGGGTCAGGGTGGAGGAGAACGGCTCGCCGCCGCCGGCCTCACCGGTCACGTACAAATCCACCACCTCGACGTCGAAGTCGTACGTCTCACCCTGCTCGGTCAGGAAGGCGACGTTGCCGGCGGCCTTGTGGCCGAAGCGGAAGTTGGGGCCCTCGACGACAGCCTTGGCGTGCAGCTTGTCGACGAGGACCTTCACCACGAAGTCGGCGGGTGACAGCTTCGAGAACTCGGTGGTGAAGGGGAGGATGAGCAGGGCGTCGACCCCCAGCTCGGCCATCAGCTCGGCCCGGCGGTGGTGCGGGGCGAGCAGGGGCGGGTGGCTGCCGGGACGCACGACCTCGCTCGGGTGCGGGTCGAAGGTGACCACCACAGAGGGAACGCCCAGTTCACGTGCCCGTTCCACGGCATGCCTGATGATCAACTGGTGTCCGCGGTGGACGCCGTCGTACGAGCCGATGGTGACGACGCTGCGCCCCCAGTCCTGGGGGATGTCCTCCAAACCACGCCAGCGCTGCACTGTGACCGCTCCTCGTCGAACCCGTGTCCGTGTCTGCCTCATACGCAGGTCTAAGGGTGCCATGCCGCGTGCCCACGGCTCGCATCGGCATGGGTGGCTGTGATGGGGGGCACGTGACGACCGCGCGATTCGGCCTTCGGTGCACGAGCCCGCACGAGCCCGCAGAGCCCGCACCAACTTGCCCGACCTCGCACGACCTCGCACGATCAGTCACGCCGGAACCCGTACCGCCGCCGGATTCTCGATCATGCGGCGCGTGCTGGGGCCGACCACCGTGGACCAGTGGACCAGTCCTGCGGGGCATCCGTGAGCCAGCGGGGGACGAGGGTGGGCGAACAGCGCGGGCGCGGCCTGGCGCGGCAGCTCGCGGTCGGCGTCGGTGCGTGCGTGCGGCTCGGCCCGCGGCCCGTACGCCACCGCCGCCGCCCTGCGTTCCGGCCGCTCGTCGTGCGCCCAGCGGTCGACCGCCCGGCGGACGGTTACCTCTTCCGCGAGGACGGCCAGAAGCTCGTCTCTCCGGGCGCGGGCGCGCTCTCGGCCATCGCCTCGGTCAGGTCGGTCCAGGCGCGGTGCCGGTGGGTGTCCAGGAGCGCCTGGGCGCGCGGTCGCGACGGTGGCGTCGGAGGTGGCGGGGAGCGGACGGTCGTCGCCGAACCAGTGGGTGAGGTGGGGCTGTACGGCGGCGGGCTCGGCGGCGAGGAGGTCCGAAACAGCGTCCAGGTAACGAGGTTCGGTCGCCGGCGGAGCTTCGTCCGCCACGACGAGACGCCTCAGAGGGTGAACCGGTGCGCCTCCGGCAACGGCAGCGCGATCCAGAAGCCTGGCCTGAACTCCCCTGGAACGGCTCGCCCTTCGGCCCGCCGCCGCCTCACACGCGCTCGGCGAGGTGCCGCGGCACGCCGCTGTACGGGGTCGCGTCGGGCACCCGGAGCAGTACGTCGCTGAGGAGGCGAGTGGCTCAAGAGGCGGCGGTATCCGTCGGCTCGCGTTCGTCGAGGGCACGGAGCAACTCCTGCAGACGGACGGTGAGTTGTGCGGGCGCTTGTTGACGGAGCTTGTTGACGGGTGCTCGTTGACGGGTGATCGGGCGCCGACAGATCGCAAGCCGAAAGAGCCCCCTTCCACTCCCCCGTTTCACTCCGAGCGCCTGCACGGACGAGTGATTTGACGGGGACGGATGGATACACCCTTGGATGGGGGAACCGAGGGGACAGTGGAGCGGCGCACACAGGAGTTCCCGTGAACGCCGCTCCACAACGAGCCAGGCCGACAAGCCGACGGACAAGTCGGCCGACAAGCCAGCTGACAAGCCGGCCGACAACAAGGGTCAGCCGAAGTCAGCCGAACACCGCCAGGCTCTTCGCCTTCCCCTTCTGCTCCTCCACCAGCGCCAGGAACCGCCCCTCGGGATCGAACACCCCGACGGCCCCGGCCCCCGCGTACTCCTCGGGCATCTCCAGGCGGACACCGTTCGTCAGCAGCCGCCCCCGCTTCTCGTCCACGTCCCAGCGTGGGAACGCCGCCTCGGCGGCCTCCGCGAGCGGCATCACGGTCAGCTCCGCCTGGAGCTGGTCGAGGGTGCGGGCGGAGTCGAGCTTGTAGGGGCCGACGCGGGTGCGCCGCAGCGCCGTCAGATGGCCGCCGACCCCCAGGTCGGCGCCCAGGTCGCGGGCGAGCGCCCGGATGTACGTACCGGACGAGCAGACCACCGAGACGATCAGGTCCAGAACGGGCGTGCCGTTCTCGGCGACCGCGTCCCGGACGTCGTACACCGCGAAGGAGGAGATCCGCACGGGCCGGGCCGGGATCTCGAAGTCCTCCCCCTCGCGAGCCCGCTTGTACGAGCGCACGCCGTCGATCTTGATGGCGCTGACCTTGGACGGCACCTGCATGATGTCGCCGCTGAGCTTGGCGATCCCGGCGTCGATGGCGTCCCGCGTCACCTTCGAGGCGTCCACGGAGGCCGTGAGCTCGCCCTCGGCGTCGTCCGTCAGGGTGTTCTGCCCGAGGCGGATGGTCCCCAGGTACTCCTTCTCGGTCAGCGCGAGGTGCCCGAGGAGCTTGGTCGCCTTCTCGACGCCCAGGACGAGCACGCCCGTCGCCATCGGGTCGAGGGTGCCCGCGTGTCCGACACGTCGGGTCTTCGCGATCCCGCGCATCTTGGCGACCACGTCGTGCGAAGTGAAGCCCGACGGCTTGTCGACAATGACAAGCCCGTCGGGCGTGGGGTGCTTCTGAGTCATTCGGCGGCGTCGCCCGTCTCGGCGGAATCGTCCTCGTCGCCCGGCTTCTTGTACGGGTCCGCGTCACCGGCGAAGGCGGCGCCGGCCGAGACCTCGCGTACCTGCGCGTCCTTGGCCCGTGCCTTGTCGAGCAGGTCCTCGATGGTCTTGGCGGTGTCCGGCAGGGCGTCCGCCACGAAGGTCAGGGTCGGCGTGAACTTCACGCCCGCCGCCGCGCCGACCGCCGAGCGGAGCACGCCCTTGGCGCTCTCCAGGCCCGCGGCAGCCGCCGCGCGCTCCTCGTCGTCCCCGTACACCGTGTAGAAGACGGTCGCCTCCCGGAGGTCCCCGGTGACCCGGGTGTCCGTGATGGTCACTTGCGAACCGAGCCGCGGGTCCTTGATCCCGCGCTGCAGCTTCTGGGCCACCACCTCTCGGATGAGGTCCGCCAGCTTCTTCGCCCGCGCGTTGTCGGCCACTGGTCCGTCTCCTTCTTTCTTACTGTTCTGTCGTACGGCCGATCGTCGGCGCCGTACGCTCACACGCTCATTCGTCGTCTTCGCCGTGCAGCCGCCGTCTGACCGACAGCAGCTCCACCTCGGGACGCCCGGCGACCAGACGCTCGCACCGGTCCAGTACGTCGGTCAGGTGCCCCGTGTCCCCGGAGACCACCGCGAGACCGATGACGGCCCTGCGGTAGAGGTCCATGTGGTCGACCTCCGCCGCGCTGACCGCGTACTTGCGCTGGAGCTCGGCCACGATCGGGCGGACGACGGAGCGTTTCTCCTTGAGCGACCGTACGTCGCCGAGGAGGAGATCGAAGGACAGAGTCCCCACGTACATATGTGTATCCGGATGTCCCGCCGGTACGGGATAGATGGCCCCGCCAAGCCCTTGGCGGGGACACCAGAACCGTACAACGAACGCCCGGGCCGCTCGACGGGGTTTTCGCCCCCGCCGCCCCTACCCGTCCCATCCCTGAGGGCTGCGCCCCCAGACCCCCGCTCGTCGGCCTGAACGGCCTCGTCCTCAAACGCCGGACGGGCTGAAAGGCGCGGGACGGGGCTGGAAAGTGCGGGACAGGGCTGAGCTGAAAAGCAGGGGCGCAGCCCCGCTTTTCAGGGGCGCGGGGAACTGCGCGACCAGCCACACCCCACCCGCACCCGCACCCGCACCCGCACCCGACAACACAACCCCACAGGGCCTGGGGCGGAGCCCCAGAAACCCGGCGGGGGCCGGCCGGCGAGGACGAATCCTCGCCGGCCAACCCCGACACCGGTTCAGCCAGCCGCAGACTAGCCGCGCGGCTTCTCGCGCATCTCGTACGTCGCGATGACGTCGTCGATCTTGATGTCGTTGAAGTTTCCGAGGTTGATACCGCCCTCGAAGCCTTCGCGGATCTCGGTGACGTCGTCCTTGAAGCGCCGCAGACCGGAGATGGTGAGGCTCTCCGCGATGACCTTGCCATCGCGCAGCAACCGCGCCTTGGTGTTGCGCTTGACCTCGCCGGAGCGAACAAGCACACCGGCGATGTTGCCCAGCTTGGACGAGCGGAAGACCTCGCGGATCTCCGCCGTGCCGAGCTCGACCTCTTCGTACTCCGGCTTGAGCATGCCCTTGAGGGCTGCCTCGATCTCCTCGATGGCCTGGTAGATCACCGAGTAGTAGCGGACGTCGACGCCCTCGCGCTCCGCCATCTGCGCGGCACGACCGGCCGCACGGACGTTGAAGCCGATGACGATGGCGTCGGAGCCGGTCGCCAGGTCGATGTCCGACTCGGTGACGGCACCCACACCACGGTGCAGGACGCGGATGTCGACCTCTTCGCCGACGTCGAGCTGGAGCAGCGAGGACTCGAGAGCCTCCACCGAACCGGACGCGTCGCCCTTGATGATGAGGTTGAGTTCCTGCACCAGACCGGCCTTGAGCGCCTCGTCCAGGTTCTCCAGGGAGAACCGGACTCCGCGCCGGGCGAAGTTGGCGTTGCGCTCACGCGCCGCGCGCTTCTCGGCGATCTGACGCGCCGTGCGGTCCTCGTCGACAACCAGGAAGTTGTCGCCGGCGCCCGGGACGTTGGTGAGACCCAGGACCAGGACGGGGGTCGACGGACCCGCTTCCTCGACGTTGTTGCCGTTGTCGTCGAGCATCGCCCGGACACGGCCGTACGCGTCGCCGACCACCATCGTGTCGCCGATGCGCAGCGTGCCGCGCTGGACCAGGACCGTCGAAACGGCACCACGGCCACGGTCGAGGTGGGACTCGATCGCGATGCCCTGCGCGTCCTGCTCCGGGTTGGCCCGCAGGTCGAGCGAGGCGTCCGCGGTGAGGACCACGGCCTCCAGCAGGCTCTCGATGTTGAGGCCCTGCTTGGCGGAGATGTCGACGAACATCGTGTCGCCGCCGTACTCCTCGGCCACCAGACCGAACTCGGTGAGCTGACCGCGCACCTTGGTCGGGTCGGCGCCCTCGACGTCGATCTTGTTGACCGCGACCACGATCGGCACCTCGGCCGCCTTGGCGTGGTTCAGCGCCTCGATCGTCTGGGGCATCACACCGTCGTTGGCCGCCACCACGAGGATCGCGATGTCGGTCGACTTGGCACCACGGGCACGCATGGCGGTGAACGCCTCGTGACCCGGGGTGTCGATGAAGGTGATCCTGCGCTCTTCGCCGTTGACCTCGGTCGCCACCTGGTACGCACCGATGTGCTGCGTGATGCCACCGGCCTCGCCCGCGACGACGTTCGTCTTGCGGATGGTGTCGAGCAGGCGGGTCTTACCGTGGTCGACGTGACCCATGACGGTCACGACCGGCGGACGCGCGACGAGGAACTCCTCGCCACCCTCGTCCTCGCCGAACTCGATGTCGAAGGACTCGAGCAGCTCGCGGTCCTCCTCCTCGGGGCTGACGATCTCGAGGACGAAGTTCATCTCGTCCGCGAGGAGCTTCAGCGTCTCGTCGGAGACGGACTGCGTGGCAGTGACCATCTCGCCGAGGTTCATCATCACGCCGACGAGCGACGCCGGGTTGGCGCCGATCTTCTCGGCGAAGTCGGTGAGCGAGGCACCGCGCGACAGGCGGACGGACTGTCCGTTGCCACGAGGCAGCATCACACCGCCGACCGACGGGGCCTGCATGGCCTCGTACTCCTGGCGCCTCTGCCGCTTCGACTTGCGACCACGACGCGCGGGACCGCCGGGACGACCGAAGGCGCCCTGCGTGCCACCACGGCCACCCGGACCACCGGGACGGCCACCGAAGCCGGGACGACCGCCGCCGCCACCGGGACCACCCGGACGACCGTCGAAACCGCCGCCACCGCCACCGGGACCACCGGGACGACCGGCGAAACCGCCGCCACCGCCACCGGGACCGGCCGGACGACCGGCGAAGCCGCCGCCACCGGGACGACCGCCGCCGCCACCGCCGCCGGGACGACCGCCACCGCCGGGACCGCGGCCGCCAGGGCCACCGCCACCGGGACGCGGGGTACCGGCAGCCGGACGCTGCGGCATCATGCCGGGGTTGGGACGGTTGCCACCGGGGCCGCCGCCGGGACGCGGAGCGCCGCCGGGACCACCCTGGGGACGAGGCATGCCGCCCGGAGTCGGACGGGATCCGCCCGGACCGCCCTGCGGACGCGGAGCGCCGCCGGGACCGCCCTGGGGACGAGGACCACGGTCCTGGCCGGCGCCCTGCGGACGCTGGCCGCCCGGGGCACCACCGGGGCCACCGGGACGCGGGGCGCCACCCGGACGGGGCGCCTGCGGGCGCGCCATGCCGGTGGAGCCACCAGAGGTGAACGGGTTGTTGCCCGGACGCGGTCCGGCGGGACGACCACCGGGACGCGTGCCCTGGCCGCCGGGACGCGGGGCGCCCTGACGGTCGCCACGGTCACCGCGGTCGGGTCGGTCGCCACGGCCCTGCCCCGGACCCTGGCCACCCTGTGCGGGACCGGCCGGACGGGCACCGGGCTTCGGGGCGCCGGGACGGGCACCGCTCGGACGCGGACTCGCGGCCGGGGCCGAGGAAGCCGCGGGAGCCTGAGCCGCGGGAGCCGCGGGCGGCGCCGTGAACTCGGGCGCTGCCGGAGCCGGAGACGCCGGAGCGGGCTTCGGCGTGGGCGGCTTGGGACCCGGACGCGGGCCGGCAGCCGGAGTGACCGGAGCCGGTGAGGGCGTCTCCGCGGCGGCCGGCTTCGGGGCCGGAGGGCGCGGTGCGGCCGGACCCGGACGGGCGGCCTGCGCCGGAGAGGGTGCACCGGGCCTGGCGGGCGCGGCCTTGCGCGGGGCGGGCTTGCCGCCGCCGTTGCCCTGCTGGAGGGCGTCGGTCAGTTTGCGTACTACGGGCGCCTCGATCGTCGAGGACGCAGAACGGACAAATTCACCGAGTTCTTGGAGCTTGGCCATGACGACCTTGCTCTCAACCCCGAACTCCTTGGCGAGTTCGTATACCCGGACCTTAGCCACTTCGCTCCTTTTAGGTCCGGGTTGCGTCCGGACCGTCGCTACTTCATGGGCGTACTCATCGCGTGCTCATCGAGTGCTCATCGCAATCTCGACCTACTTCCAACTCGCGGGGTACCAGGGCCGCACGGGGTTCCGTACGACACGTCTTACGGTGTTGCCTGCTCAGCAACTCTCTGTCTGCTCGACGTAGTGGCGCAACGCCTTTGTGTCGAGCGCTCCCGGGGCACGCAGCGCCCTTGTGAACGCCCGGCGGCGAACCGCCAGGTCCAGACAGACCAGGGCGGGGTGTACATACGCACCCCGGCCGGGCAGCGTACCGCGAAGATCGGGGACGCATTCGCCCTCGGCCACCACGGTGCGCAGCAGATCGGTCTTGGCCGCTCGCTCCCGGCACCCCACACAGGTGCGTTCAGGGCATGCGCGGGCTTGCGTCCGGCCAGACACTCTTAAGTCTACCTCCCTGCACCGACCTCACCCCTTTGGGGCAAGTATCGAACAGTTGCCGCGCGTAAAACTGTCGTGATCTGAGCCACCTGCGGCTCGGATCTATTCCCCGTCTCGTTCTCCGGCCCGTCCACCAGCCTGCTCGGGGGTCTGTTCGGTGTCCGGGCGGATGTCGATCCGCCAGCCGGTCAGGCGGGCGGCGAGCCGGGCGTTCTGCCCTTCCTTGCCGATCGCCAGGGACAGTTGGTAGTCGGGGACCGTCACGCGCGCGGAGCGGGCCGCGAGGTCCACGACCTCGACTTTGGAGACCCGGGCCGGGGAGAGCGCGTTGGCGACCATGTCGGCGGGGTCGTCGGACCAGTCGACGATGTCGATCTTCTCACCGTTCAGCTCGGCCATGACATTACGCACACGACCGCCCATGGGGCCGATGCAGGCACCCTTGGCGTTCAGTCCCGACCGGGTGGACCGGACGGCGATCTTCGTGCGGTGTCCGGCCTCGCGGGCGATCGCGGAGATCTCGACCGAGCCGTCGGCGATCTCCGGCACTTCGAGCGCGAAGAGCTTCTTCACCAGATTCGGGTGCGTGCGGGAGAGCGTCACGGAGGGACCCCGTACGCCCTTCGCCACCCGTACGACGTACGACCGCAGCCGCATGCCGTGCTGGTACGACTCGCCGGGGACCTGTTCCTGCACCGGCAGGATGGCCTCCAGCTTGCCGATGTCGACGAGCACGTTCTTCGGGTCGCGGCCCTGCTGGACCACTCCGGTGACGATGTCGCCCTCACGGCCGGCGTACTCACCGAGCGTCGCGTCGTCCTGGGCGTCCCGCAGGCGCTGCAGGATGACCTGCTTGGCGGTGGTGGCGGCGATGCGGCCGAAGCCGGACGGGGTGTCGTCGAACTCGCGCGCCTCCTGCCCCTCTTCGAGGTCCTCGGGGTCCTCCTTCGCCCACACCGTCACGTGGCCGCTCTCGCGGTTGAGCTCCACGCGCGCGTGGCGGCGGCTTCCCTCGGTGCGGTGGTAGGCGATGAGGAGGGCCGACTCGATCGCCTCGACCAGCAGGTCGAAGGAGATCTCCTTCTCCCGCACCAGGCCCCGCAGGGCACTCATGTCGATGTCCACGGCTACGCCTCCTCCTCTTCCTTCATGTCTTTCTTGTCCTTGCGGCTGAACTCGACCTGGACGCGCGCCTTGGCGATGTCGTCGAAGGCGAGCCTCTTGGCGGTGGGCTTGCGCCCCTTCACGCCGGGCACCTCGACGTCCAGGCCCTCGTCGTCCACCGTCAGGATCCGGGCGACGAGCTCGTCACCGCTGGTCAGCTGGAACTTGACCAGCCTGTCGGTGGCGCGAACGTAGTGACGGTGTTCCTTGAGTTCGCGCTCGGCGCCGGGGGTTCCCACTTCCAGCGTGTACTCGCCCTGGCCCATCGCGTCCGTCTCGTCGAGCTTCGCCGAGAGCGCGCGGCTCACATCGGCGATCGCGTCGAGGTCGGCTCCTTCGTCGGAGTCGACGACGACACGCAGCACGCGCTTACGTCCCACCGAGTCCACTTCGATCTCCTCGAGATCGAGTCCCTGAGAGCTGACGAGCGGTTCCAGGAGCTCTCGCAGCCTCTCGCTCTGGGTGGTGCTCATCCGGGTGACTCCTCGGCCGCGTGTGCTGTTGTGGTTACGTCGCGTGTCAGGTCAAAGGGTATCCGGTCCGAAGGGGTGTTGCCGTCCACCGTGGGCGCGCCCGGCGCCCGACGGCGCCGCTGGTGAGTGCCGGGGCGGTGCGCGGGTACCGTGATCACGGGCCTGCCGCCCTTCCGTTCGTACGAGCCCTCGAGGACGTCTGCCGTGCCGTTCACCCTGCCGTCGCGCACCCCCTCGGGGCCGCGCCGAAGGAGCCTGCTCGCCGGGGCCGCCGGCGCGGGCGCCGCGCTGCTCGCGAGCTGCTCCGCCTCCGACTCCTCCTCCGAGACCACCAAGGGAAGCCCTTCCGCCGCCGACCGGGCACGCGCGCGTGCGGCCCGCGACAGCGAGCGGCTCGCCGAGCGGTACGCGGCGGTGCTCGCCGTGCATCCCGCGCTGGCCGGACGGCTGTCGCCGCTGCGGGCGGAGGTCGTACGGCACGCGAAGGCGTTCGGGGGCGAGAAGCGGGCATCGGCGTCTCCCTCCGGGGCTGCTTCCGCACATCCGTCAGCCGCGCCTTCCCCCTCCCCCTCCGCTTCCCCGGACGTCCCACTCGAGGAGAAGGACGCGGTCGCGGAACTCGCCGCCGCCGAGCGGGCACTGGCGGACCGGCGCACGAAGGAGCTGCTGGAGGTACCGGGCGAGCTGGCCCGGCTGCTGGCCTCGGTGGCGGCGGCCGGTGCGGTACACGCGTTTCTGCTGACGGAAGGCGATAAGTGAGCGGTACTGAGGTGTCCGGGAGTTCCGGGAGTTCCGGGAAGGCGTCCGCCGAGCTGACGGCCGTGCAGGCCACGCTCGGGGCCGAGCATGCCGCTGTGTACGGGTACGGGGTCGTGGGCGGGAAGGTCGGTGAGGGGCGGCGGAGCGAGGCACGGGCGGCGTACGACGCGCACCGGGCCCGGCGGGACGAGCTGGCGCGGGCCGTGCGGGATCTGGGCGGGAAGCCCGAGCCGGCGGCGGCCGCGTACGCGCTGCCGTTCCCGGTGCCGGACTCGGACGCTGCCGTACGGCTCGCCGCCGAGCTGGAGGACCGGGTGGCCGGGGTGTACTCCGATCTGGTCCGGGCCGCCGAGGGTGACCGGCGCCGCGCGGCCGCGGAGGCACTGCGGGACGCGGCGGTGCGGGCCGTGCGCTGGCGCGGCGAGAGCGTAGCCTTCCCTGGTCTCGCCGAGCGGTCGGCCACCGCCACCGCGTCGGCGGCACCGACGGCGTAACGCACACAGGAAGGGACCGACTCGCGCATGGCTTTCGAACCGCCGCCGCGTCTCGTCAGAGCGCTCGGCGAGACGGCACCGGCCGGTGACGACTGGCTGGAGAAGCTGCCCGAGACGGCTCAACAGGCCGTTGCTCTACGCGAGTTGATCGTCGAGCGCGTGCAGGTCCCCGGTGGGCGCAGCAGCCTGGTGATCCTGGTGCGGCTGCCGGACGGCACCCCCGCCGTCCTCAAGCTCGCGCCACGCCGGGCCCGCCCGGAGAGCGAGCGGGCCGCGCTCGCGCACTGGGACGGCCTGGGGGCGGTACGGCTCCTCGATCCGACCGGACCCGAGGGCGTACTGCTGCTGGAGCGGCTGCACCCCGATGTGTCGGTGCGTTCGCTGCCCGAGGCCAAGTCGATGCTGGAGGCGGCGGGGACGCTGCGCCGGCTGTGGGTCGAGCCGCCCGCCGGCCATGTCTTCGAGACGGTGGCCGAGCGGACCGGGCGGCAGGCGGAGGTGATGCGGGCGACCGCGGATGCCGAGGCGGCGCCGCTGGTCGACGCGGCGCTCGCGGTACGCGACGAGCTGCTGGCGTCCCCGCCCCAGGCGCGTCTCCTGCACGGCACCTTCCGGCAGAGCAAGGTCCTCGCCGGCGAGCGCAGCCCCTGGCTGGCCGTGGGGCCCGATCCCGTCGTCGGCGAGAGCGCCTTCGACCTGGCCCGCCTGGTCCGCGACCGCGTCGAGGACCTGATCGCCTCCCCCTCCGGCGCCGCCACCACCCGTCGCCGGGTGAAGCGCCTCGCGGAGTCCCTGGACGTGGACCAGGAGCGGCTGCGCGGGTGGACCCTGTTCCGGGCGGTGGAGTCGGGCGTACGGGCCCGGCGCGTGGGCCGGCCCCAGGACGCGGAGCTGTTGCTGGAGTTCGCGAGCTGGCTGTAGCGGCGGCCGGCGGTCGTGCGGGGGCCCGTCATGACTGCTCCCCTCCGAATGACGCTGTGTCACGTCCTACGGTCGGGGAGCAGTCCGAGAGTCCGAGAAAAGGTCACTACGCCGTCAGGCGGGCGATCGCCTCTTCCACCGTCAGCTCCTCGCGTTCACCGGTGCGGCGGTCCTTCAGCTCCAGTACACCCTCGGCCGAGCGGCGCCCGGCGACCAGGATCTGCGGTACGCCGATCAGTTCGGAGTCGGTGAACTTCACGCCCGGCGAGACACCCGCCCGGTCGTCCACCAGCACGCGTACGCCCGCCGCGCCCAGCTTCTCCGAGACGTCGAGCGCCAGCTCCGTCTGCAGGGCCTTGCCCGCCGCGACGACATGGACGTCTGCCGGAGCGATCTCCTTCGGCCAGCACAGGCCCTGGTCGTCGGCCGTCTGCTCGGCCAGCGCCGCCACCGCGCGCGAGACACCGACGCCGTACGAACCCATGGTCACGCGGACCGGCTTGCCCTGCTGGCCGAGGACGTCGAGCTGGAAGGCGTCGGCGTACTTGCGGCCCAGCTGGAAGATGTGGCCGATCTCGATGGCGCGGTCCAGCTTGAGGCCGGTGCCGCAGGAGGGGCAGGGGTCGCCCTCTTCCACCACGACCACGTCGAGGTAGTCGTCTACCTCGAAGTCACGGCCGGCGACGACGTTCTTGGCGTGCTTGCCGTCCTTGTTCGCGCCGGTGATCCAGGCCGTGCCGGGGGCCACGCGGGGGTCGGCGACGTAGCGGACCTTGTCCAGGCCCTGCGGGCCCACATAGCCGCGTACCAGGTCCTCGCGGCCCTCGAAGTCCTCGGCGGTGACGATTTCGACGACGGCCGGTGCGAGGTGCTCGCCGAGCTTGCCCAGGTCGACCTCGCGGTCGCCGGGGACGCCGACGGCGACGATCTCGCCGTCCACCTTGACCAGGAGGTTCTTCAGCGTCGCGGAGGCCGGGACGCCGAGGTGCTCGGCGAGCGTCTCGATGGTCGGGGTGTCGGGGGTGTCCAGCTCCTCGACGGCCGGGTGCTCGACGCTCTCGGCGGCCGGAGCGACGAAGGTGACCGCCTCGGTGTTGGCGGCGTAGTCACAGGCCGGGCAGTCCACGAAGGTGTCCTCGCCGGCGGGGGCCGGGGCGAGGAACTCCTCGGAGGCCGAGCCGCCCATCGCGCCGGAGACCGCGGAGACGATGCGGTGGTCGAGGCCGAGACGGTTGAAGATTTTGATGTACGTCTCGCGGTGCAGGGCGTAGGACTCGGCCAGGCCCTCGTCACTGGTGTCGAAGGAGTAGGAGTCCTTCATCAGGAACTCGCGGCCGCGCAGGATGCCGGCGCGCGGACGGGCCTCGTCGCGGTACTTGGACTGGATCTGGTAAAGGATCACGGGCAGGTCCTTGTAGGACGAGCACTGGTCCTTCACCAGCTGCGTGAAGATCTCCTCGTGGGTCGGGCCGAGGAGGTACTCCGCGCCCTTGCGGTCCTTGAGGCGGAACAGCTCCGGACCGTACTCGTCCCAGCGGCCGGTCGCCTCGTAGGGCTCCTTGGGCAGCAGGGCCGGGAGGATGACCTCCTGGCCGCCCATGGCGTCCATCTCCTCGCGGACCACGCGGGCGACGTTGTCCAGGACCTTCTTGCCCAGCGGCAGCCAGGACCAGATCCCGGCCGCGGTGCGGCGCACGTAGCCGGCGCGGACAAGCAGCTTGTGGTTGAGCGTCTCGGCATCCGCCGGGTCGTCACGCAGTGTCTTGACCATCAAACGGGACATGCGCTGGACCTGGGCCATGATTGTTGACTCCTGCTGCGTAAGGGTGATGCCAAGGAGGTTAGCCGGGCGGTACCGAGCGGTGGAAATCGGTTAAGGACGCCGTGTCCTCCGCCTGGCCCTTCAGGGCAGGCTCTAACGGCGGCGGAGCGGCAGTTGCGCGCCCATCACCGCGTACGGCTTCGGGGCGCTCGGGAACAGAACCTGCCTGGCCAGATCCTCGTACCCGAGCGAGCGGTACAGCCCGCGGGCCGGGCTCTCCGTGTCGATGGCGGAGAGGATCGAACGCGGCTCGGCGGCGCCTTCCGTGATGGCGGTGATCAGGGAGCGGCCGATACCGCGGTTCTGGTAGTGCGGGTGGACGTGCAGCTCGGTGATCACGAAGGAGTTGTCCAGCCAGTCGTCGTAGCCCTGGGCCCGCAGGTAGGGCTCGACGACGGTGGACCACCAGTGCCTACGGTCGTTGGGCATGCCGTAGACGAAGCCGACGAGCCGTCCGCCGGGGGTGGTCGCGCCGAGCGCGCGGGCCCCGGGAGAGGTGAGGTGCCGCAGCACGATCTGCCGGCGTACGGCGATCTCGTCCGAGCCGAGCCCGAAGGCCACGGCCTGCACGGCGAGCGCCTCGTCGACCCGTGCGGCCAGATCCAGCGGGCCGATGACGACTTCGTCGGGCCTACCAGGGCCCTGACCGGGGAAGCGCAGCATGCCCGGAGACTACCTGTGCGGTTTGCTGGATCGCGCCGGGGACTGGGGGTTGTCTTGTTGGGTGCGGGTTGGGTTTGGCTGGTCGCTCCCCCACTCTCGGCGGAGCCGCATGACGTCACAGCCCCGCGCTCCTGACGGGCCGCGCCCCTGACGGGGCGTGTGCCCTCAGAACAGGATGCTCATGAACGCGCCGACCTCTTGGAAGCCGACCCTGCGGTACGTCGCCCTCGCGGCCGTGTTGAAGTCGTTGACGTACAGGCTGGCTATCGGTGCGACGTCTGTGAGGGCGTAGCGCAGGACCGCCGCCATGCCGGGGGCGGCGAGGCCCTTCCCCCGGTACTCGGGGGCGACCCACACCCCCTGGATCTGACACGCCCCCGGGGTCGCGGCGCCGATCTCGGCCTTGAAGACGACCCGGCCGTCCCGGCCCAGGCGGGCGAACGAGCGTCCGGAGCCGACGAGTTCGGCGACCCGGGCCTGGTAGAGCAGGCCGCCGTCACCGGCGAGCGGCGAGACGCCGACCTCCTCGGTGAACATCGCCACGCAGGCCGGCATGATCGTCTCGATCTCGTCCTTGCGGACGCGGCGGACGTACGGATCCGGGGCGATGTCCGCGGGGAGGCGGTCGGTGACCATCAGGGGCTGATGGGTGCGGACCTCGCGGGCGGGGCCCCAGTTCGGCTCGAGGAGGCGCCACAGCAGTGCCGTGGCCTCGGCGGGGCCGACGATCGAGGAGCAGCGGCGGCCCGCCCTGCGGGCGCGGTCCGCGAAGGCGCGTACGGCGCGGGGGGTGGCGCAGATCGGGACCAGGTTGGCGCCCGCGTAGCAGAGGGACGTCAGCATGCCGTCCTCGTACCAGCCCCACATCTCGCCGCCGAGGCGCCATGGGTCGAGGCCCGCTACTTGCACTCGGGACCTCACGAAGGCGTTCGCGACCGGCTCGCGGTCGAGGACGGCGAGCGCGGCGTCCAGGTCACTCGGGTTGAGGACCCTGGTGGTCGTCTGCGTCAACACGTGCGGGGCCTTCACCGTAAAGTCTGCTAGATCTCCGCACTGTACCCGGCGAGAATGTGCGGCGCCGCCCGTTGGCCAGGGGCTTGCTTTCGCCCCCGCCGCCCCTACCCTCCCCCACTCTCGGCTTCACTCGAGCGGGGGGACCCCCATCATCACTGGGGCTCCGCCCCAGACCCCGTTTCGGGGGCCGCCCCCCGAGGCCCCGCTCCTCAAACGCCGGAGGGGCTGATTTCGGGCCCAGCCCCCAGTTTCGGGAAGGGGCGGGGTTGGAGAAAGAGTCAGCCGGCCACCGACACCGAAGGCTCGCCGGAGGCGATTCCGTCCGCCTCCATCTGCTCGGCGATCTTCATCGCCTCCTCGATGAGGGTCTCCACGATCTTCGACTCGGGCACCGTCTTGATGACCTCGCCCTTGACGAAGATCTGCCCCTTGCCGTTGCCGGAGGCGACGCCGAGGTCGGCCTCGCGGGCCTCGCCGGGCCCGTTCACGACGCAGCCCATGACGGCGACGCGCAGCGGGACCTCCATGCCGTCCAGACCGGCGGTGACCTCTTCGGCCAGCTTGTAGACGTCGACCTGGGCGCGCCCGCAGGAGGGGCAGGAGACGATCTCCAGGCGCCGCTGCTTGAGGTTCAGCGACTCCAGGATCTGCATGCCGACCTTGATCTCCTCGGCCGGCGGCGCCGACAGCGAGACGCGGATCGTGTCGCCGATGCCCTCGGAGAGCAACGCACCGAAGGCGACAGCCGACTTGATGGTCCCCTGGAAGGCGGGACCGGCCTCCGTCACACCGAGGTGGAGGGGGTAGTCGCACGCCGCCGCCAGCTGGCGGTACGCGTTGACCATGACCACCGGGTCGTTGTGCTTCACCGAGATCTTGATGTCCCGGAAGTCGTGCTCCTCGAAGAGGGACGCCTCCCACAGCGCGGACTCCACCAGGGCCTCCGGGGTGGCCTTGCCGTACTTCTGCAGGAGCCGGCGGTCCAGCGAGCCCGCGTTGACCCCGATCCGGATCGGCGTGCCGGTGTCCTTGGCGGCCCGCGCGATCTCCTTGACCTGGTCGTCGAACTGCTTGATGTTGCCGGGGTTCACGCGGACCGCCGCGCAGCCGGCGTTGATCGCGGCGAACACGTACTTCGGCTGGAAGTGGATGTCGGCGATGACCGGGATCTGCGACTTACGGGCGATGGTGGCGAGCGCGTCCGCGTCGTCCTGCGTGGGGCACGCCACACGCACGATCTGGCAGCCGGACGCGGTCAGCTCGGCGATCTGCTGGAGCGTGGCGCCGATGTCCGACGTACGCGTCGTCGTCATCGACTGCACCGACACGGGCGCGTCTCCGCCCACGGCCACGGTTCCGACCTGGATCTGTCGGCTCTTCCGGCGCTCGGCGAGCTTGGTCGGAACGTCCGGCATGCCGAGTGAAATCGCAGTCATCTGCTGTGCAACCCCAAGGTAAGGATCGGTCGGTCCCGAAAGCTGACGGGCTCCAGCCATCGAGATTACGGCACCCTCGCTGACGTGAGCACATTCCATGGGCACGGCCACCCAATAGAGGACGGCCAGGCTCAAAGGATGCCTGGCCGCCACAAACTCCGTATGACTAGGAGATTCTCACCGGGTTAACCACGTCCGCGATCAGCACCAGGAGCGTGAAGCAGATGAAGATCCCGGCCACCACATAAGCGACGGGCATCAGCTTCGCCACGTCGAACGGACCGGGGTCCGGCCGGCGCAGCACCTTCGCCGTGTTCCGCCGCAGCGACTCCCACAGGGCGCCCGCGATGTGCCCGCCGTCGAGCGGCAGCAGCGGGAGCATGTTGAAGAGGAACAGGGAGAGGTTGAAGCCCGCGACGAGGAACAGCATCATCGCGATCTGGTTCTCCGGCGGGATGTCGAGCGTGAAGACCTCGCCGCCGACGCGCGCCGCGCCGACCACGCCCATCGGGGAGTCCGCCTCGCGCTCGCCGTCGCTGAAGGCGGCGTCCCACAGGGCGGGGATCTTGGAGGGCAGGTTGACCAGCGACTCGACGCCGTTCTGCATCATGTCGCCCATGCGGTCCACGGAATCCGCGAAGCCCTGCTGGACGATGCCGGAGGCGGGGGTGAAGCCGAGGAAGCCTGCGTACACGTACTTGCCCTCGACATAGCCGCCGTTGCCGTCGGTCTTGCTGACCTGGTTGCGGATCAGGTGGGCGCTCAGGTCGAGCCGCTCGCCCTTTCGGTCGACGGTGAGGGTGACGTCCTTGCCGGGGTTGGAGCGGATGTCGGCCTGGAGGGTGGACCAGTCCTCGACGGGCTCACCGTTGAAGGCGACGATCTTGTCGCCGAGCTTGAGGCCTGCGGCCTTGGCGGGTGCGTCCTGGTCGCCCTGGGCGCACTTCGTACGGTTCTCGCTCTGCTCGATGACGCAGTCGGAGACCTTGCCGACCGTGGTGGTCTGGGTCTGGACGCCGAAGGTCATCATCACGCCGAGGAAGATCGCGACGGCCAGGATCAGGTTCATGAAGGGGCCGGCGAACATCACGATCACGCGCTTCCACGGCTTGCGCGTGTAGAAGAGACGGTGCTCGTCGCCGGGCCGGAGCTCCTCGAAGGACTGCGCCCGGGCGTCCTCGATCATGCCGCGCCACGGCGAGGTGGAGCGGGCCTCGAGCTTGCCGTCCGGTCCTGGCGGGATCATGCCGATCATGCGGATGTAGCCGCCGAGCGGGATCGCCTTGATCCCGTACTCGGTCTCGCCCTTCTTGCGCGACCAGAGAGTCGGGCCGAAACCGACCATGTACTGGGGCACGCGGACGCCGAAGAGCTTCGCGGTCGACAGGTGGCCCAGCTCGTGCCAGGCGATCGAGATGCCCAGGCCGATCACGAAGACGACTATGCCGAGGATCGTCATCAGGGTCGTCATGCACGAGCCTCCGCGGTTGTCGCCTGTGTAGTCGCTTGCGTTGTCGTTTGCGCTGTCAGTTCGCGGGCCCGGGCGCGTGCCCAGGTCTCCGCTTCGAGGACGTCCGCGACGGTGAGCGAGGTTCCCGTACGGGGCGCGCCGTGTTCGGCGACGACCTTCGTGACGGTCTCCATGATGCCGTTGAACGGCAGAGTGCCGTGCAGGAACGCGTCCACGCACTCCTCGTTGGCCGCATTGAACACTGCCGGGGCCGTGCCCGCGAGCTTCCCGACGTGCCGGGCGAGCCCCACCGACGGAAACGCGTCGTTGTCGAGCGGGAAGAACTCCCAACTCGACGCCTTCGTCCAGTCGAAGGCGGGCGCTGCGTCGGGGACACGCTCAGGCCAGCCGAGCCCGATGGCGATCGGCCCGCGCATGTCGGGGGGCGTCGCCTGGGCGATCGTCGATCCGTCCGTGAACTCCACCATCGAGTGGACATACGACTGGGGATGCACGACCACCTCAATCCGTTCGAAGGGAATGTCGTAGAGGAGGTGCGCCTCGATGACTTCAAGCCCTTTGTTGACGAGGGTCGCGGAGTTGATCGTGATGACCGGGCCCATGGCCCAGGTGGGGTGCGCGAGGGCGTCCTCGGGGGTGACGCCGGCCAGATCGGCCTTCGTACGTCCCCGGAAGGGGCCGCCGGAGGCGGTGACGACCAGCTTGCGTACGTCAGGCCTGGTTCCGGAGGCCAGGGCCTGGAAGAGGGCCGCGTGCTCGGAGTCGACCGGGATGATCTGGCCAGGCTTGGCCAGCGCCTTCACCAGAGGGCCGCCGACGATGAGCGACTCCTTGTTGGCGAGCGCGAGGGTGCGGCCCGCTTCGAGGGCGGCGAGGGTGGGGGCGAGGCCGATCGAGCCGGTGATCCCGTTGAGGACGGTGTGGCACTCGGAGGCAGCGAGCTGGCTGGCGGCGTCCGCTCCGGCGAGGATCTCGGGGAGGGGCTCCCCCGCCGCGTACTGCGCGGACAGGGCCTCGCGCAGCGCCGGTACGACGTCCTCGCGCGCGACGGCGACCGTCTGGACGCGCAGCCGGTGGGCCTGCTCCGCGAGCAGTCCGATCCGCCCGCCGGCGGCGGAGAGCCCGGTGACCCGGAAGCGGTCGGGGTTGCGCTGCACGAGGTCGATGGCCTGGGTGCCGATCGACCCGGTGGAGCCGAGGATCACCACATCCCGTACTCCGCCCACGGGATCGAAGACGAGATGCGGATCGGCGAGGGGGGCTGGACTGTCGCTCATTCCCCCATTGTTGCCGCAATGGGTCTCCGGCCGGACAGGGTGTCCCATTCCTGGGTCACTTGTCACCATGTGTCACCCGACAAGGTCGTGTCTTGATTTGTGAAGTACGCGTGAAGACCGCGTGATAGGAATTCACCCCTGGCCGGTGGACGACCGGCCAGGGGGACGACATCCACATCCCAGGGGGACCTTCATGCGGATACGCACTGCCCTGCCCGCGCTCGCCGGCGCCGTGGCTCTGACCGGCACGTTTCTCAGCACTCCGGCGCAGGCGGCGGGCGGGGTGATCATCTACCGCGTCTACTTCGACAGCCCGGGCTCGGACACCCGGTCCAACACGAGCCTGAACGCCGAATGGGTGCAGATCAAGAACACCAGCTCCGCGTCGATCTCCTTGAAGAACTGGACGCTGGTGGACGCCTCGAACCACCGCTACACCTTCCGCGACGTGAAGATCAAGGCGGGCAGCACCATGAAGGTGCGTACGGGCCAGGGCACGGACACGGCGGCGAACAAGTACCAGAACCGCCGCGCGTACGTGTGGAACAACACCAGCGACACGGCCACGCTCCGCAAGGCGAGCGGGAGCCGCGTCGACGCGTGCTCGTGGACGACGCGGAATCCCAGCGACAAGTACTGCTGACCGGTACTGCTGACGCGCTTACCGCTTGCGGCGGCGTCGGGCCTTGGACTTGCTGGGCCGGGCGCCGCCGTGCGGAGGCCTGCTGTCGGTGACGGTCTGCTTCGAGGACTTCGGAACCGACGGGACCGCGTCGGCCGGTACGAACTCGCCCTCGACCACGCCCTCGGCCGTGTCCAGGGTGGGCGCGCTGAAGTGCAGGCCGTCGGTGCGGGGGCCCGCTTCAAGGGCCTCCTGGCCGCCGGTGGCCTTGCCGGAGGCGTCCAGGTTGAAGACGTAGCCGACGGACTCCTCCTTGATGGCGTCGTTCATCGCGGTGAACATGTCGAAGCCTTCGCGCTCGTACTCGATGATCGGCTCGCGGCCGAGGGTCCAGCGCAGGCCGATGCCGTCGCGGAGGTAGTCCATCTCGTAGAGGTGCTCGCGCCACTTGCGGTCGAGGACCGAGAGGACGACGAGGCGCTCCAGGTCTCGCAGGGCGTCCGCGCCGAGTTCGGCCTCGCGCTCCTCGTAGCGGGCGTGGATGTCGTCGGTGACGGCCTCGATCAGGTCGTCGGCGGTGAGGCCGGCGCGGTCGCCCACGGCGTCCTCGACGTCCTCGACGGTGAGCCGGATCGGGTAGAGCTGCTTGAAGGCGCCCCACAGCCGGTCCAGGTTCCACTCCTCGGGGAAGCCCTCCGCGGTCTCCTCGGTGATGTACGCGCGGATGGTGTCGTCCATGAAGTGGATGATCTGTTCGCGCAGGTCCTCGCCGTCCAGGACCCGGCGGCGTTCCGCGTAGATGAGGGTGCGCTGCCGGTTGAGCACCTCGTCGAACTTCAGCACGTCCTTTCGGGACTCGAAGTGCTGTTGCTCCAGCTGGGACTGGGCGGAGGCGATGGCGCGGGTGACCATCTTGTTCTCGATGGGGACGTCGTCGGGGACGTTCGCCATCGACATCACGCGCTCGACGACCTGCGCGCGGAACAGCCTCATCAGGTCGTCTTCGAGGGAGAGGTAGAAGCGGGAGGCGCCGGGATCGCCCTGGCGGCCGGAGCGGCCGCGCAGCTGGTTGTCGATGCGGCGCGACTCGTGCCGCTCGGTGCCCAGGACGTACAGCCCGCCGAGCGCCACGACCTCGTTGTGCTCGGCAGCGACCGACTCGGTGATCCGGTCGAGCGCCGCCTGGTACTTCTCCGGGTTCTCCTCCGGCGTGAGGCCTCGCCCGGCCAGCTCCGCGAGCGCCATGGCCTCCGGGTTGCCGCCGAGCATGATGTCGGTGCCGCGGCCCGCCATGTTGGTGGCCACGGTGACCGCGCCCTTCCGGCCGGCCTGCGCCACGATCTGCGCCTCGCGCTGGTGGTTCTTCGCGTTGAGGACCTCGTGCCGGATGCCCCGCTTCTTCAGCAGCGCGGCGAGGATCTCGGACTTCTCGACGGAGGTCGTGCCGACGAGGACCGGCTGGCCCTTCTCGTGCTTCTCGGCGATGTCGTCCAGGATCGCCGTGTACTTCGCCGCCACGCTCCGGTAGATCTGGTCCGGGTCGTCCGCACGGGCCATCGGCCGGTTCGTGGGGATCGGCACCACGTGCAGCTTGTAGATCTGGTGGAACTCGGCCGCCTCCGTCATGGCGGTACCGGTCATGCCGGCCAGCTTCTCGTACAGGCGGAAGAAGTTCTGCAGGGTGATCGTGGCGAGCGTCTGGTTCTCGTCCTTGACCGTCACCCCCTCCTTCGCCTCGATCGCCTGGTGCAGCCCCTCGTTGTAGCGGCGGCCGGCGAGGATGCGGCCGGTGTGCTCGTCGACGATGAGGACCTCGCCGTCGACGACGACGTAGTCCTTGTCCTTCTTGAAGTGCTCCTTGGCCTTGAGGGCGTTGTTCAGGTGGCCGATGAGCGGCGTGTGGTCGGACTCGTAGAGGCTGTCGATGCCGAGCTGGTCCTGGAGGAACTCCACTCCGCGGTCCAGGATCGACACGGTGCGTTTCTTCGGGTCGTACTCGTACTCGTGGGTGGCCCGCAGGTCGGCGAGGCGGTCCTTGTCGGCCGGGGTGGTGAAGTTCTCCTCCTGGACGGCGACGCCGTGCATCCGCGTGACCATCCTGGAGAACGCCTCGTACCAGTGCGTCGGCTGGTCGGCGGGGCCGGAGATGATCAGCGGCGTACGCGCCTCGTCGATCAGGATCGAGTCCGCCTCGTCGACGATCGCGAAGTGGTGGCCGCGCTGGACGAGTTCGTCCTTCGACCAGGCCATGTTGTCGCGCAGGTAGTCGAAGCCGAACTCGGTGTTCGTGCCGTACGTGATGTCGCGGGCGTACTGCGCGCGCCGCTCGGCCGGGGTCGACTGCGTCCTGACGACGCCGACGGTCAGGCCGAGGAAGCGGTAGGCGCGGCCCATCCACTCGGCGTCGCGCTGGGCGAGGTAGTCGTTGACCGTGACGAGGTGGACGCCCTTGCCGGTCAGGGCGTTCAGGTAGACGGGCAGGGTCGCGACCAGGGTCTTGCCCTCACCGGTCTGCATCTCGGCGATGTTGCCGAGGTGGAGGGCCGCCCCGCCCATAATCTGTACGTCGAAGTGGCGCATCCCCAGCGTGCGGCGCGCGGCCTCGCGCATGGCGGCGAAGGCTTCAGGCAGCAGGTCGTCGAGGCTCTCGCCGCCCGCGTACCGCTCCTTGAACTCGGGTGTGAGGGCCTGGAGCTCCTCGTCGGTCAGCTCCTTGAACTCCTCCTCAAGGGAGTTGACCTGTTCGGCTATGCGCTCCAGCTTGCGCAGGATTCTTCCCTCGCCGGCCCGCATGATCCTGCCGGTGATGCGCTCCATAGTGGCCACGGAAATTCCCCCTCGGCCCGGTAGGGCTAGAGCACGTCCTCAAGCATCCGTATCCAGCGATTGGCTCGCTGGAGAATGTGGATGCCTTGCTGATTCGCTTTGATCACCTCACGCAGTACGGGGTCCTCGACCATTTCGAGCGCACTGCGGAAGAGCTGTTGGATGACGGGCCGCTCGCCCGGCCGCCCCGCATCGAGCAGGGCATCGACGTCCCGGAGATCGATTCTCCGGATCCGCACCGGATCGAAGGAGGCCACGGGCGGCTTCGGTACTTCGTCGACCAGGGCGAGCGCGCATTCGTTCAGCAGCACCGCGAGCGCGTCCCGGTGGGACTCGAAGGTCTCCGGCGCACTCTGGCGCAGTTTCTCGGCCAGCGGAAGAACCTCATTGCGCACCGTCCGCAACGCCTGTACCAAATCCGTCTCGTTGAGCCGGCGCCATGCCTCGCCGCGGGCACGTGTCAGCTGGACGGAAACTCCTTGATTGTATTCTTCCCCGACCCCGTGGCGCATCTGCTGTCCCCGTTCGCCATTCCGCCCATTGTTGACGCACCTTTTCGGTGCGGCAAGCAGCCGAATGACGCCGGGGACAGCAGCACGCCTCTGGGGAGAACGTCAACGAATGGGGCGGTGGACGTTTTCCCGTTTGCTCGGTCCCGGTGTCGCGTCCGCGATCCACGGTCCCTCGCCGGAGGGGTCGACGATGCCCTGTTCCAGCCAGGTGTACGTGCCGGACAGCACGCCCTTGACCACCTTGCGGTCGAGCTCGTCCGTGTTGGACCACAGGCGGCCGAAGAGTTCCTCGACCCGGATGCGGGACTGGCGGCAGAAGGCGTCGGCGAGCTGGTAGGCCTCGCGGCCGTGATCCTCCGTGGAGCGCAGGAGCTCGGCGCGCACACAGGCCGCGCTCATCGCGAACAGCTCGGCGCCGATGTCGACGATCCGACCGAGGAAGCCCTGCTTGGTCTCCATCCGGCCCTGCCAGCGGGACATGGCGTAGAAGGTGGACCGGGCGAGCTTGCGGGCCGAGCGCTCCGCGTAGCGGAGGTGACCGGACAGGTCGGCGTGGCCCGGCGGGTGGAAGTCCGCGTACGAGCGCGGGAGCTGTCCGGGGCCCGCCACCAGCTTGGGCAGCCACTTGGCGTAGAACACGCCGGCGTTCGCGCCCGCCTTCGCCTTGTCCTGGAGGGACTTCTCCGGGTCGATGAGGTCGCCGGCCACGGACAGGTGCGCGTCGACCGCCTCGCGCGCGATCAGCAGGTGCATGATCTCGGTCGAGCCCTCGAAGATGCGGTTGATGCGCAGGTCGCGCAGGATCTGCTCGGCGGGTACGGCCCGCTCGCCGCGGGCGGCGAGGGACTCGGCGGTCTCGAAGCCGCGGCCGCCGCGGATCTGGACCAGCTCGTCGGCCATCAGCCAGGCCATCTCGGAGCCGTACAGCTTGGCGAGGGCGGCCTCGATACGGATGTCGTTGCGGTCCTCGTCGGCCATCTGGGAGGACAGGTCGAGTACGGCCTCCAGGGCGAAGGTCGTCGCAGCGATGAACGAGATCTTGGCGCCCACGGCCTCGTGGAAGGCCACCGGCTTGCCCCACTGCTCGCGTGCGGCAGACCACTCGCGGGCGATCTTCAGACACCACTTGCCCGCGCCGACGCACATGGCGGGCAGCGAGAGCCGCCCGGTGTTGAGCGTGGTGAGGGCGATCTTGAGTCCGGACCCCTCTGGGCCGATGCGGTTCGCGGCGGGCACGCGGACCTGGTGGAAGCGCGTGACACCGTTCTCCAGGCCGCGCAGGCCCATGAAGGCGTTGCGGTTCTCGACCGTGACGCCCTCCGACCCGGCCTCCACGACGAAGGCGGTGATGCCGCCCCTGTGGCCCTCGGACTTCGGCACCCGCGCCATCACGACCAGGAGGTCCGCGACGACACCGTTGGTCGTCCAGAGCTTCACCCCGTCGAGGACGTAGTCGTCGCCGTCCGGTACCGCGCTGGTGGCGAGCCGGGCCGGGTCGGAGCCCACGTCCGGCTCGGTGAGCAGGAACGCGGAGATGTCGGTGCGGGCGCAGCGCGGCAGGAAGACGTCCTTCTGTTCCTGCGTGCCGAAGAGTTTCAGCGGCTGCGGTACGCCGATCGACTGGTGCGCGGACAGCAGTGCGCCGACCGCGGGGTTCGCCGAGCCGACCAGGGCGAGCGCTTTGTTGTAGTACACCTGCGTCAGACCGAGGCCGCCGTACTTGGTGTCGATCTTCATGCCGAGGGCGCCGAGCTCCTTGAGCCCGTTGAGCGTCTCGTCGGGGATCCGCGCGTCCCTCTCGATGCGAGCCGAGTCGATCTTCGTCTCGCAGAAGTCCCGCAGCTTGGCGAGGAACTCCTCGCCGCGCTGCGCGTCCTCGTCGGGGGGCATGGGGTGCGGATGGATCAGATCGAGCCGGAAGCGGCCGAGGAACAGCTCCTTGGCGAAGCTGGGCTTGCGCCAGTCCTGCTCTCGCGCGGCCTCGGCGACCTGCCGGGCCTCACGTTCGGTGACAGCGGGCTGGTTGGGTGTTGCGGACAAGAGGCTCACCTCGCCGCGAATAGGGATCTTGGGACGGTACGTTACTCACCGGTGCTACTCGATCGTATGTACCCGATTCCGGGCGCCCCCACCAGTCCTCGCGCGCCGTTCGGCTGACGCCTTCCCTCCCCCGCCTCTACTCCTCTCAGCCGATGTCCACCGAGTACGACTTCGTGTCGAGCCGCCCGGAGCCGCGGAACACCTCGGTGCCCGACTCGATGCCCGAGATGTACTTGTCGTTGCTGAGCAGTTTCCGCCGTACGAGTGCCTGGGTGAAGTCGTCGAGATTCAGGGTGGCCTTCGTGGTGTTGGCCCGCCGGACGAAGGAGTGCACCTTCCAGCCGATGTCGCCCTCGTAGATGTCCCACATGGCGCCACCGAGACTGACGCTGCCGACCTTCGATCCGAGGGGGCCGGCGCCGCCCTGACGGTTGAGCCACACCATGATCTCGTCGGTGGGCTGGTCCTGCCAGTCGGCGGTGTTCTTGCTGTGCAGCCACAGGTCGTACGCGACGTTCATGGTGCCCGGGTCCGAGCTGACGGAGAACTCCCAGCTGGTCCTGACCGGCTTGCGGTCACCGACCCGGACGGGGAGCTCGGTGGACGCCTTGTCGACCTTCCAGCCCCAGTGCCAGCCGAGCACCGTGCTCGAGTAGGACTTGACGGCGTTCTCCTTGCCGGGCTTGCTCGTCCAGTCGTAGTCCGTGCCCCACGCGATGGTGTCGCCGCTGCGCGAGGTGTCCCAGACACACTGGGTGCCTGTGCCGTCGTCCTGACCCCAGAGGTTGTTGTTGACGTAATACTTGCCCATCGTGACCGTCGCGAAGGCCCCGCACTTCTTGGCCTCCTCACCGGCCATCGCGACCGTGACGGACGCGCCGGCCGCGAGGGCGACGACGCCGGCGGTCGCGATCTTCGCCTTGCGGGTGAGGTGGGGGCGTCTGTGCTGCATCGGTGTTTCCTTCCGGGGGCGGTACGTACGCGTCCTGGTCGCCACCGAGAGCCAGAAGGTTGCCGCTGTTCCCTATGGTGTGTCGGGGCGAAGCCCCACCCACCAGGGGCGCGCGGCACTGCACGACAAGCCCCCATGAGCCCGCACCCGCCCAACAACACGCTCCCACCCCCATGGGCACCCGGCCAAACCGCCGGAGTCGAAGCGCTTCGACAACCTATGGACACCCACCCGCCGCCAAGCTACTGTCGAGCCACCCCACACTCCCCCCTTATCCGCAATGCGCACTGTCGAAGCGCTTCACACAATGCTTGGAGAGCTGGATGGTCACCCTCGCCGAGGTCGCCCAGCACGCCGGAGTCTCGGCCAGCACGGTGAGCTATGTCCTCAGCGGCAAGCGGTCCATTTCCACGGGCACCCGGCAGCGGGTCGAGCAGAGCATCCAGGAGCTCGGGTACCACCCCAACGCGGGCGCCCGGGCGCTGGCAAGCAACAAGTCCAACATCATCGCGCTGATGATCCCGCTCCGCACGGACATGTACGTACCCGTGATGATGGAGATCGCCATAGCGGTGGCGACCTCGGCGCGCACCCACGGGTACGACGTGCTGCTGCTCACCGGCGAGGAGGGCCCCGACGCCGTACGCCGGGTCACCGGCAGCGGGCTCGCCGACGCGATGATCCTGATGGACGTCGAACTCGACGACGAGCGGCTGCCACTGCTGCGCGGCACGGACCAGCCGTCCGTGCTGATAGGACTGCCCGCCGACACCTCCGGGCTGACCTGCGTCGACCTCGACTTCGGCGCGACGGGCGCGCTGTGCGCCGAGCATCTCGCGATGCTCGGTCACCGTGACATCGCTGTCATAGGGGAGGCGCCCGCGGTCTACGAGCGCCATACGGGCTTCGCCGAGCGCACCCTCGACGGACTCCGGTCCCGGTCGAGGGAGTTGGGCCTGCGGGTGCTGCACCGCCCGTGCGAGGGCGGCTACGACGCGATGTCGCTCACGCTGGCCCGGGTCTTCGACGAGCGCCCGGGCACCACGGGCTTCGTCGTGCAGAACGAGTCCGCAGTCGAGCCGCTGCTCGCGCTGCTGCGCCAGCAGGGCCGGGCCGTGCCCGAGGACGTGTCGGTGATCGCGATCTGCCCGGACCAGGTCGCCACGCAGGCCTCGGTGCGGCTGACCTCGGTCGCCATCCCCGCACAGGAGATGGGCCGGCACGCCGTGGAGCATCTGATCGCCAAGCTCGAAGGGCACGGCAAGGACGAAGTGGTGCTCATCGCACCCGAGTTGACGGTACGGGCGAGCACGGGGCCGGCCCCGGCCGCTCCCTGAACCGGCCGTTCCACACCAACTTCCGCACACCGCACGGGCGTTGGATCACCCCTACCTGTCCCGGCCCGCCAGAGCCGCGTCGCCGGGTCCTGTCGCCACTCCTTCCTTCAGGAGCTCCCCTCGTGAATCAGCCCGCCGAAAACCAGACCGGACAGCACGGCCGGCCAGGAAAGCACGGTCAGGGGGCCGTCACCCTCGCCCAGTCCTCCCCCACCATCGGCACGTTCCGCGAGCGCGACGGCGCCCTGGAGTGGAGCGGCCGCCAGGAGACCGTACGCATCGAGCCGTGGGGGCCGGACGCGGTCCGGGTCCGGGCGCGGCTCGGCGGGCCGGTCGTCGAGGGCCTGCCGGGCGCGCTGCTCGACGAGGCGCCCGCCACCGAGGCTGCCATCAAGATCGAGGACGGGCACGGGCAGTTGACCGTCGGCGCCCTGACCGTCGAGGTCAACGCCGAGGGTCTCGTCCGCTTCGTCCGCACCGACGACGGCTCCGAACTCCTCGCCGAGGAGCGCGCCCACTTCTGGTGGCCCGGCCCGCGCCTCTACACCCCGGTCGGCAACGGCTACCACCGCCTGGAGCAGCGCTTCGCCGCGTACGAGGGCGAGAAACTGTTCGGGCTCGGGCAGCACCAGCACGGGCTGCTCGACCAGAAGGGCGCCGTCCTCGATCTCGTACAGCGCAATGCCGAGGTGACCATCCCGGTGCTCACCTCCAGCCGCGGCTACACCCTCCTGTGGAACAGCCCGGCCATCGGCCGCGTCGAGCTCGCGGGCAACGGCACGCGCTGGGTCTCGGACTCGGCCCGGCAGATCGACTACTGGATCACCGCGGGCCACCCGGCCGACGCCCAGCGCCGCTACAGCGCGGCGACGGGACGTACGCCGATGCTGCCCGCGTGGGCCGCGGGCTTCTGGCAGTGCAAGCTGCGCTACCGAACCCAGGACGAACTCCTCGCCGTGGCACGGGAGTACAAGCGTCGCGGCCTGCCGATCGACGCCATCGTCTGCGACTTCTTCCACTGGACGCACCTGGGCGAGTGGAAGTTCGACCCGGCGGAGTGGCCCGACCCGGCGGCGATGCAGCAGGAGCTCACGGAACTGGGCATCAAGCTGGTGGTGAGCGTGTGGCCGTCGGTGTCCCCGCTCTCCGAGAACCACCAGCTCATGGAGCAGCGCGGCTACTTCATCGGCACGCAGTACGGCCCGATGGCGCACGCCGACTGGCCCGACAAGGAGGTCGCCTCCACGGTCCAGGTGGCCTTCTACGACGCCACGAACCCCGAGGCGCGCGACTTCATGTGGTCACGCGTCAAGGACAACTACCTCGAGCCGTACGGGATCAAGGCCTTCTGGCTGGACGCCTGCGAGCCGGAGCTGAAGCCGGGCTTTCAGGAGAACCTGCGCTACTGGGCGGGCCCGGGCCTCGAAGTCGGCAACATGTACCCGCGCGAGAACTCCCGCGCTTTCTACGAGGGCATGCTGGCGACCGGTGAGACCGAGGTCGTCACGCTCAACCGCTCGGCCTGGGCGGGCAGTCAGCGCTACGGCGCCGCCCTGTGGTCGGGCGACATCGGCACGGACTTCGCGACCCTGCGCCGCCAGATCGCGGCCGGGCTCAACACCTCGCTCTCCGGCATCCCCTGGTGGAACACCGACATCGGCGGCTTCCACGGCGGCGACCCGGACGACCCGGCGTACCGCGAGGTCATGATCCGCTGGTTCCAGTTCGGCGCACTGTCCCCGCTGATGCGCCTGCACGGCTTCCGCGACCCGGGCATGCCGCTCGGCCCGGAGATGACCGGCGGCCCGAACGAGGTCTGGTCGTACGGCGAGGAGGCCGGCGCGATCATGGAGCAGTACCTGCGGCTGCGCGAGCGCCTGAAGCCGTATGTGCTGGACGTCATGCGGGCGGCCCACGAAGAGGGACTGCCGGTCATGCGCCCGTTGTTCCTGGAGTTCCCCGAGGACCAGGCGACCTGGTCGGTGGACGACTCGTACCTGTTCGGCCCCGACCTCCTGGTCGCCCCGGTGCTCACCGCGGGGGCGACGGCCCGTACGGCCTACCTCCCGGCGGGCGCGCGCTGGACGGACGCGTGGACCGGCGAGACGTACGAGGGAGGCGCCGCCGTGACGGTCGACGCTCCCCTGGACCGCATCCCGCTGTTCCTGCGGGACGGGGCGCGACTTCCGGTAACGGAGTAGCGCGCCCCGCCCCGCAAGGGCGCTCCGTAAGGGGCGCGGGGCTGTGACATTTGCTGCTCCGCCGCGATGGGGGCCCCGCTCGAGCGAAGCCGAGAGTGGGGGAGCGACCAGCCGCAACCGGCGCGCAGTTGCCACACCGCGCCCCCTGCGGAGCCCAACGCCGAGCTAACGCGTGCCGAGGTAGTAACTCACCTGCGGCGGCTGGTTGTAGCCGGTGTTCTGCCAGGCCACACCGAGCCGGTACACCGGGTCACTCATCAGCGTGGGAAGCCGGAACTCGGTCGGGGACGGAGTCGAGTAGAGCCGCAGTGCCGTCGAGTCGGCGTTGCGCCACAGCATCTCCTCGCGCCAGTCGCCGAGCAGGTCGGCCGAGAGTGCCGGGCTGCCCTTGGTCCAGTTGTTGGACTTGGCGTCCTGGTCGAGCCAGACGCGGGTGAGGTCGGTGGAGCCGGTGTACTTCAGGACCTGGGCGTAGCCGACGCCCGCCGAGCCGGACCAGCGGTGGTCGAGGAGTTCGCGGTTCGCGTCGCCGTCCCACCAGATCGCCGAGTTGTACGAGGCTCCGCCGCCGAACGCGGGCACGTTGTCGCTGTCTTCGTGCCGTTGGCGGCGTAGAGGCCGCCGCCGCTGGACCAGCACTCGGCGCCGGCGTGGTCGCGCGTCAGGTCAGCGCACAGGCCGCGACCGACGTCCGTGCCGGTGCGCGAGCCCCAGAGGATCTGGCCGGTGCGCGCGTCGTGCATCTCGTAGCCGTAGGCGGCGTCGGTGTGCTCGTGGACGTTGAAGGACTCCAGACCGGGGCGGGCGGGGTCGAGGTCGCCGACGTGCAGGGCGTCGCCGTGGCCGAGCCTGGTGGTCCACAGGCCGCTGCCGTTGTCGTCGACGGCCATGGCCCCGTAGAGGATCTCGTCCCGGCCGTCGGCGTCGACGTCGGCGACCGCGAGGTTGTGGTTGCCCTGCTGGTCGTAGCCCTTGCCGTAGTTCGTCGAGGAGTTGGTGTCGAACTTCCAGCCGCGGACGAGGTCCGTGCCGTTCCAGGTGTACGAGGCGATCGCGATGCGCTCGTAGATGCCGCGGCTGAACACCATGCTGGGCGTCGAGCCGTTGAGGTACGCGGTGGCGGACAGCAGCCGGCCCTCGCGGTTGCCCCAGGTGTCGCCCCAGTCGGCGACCGAGCCGCGAGCGGGCTCGAAGGGGACGGAGTCCATGACGCGGCCGGTCTGGCCGCTGAACACGGACAGGTACTCCGCGCCACTGATCACCGCACAGTTGTCGGCGAGGTGGGAGGCGCTCGCGCTGCCGATGACGGTGCCCGCCGAGTCCCGGGAACCGTCGGAGGTGCGGACGGCCATCTCCGCCTTGCCGTCACCGTCGTAGTCGTAGACCTGGAACGAGTCGTAGTGCGAGCCGCTGCGCACGTTCGTGCCGAGGTCGACCCGCCACAGCCGGGTGCCGCTGAGCTCGTACGCGTCGAAGACGGTCGGGCCCGTGCACGTACCGGAGTTGGCGACGTCGGTGGCGTTGGACGGCGCCCACTTGAGGACCAGCTCGTACTGCCCGTCGCCGTCGAGGTCGCCCACGCTCGCGTCGTTGGCGGAGTAGGTGTAGGCCACGCCGTCACGCGTCGTGCCGCCCGGCGGCTTCTGCAGGGGGATGTCGCGGCGCCCGTCGGCCCACACCGACGCCGTGCCGCCCTTGGTCTCCGTCCCGTTGACGACGGCCCGGATCTCGTAGGCCGAGCTCGAACCGCCGCCGGTGTCCAGGTAGTTGGTCTTCGCCGTCTCCTGGATGAGCGTGCCGCCGCGGTAGAGCCGGAACGTCACGCTCTCCGGGTCGTCGCCGAGCATGCGCCAGGTGACGAGGTTGCCCCCACTGGCGGGGACCGCGACCAGGCCGCGGTCCAGTTTCTCGGCGACGCGGGCGGCGGCCAGCGCCGTGGTGGTCAGCGCCGCGGTGGCCTTGTTGGCCGGCTCCGGGATCTCCTGCGCCGCGGCCTGCCGTGCGGTCCGGGGTGCGGTCTGCGATGCGGCGCCTGCCGTGTGCTGCAGCGTCAGCATCCCGCCGGTGCCTGCGAGAAGCGCGGCGAGGCTTCCGGCGAGGAGCCTGCCGGGGCGTTGGCGACGGTGAGGGGGAGAAGTGCGTCTCAGTCTGATCATCGGGACCTCGTCCGTGGGGGGAACGGTTGCGTTTCCGGGTTGCCGCGGGGCAGGGGAAGGTTGCCGGTCGGCCCACAGGCACGGCCTCTCCCTCGCGCGACGACGCCCGGGCCGGTGCCGCGTGGGGGTGCGGTACCGGCCCGGGCTGTCGGTCAACTGCTGCTGACCGTCAGGTTGTTGGTGGCGAAGTCCAGACCGCCGGACGACGAGGTGATCTCGAAGCCGAACTGAACGTCGCCGATGGTCTCGTTGCCCATCCAGCCCTTGGTGTCCTTGATCCACTTGAGGATCGGGAGGACGTTGACGGTGCCGGAGTTCGAGTCGGAGGTGCGCAGGAACGAGAAGACCTCGTTGGCGCCGTTGCTGCCCTTGTAGACGGTCCAGGTGTGGCCGCCGAGGGTGACGTTGCCCTGCGAGCTGCCGAGCGGGCCGACGGCTCCGTTGTAGTTGACCCAGAGCATGATCTCGTAGTCGTAGTCCGTGTCCCAGATGTCGTACGAGGTGTTGTACGCGCCCGAGGACGGGACCGTGACGTTGTAGCTGCTGCTGAGCGAACCGAGCGAGGTGATCGTCTTGTTGATCACCTTCTTGGAGTTGGGGTAGGACTTGATGCCGCCGGTGTTGGGGTGGTTGGCCCAGGCGCCCCAGCTGGTGCCGGAGTTGGCCCAGATGCACTGGCTGCCGGCGCCCGAGCCCCAGATGTTGTTGTAGAGGGTGTAGCCGTTGAGGCTGGTGTTGCCCCACTGGTCGCAGGAGTTCCAGACGGCGGCCGAGGCCGGCGCGGAGGCGAGGCCGACGGTGGCGCCGAGCGCGAGCGCGGGCGCCAGCAGAGCCTTGGTGACCCTGCTGAGAGTGCGTGTTGCCATGGTGTCCCTTCCATGGGTGGGGGGGGATGGGTTGGGGGGAAAGTGCGGTGGACCTACTGCGGCCCCAGAGTGAGGACGCAGTCTTCTCCGGCGCGCAGGGAAAGCGGTCGTGCTCCGGAGAGAGTTCTGAGGTCGATGCGGTGGGTACGGGTGGGCCGTACCACCGCTCGGGCTTCGTTCGGGCTCCAGCTGAGATCGACCTCGGCGCCGAACCTCGCCCGCACGCCCCGGAGTTCGCCCTTCGGGTACGCGGCGGGCAGCGCGGGCAGGAGGATCAGCCGGTCGGGGGTCGACTGGATCAGCGCCTCGATGAGCACGGCGGGGAGGGCGTGGGCGGCGTCGGCGTTGTAGACGTCGCGGCGGGGGTAGTGCGCGCTCATCAGGGAGGCGTGGAAGAAGTCGCCGGTGAGGACGTTGCCGAGGGCCGCCCCGACCCGCTCGCCGTCCCGCAGGCGGGCCGCGACGAGTGCGTGGTGCAGATGGCCGTGCGCGGAGTCGTTCTCGGCCCCCCGGAGTTCGAGCGCGCGGTGGGCGGCGGCCGCCAGGTCCGGGGTGTCACCCGGGTCCAGGGTGTCACCGGGGTCCGGGGTGTCGTAGGGGGTGATCTCGTCGAGTGGCCACACGCCGTACAGATGGCTGAGATGCCGGTGGTCGTACGTGTCGTCGAGCCCCGGCCAGGCCCATTCGGCGAGCGCTCCGTCGTCGTTGACGCGGTGCGGGGGCAGCCGCTCGGCGAGTGCGCGCCAGCGAGCGGCGTCCTGCCCCGCCCCCGGCCCCGGCTGGTACGCCGCCGCCGTGAGCAGGGCGTGCCGCGCCGCCGAGAGGTCCATGGCCGCGTTGAGGGCACCCCAGCTCGCGTTCGCGGGACGGTTCTCGGGTGAGTAGGAGGGGACGACGACGAGGTGGCCGTGCTCGTCGGTCCGGGTGAGGAAGTCCTCGTAGAACCTGGCGACTTCGGCGAGGGCGTCGGCCAGCCGGGGGTCCTGCTCTCCCCGTGTCTGGTCGTGGTCGACGAGCGGTTTGAGCAGCCAGTCGGCTCCCGCGGTCCACAGGTGCAGGGGGTATTCGCGGCTGAAGTGATACGTGTGCCCGGACTCGCCGTCGGTGTGCGAGGGCGCGACGACGCCCCGCGCACCGAAGATCGCACGGGCATTGTCCCGCCAGTGCGGCAACTGCCCGTATACGAAGGCCGCGTGGGCCTCGACGACCTCGGGCAGCGCCCCCGCGACGGCCGACGCGGTCTGCAGGTTGAGGTTGGCGTTGGTGGTGAACGCCCCGGACCAGGCCGTGTTCCAGTCCCCCGTCCACAGGCCTGTGAGCCTCGGCGGCAGCATCCCGCTGGACGACAGCAGGTGGTAGCGACCGGCCGCGAAGAGCCGTTCCAGGAGGGCTGGGCTCTTGGGGCGCTTGAGCAACTCCGAGCCGGGGAGGGCGCGTTCGGCGTCGTCGGCGTCGAGGGTGAGGGAGGCGCGGAGGTATGCGGTGCGGTGGAGGGGGAGGTGGCGGTCGAGGAGCTGGTCGTACGAGCCGAGGTCGCGCAGAGCCCGTGACTCCTCCACCACGTCCAGCTCGCCCGTGTGTCGCCGGACCCGTGTCAGCAGCAGGATCGACTCGGCACGCTCGACACGTGCTCCGGGCGGATCCAGCGTCGTACGGCCGCCCGTGACCACGATGAGGGTCGTCCCGGTGTACGCGCGGTCGCTGTCGGGGTAGCGGGCGCGGAGGGAGAGCAGGGCGCCCTCGGCGGTGAGGGCCGTTCCATGACCGACCGCCAAATCCCTTGGTGCGCCCACGAGTTGGTGGTCCAGGGAAAGGTCGAGGGTGAGGCCGGGGCCGGTGACGTGCTGGACGATCACGTCGTCCGCCCGCGACACGAACACCCGGCTGTGCCAGCCCGCGCACTTCGCCTCGACGACTCCCGTGGTGAAGTCCACCGTGCGGCGATAATGGCGCCCGTCACCGGACGCCCGACGCAGCCGGACCTGGAAGGCGGGGTGGAAGGGCCGCACCCACTGGAGCTCGCGCCCGTCGGTGAAGCTCTCGGCGGCGGTGAGTTCTCCGGCGAGCAACCGGTGCTGCAGCTCGGGCAGTTCGGCCGCCAACTGCGGAGGCCTGGCATGCTCGCTGCCGTTGGGGCGGATCAAGGCATGGTGCGTGACGATGACACAGTCGTCGTTCGGATCGCCGAACACCATGGCACCATGGCGGCCGTTGCCGCTCAGGAACGCGTCCTCCCAGCGGCCGGCCGGGAGCGGCTCCCAGGTGCCGTGCGACTGGCTGCCGACGGTCATGGCGAGAGCACCGCCACTCCGTACCGCTCCAACTCCACCGAATCCGCGACCTGTTCACCGCTGATCAGGTCCCGATAGGCGCCCGGCACCTCCACCGTGACCTTCTCGCGGCCATGGTTGAGGACGAAGAGCACATCACCCCGGCGCACGGCCTCGACCTGAGCGGGCAGTCCGTCGAGCACCCGCCCGACGCCCGCGCCGGACGCCACGCCTGCCAGCAGGTCGCTGAGCGCGGCGGGTTCGGGCAGCGTGGAGACGTACCAGGCACGCCCCTTGCGCAGTACGGCCGGGAGTCCGTCGAGCTCGCCGCCCTTGTAGACGGCCTCCGCGACGACCCCGGCGACTGAGTCCTCGACCTCGATCTCCTCGGACCACAGCGTGCCCCGAAAGCCGTCGCATTCTGCGGTCTCGTCCGCGTCGAGCGGCCACCACTCGTGCAGCGTGCGGATGCCGAAGAGCTCCCGCAGCCGCTCGTCCATGCCGCCCGCCCGCACCCGGTCGTCCTCGTCGGCGACACCGGTCAGGAAGCCGCAGACGAGGGTGCCGCCCGCTCGTACGTAGGCGAGGATGTTGTCGATCGCCGCGTCCGTGAGCAGGTAGAGCTGCGGCACGACGACCAGTTTGTACGCGGCCAGGTCGTGCTCGGGGTGTGCGAAGTCCGCGGTGAGGTGGGCCTCCCACAGGGCGCGGTGCCAGGCGCGTACAACCTGCGGGTAGTCGACCTCGTGGGAGAGACGGCCGTCCTGCGCGCCCGCCCACCAGGCGTTCCACTCATGGAGAATCGCGATGTCCGACGTCGAGTGACTGTCCGTCACCTCTGCGCCGATACAGGCGAGTTCGGCGCCGAGCTGCTTGATCTCCCGGTAGGTGCGGCCGTGCTCCCCCGCGTGGCTGACCATGCCGGAGTGGAACTTCTCCGCGCCCTGCCGGGACTGCCGCCACTGGAAGTAGCAGACGGCGTCGGCGCCGCGGGCGACGGCCTGGAGGGACCAGAGGCGGTTGAGGCCATGCGGTTTGGGGTGGTTGACGCCACGCCAGTTGACCGGGCCCGCTGCTTGTTCCATCAGCATCCAGGGCCCGCGGGCCTGCGAACGCGTCATGTCCTGGATGAGCGCGCCGTTTTGAGCGCCGAACGGGTCGCGCGGATCGGGATAGACGTCGACGGAGACAACGTCTTCTTCCCGGACCCATTTCCAGGCGTCCTGGCCCACCCACATCGGCATGAAGTTGCTGGTCACCGGGAGATGCGGGGAGTGCCGGCGGACGATGTCGCGCTCGGCGACGTAGCACTCCAGGAGCATGTCCGAGGTGTAGCGCTTGAAGTCGAGTACCTGCGTGGGGTTCTTCATGTAGTGGGCGTGGCGCGGCGGGAGGATCTCTTCCCAGTCGCCGTAGCCCTGGCTCCAGAACGCCGTTCCCCACGCGGTGTTGAGGGCGTCGAGGGTGCCGTACTTGTCCTGGAGCCAGCGGCGGAAGGTGACGGCGGCCTCGTCGCCCCAGTCGTAGGTGCAGTACTCGTTGTTGATGTGCCACATCCTGAGGGCGGGGTGGCTCCCGTAGCGGGCGGCCAGGTCCTCGGTGATGGCGGCGGCGTAGCGGCGGTAGGTGGCGCTGGAGTGCGAGAAGTGCTGGCGGCCGCCCCACCACTCGGTGCGGCCGTCCTCGTCGCGGGGCAGGGTGTCCGGGTGGAGCCTGCCCATCCACGGCGGCGGCGAGGAGGTGGGCGTGGCGAGGACGACCCCGATGCCGTTCGCGTGCATGAGGTCCATCAGCCGGTCCAGCCAGCCGAACTCCCTTGCCCCTGGCTTGGGTTCGAGCTTCGCCCAGGAGAAGACGCCGAGCGTGACGGAATTGACGCCGGCCTCCTTCATGAGGCGTACGTCTTCCTGCCAGGTCTCCTCGGGCCACTGCTCGGGGTTGTAGTCGCCGCCGAAGAGGATGCGGCCGCGGGTGGCGTCGGCGAGGGTCGGACGGTCTGGGGTCTGGCTGATTTGGCTGGTCTGATCGGTCTGGCCGGTCTGATCGGTCTGGCCGGTCATCAGACGGGCTCCCCGTACTGGATGCCGCGCCCGTTCGTACCGAGGTACACCCGGCCGTACACCCGCGGGTCGCCGACGATGACCTCGCCGATCCATCCCCACTGGTGGGCGTCGTCGTTGATCCGCACCCAGGTCTTCGCCTCGTCGTCGGAGCGGTAGACGGCGGTGATCGTCTCCGTCGCGCCGACCTGGTAGATCGCCGGGTAGTCCGCGCCCTCGGCCGCCTTGCCGAAGCCGAGTGTGTGCGAGGCCCACCAGCCGGCCACCTTCGAGAAGGTCGCCCCGCCGTCGGTGGACCGGTGGAGGCCGTTCGTCTTCGTGCTCAGCCACAGGTCACCGGAGCGCCCGGGAGCGGCGACCAGCTTGAACTGGCTGTCCCCGGACGGCAGTCCGCCCGCACGCTCGGTGAAGGAGAGGCCACTGTCAGTGCTGGCGAGTAGCGTTCCTGTGTCGGTGTCGTACGCGTAGAAGAGCGTCGGGTCGGCCGGGTCGGCGACCGGCGTGGCGCCCTTCGGAAAGGAGGAGATCTCGGACCAGGTCGCGCCGTTGTCGGTGGAGCGGTGGGCTGCGTACTTCGTGCCGTCCCAGTGCACGAAGGACCACAGCAGCGCGCTTCCGTCGGCGTTGGTGGCGATCGGCCCCGGTGCGCTCTTGGCGATGTCGGGCTGGGCCTTGAAGGGCGCCCAGCTCTGCCCGCCGTCGTTCGAGTAGGCGCCGTTGCCGTTGTCGCCCCAGCCCGCCCGGACGACGTACGACGGCTTGGCCGCGGCCTGCGCGAGTCCCGTCGCCGACCCGAACACGGGGTTCGACGCCATGCCGCGCGACGGAGACGCCGTGAGCCGCTCGTGGTACATCACGCCGATGTCCCCGAGCCCGCTGAGCAGGTGCGCCTCCCCGACCGGGGGCGAGACCAGCTGGCGCACGGCCGTCTCCTCCAGACCGCGGATCTGCGGCGCCCAGCGCTTGAGGTCGCGGGTGCCGTAGAGGGTCGCGCCGGTCCCGTACACGATGTGCTTCGAGTCGTACGGGTCCACGGCGAGCGCCTGTATCCACCAGCCGAACTTCGGCTTGTCACCGCCCCACTTGAGGAAGGGAGTCTCCGATACGTCGAAGACAGCGGCGTCCTTGAGAGACGTCCAGGTACGGCCGCCGTCGGTGGAGCGGAACAGCGTGTCGATGTCCGCCCAGCGGTTGTTGGTGGACACGACCACGGTGCCCGGGCGACAGGCGTCGACGGCGACGCCGCCGTAGGAGAAGGCGTCGGCCGAACCGTCGGCCGTGGTGCCGCCGGGCTTCACCGGGGTCACGGCGGTCCACTTGCCGGTCGCGGTGCGCAGCTTGTGCACGCTTCCGTCGGACTGGCCGTTGGGCCCGGGCGCGTTGCCGTACGTCACGTACAGATCGCGGGTGACCTTGTCGTACGCGGCCCGGATCGGAACCTTCGCCGAGGTGCCGGACGGCTGCCCGGGAACGGCCTCCCAGGTCTTCCCGTCGGCCGTGCGGTACAGGTTCGCCGTGCCCGAGGTGCCGTCGCCGTCGCCCCACCCGGCGTAGACGGTGCGCCCGGCCGCGACAAGGAACACGACACCCTGACCGGAGGAGTTCGCCTTCGCCGGGAAGGCGGTTACGGCTGCCCAAGTCGCCCCCCGATCGGTCGACTTGAGCAGCCCGTCATGGCGGGTCCCCAACCACAGTGTGTCGCTGTCGCGCGGGTCGACCAGCAGGCGCTCGCCCGCGCCGCGGCCGTCCTCGTTGGCGCCGAGCTTCACGTCCAGGTCGGTGCGGGTCCAGGTGGCACCGCGGTCCTCGGAACGCAACACCGCCCCGTTGCCGGACCACGGCTGCGAGTAGGTGCCCAACGACAGGTACACGCGGTCGGGGTGCGCCGGGTCGACGGCGATCGCCTCCACACCGAGCAGGTTCCAGTCGTCCCAGCCGAGGTGGTCGGTGAGCGGGATCCAGGCGGCGGTGGCGTTGTCCCACCGGTAGGCCCCGCCGATGTCGGTACGGGCGTATGCGAGGCCGCGTACGGAGGGGTGGAAGAGCACGCCGGTGACGAATCCGGTGCCACCGATGACGGCGGTGCGCCAGCGGTAGGCGGACCCGTCGGCGCCCGCGCCCGCGTCAGTCGCCGCCGGCGCCGGGCCGGCGGCAGCGGCGGAAACTGCTGTGAGAGCGACCGTGGCAGCGGTCCCGGCAAGGACGGCGCGTCTGCTCAGGCGGGACGTGCGCATGACATACCTCGTTCTGAGAGAGGGGGGTGAGGAGGGCGCCCCTTCAGGGGCGCGGGACTGTGACATGTGCGGCTCCGCCGCGTGGGCGCGACAAGCCACGAACAACCCGCAGTTGAGGAACGACCCGCAGTTCCCCGGCTAAATCCAGTGGGGGTGACACGTCACCCCTTCACCGCACCGGTGAGCATGCCCTTCTTGAAGTGCTTCTGGACGAAGGGAGACAGGAAGGCGACCGGCAGCAGCGCCAGCACCATGACCGCCATCTGCACGGCGAGCGCGGAGAGCTGGCCCGTCTTGATGGCCTGGCCCATGCCGACCGGGGGCTCCTGCTTCTGGACGAGCTGGATCATGACGTTCTGCAGCGGCATCATGTCCTGATCGCTCAGGTAGATCGACGCGTTGAACCAGGCGCTCCAGTAGCCGACGGCGTAGAAGAGCGTGATCACCGCGATGACGGCGCGGGAGAGGGGCATCACGATCTGCCAGAGGATCCGCCAGTCCCCCGCGCCGTCGATCCGCGCACTGTCGGTCAGCTCCGGCGAGATGCTCATGAAGAACGCCCGCAGGACAAGAATGTTGAAGACACTGATCGCGCTCGGCAGGATCAGTGCGAGATACGTGTCCGTCAGCCCCAGCGACTGCACCAGCAGATACGTGGGGATGAGTCCGGCTCCGAAGAACATCGTCGCGAGCAGGATCATCAGGAACCAGCGGTGCCCGACCGACCCGATGCGGGAGAGCCCGTACGCGGAGAGGATGGACACCGTCATCGAGAAGAGCGTGCCGACGAGCGTGACGCCCAGGCTGACGATGGTGGCGCGAGTGACCTGGCCGCCGCTCAGCAGCTCCTGGTAGGCGATGAAGGTGACGTCCTTGGGGATCACCACCAGGCCGCCGGCCTCGCTGATGGCCTGCTTCGAGGACAGACTGGTGACGACGACGATCCACAGCGGGAACAGGACGGCGAAGCAGGCGAAGGCCAGGACGATGCCCTTGCTAGCGAGCCCGGCCGGGTTGGGCTTCTCCTCCCAGACGGGCCTCGGCGGCGCGGCCCAGCGTCCGGGAGTCTTCGGGGCAGGGGCCTTCGGCCGTTCCTCGGTGACAGCGCTCACTTCTTGTACACCCCCTGCTCGCCCATGAGATGGGCGACCTTGTTCGCGGCGAGGACAAGTCCGAGACTGACCACGCCCTTGATCAGGCCCGCCGCGGCCGCGTAACTGAACTCCTGGTTGCGGACGCCGTTCCACCACACGAAGGTGTCGAGCACTTCCGCCGCGCCCGGACCCACCGCGTCTCTCTGGAGCAGGATCTGTTCGAAGCCGACCGTGAGCGCGTCACCGACACGCAGCACAAGCAGCAGGGCGATCACCGGACGCAGCGCGGGCAGCGTCACGTGCCACATCCGGCGCCACCGGCCGGCCCCGTCCATCGCAGAGGCCTCGTACAGATCGGGGCTGACGGAGGCCAGCGCCGCGAGGAAGACGATGATGCCCCAGCCGGCGTCCTTCCAGACGCCCTCCGCCGTCACCAGGAACTTGAAGATTCCCGGGTCGGTCATGAGGTCGAAGCCCTCGTAGCCGTGCTGGCGCAGGGTCTGCGCGATGATGCCTGCGCCGCCGAAGATCTGCTGGAAGACGGTGATGACCAGCACCCAGGAGAAGAAGTGCGGCAGGTAGAGGATCGCCTGCGACACCGCCCGCACCCGGGGCCTGATCACGCTGTTGATGAGCAGCGCGAGCACGATCGGGATCGGGAAGAAGAGCACCAGCTGGAGCGAGAACAGGACGAAGGTGTTCTTGACGGCGTCCCAGAACGCCGAGTCCTCGAAGATCCGCGAGAACTGCTCGAAGCCGACCCAGGGGCTGTGGAAGATGGCGACGAAGCCGTTGTCGCTGACGTACGGGTCGTACTCCTGGAAGGCGACGACGTTGCCCAGGATCGGTATGTAGTTGAAGACCAGGACCAGCAGGATGGCCGGCAGGGTCATCAGGATCAAGGTGCGGTCCCGCTTGAGGCGGGTTCTCAGGGTGCCGCCGTTCGCGGCCTTCTTCAGGGCCTTCTTCTCGGCCTTGGAGACCCCGGGGGGCTTGGTGGGCTTGGCGGCCTTGGCGGACTTGTGCCCTCCGGCGGAGGGTTCGGCGGTGTCGTCCGTCCTCGACGACGGCGCGGTGCGTGCGGAGGCGGCGCCCGGAGTGGTGCTGTGTGCCACTTCGTCACCCCTGCGCGGATCCGCTGTCGTCCAGCAGCTTCTTGTACCAGTCGCGCAGCTTGTCGCCGCCCTGACTCTTCCACTCCGCCACCGCCTGCTGCATGTCGCTGACCTTCTTGCGGCCGCGGACGACGGAGTCCTCCAGATCCTCGAAGTCGTTGGAGAGGCTGGTGTAGCGGGCCGGTTCGGTGACCTGGAGTCCGAAGAAGGAGGACTTCTTGGTGAAGGCGCCCATCCGCTGCTGCCACTCCACCTGTTCCTTCGCGATGTCCGGGAAGTCGGGGTGCGCGATGGTCGGAGCGGGGCTGGAGACCATGACGTAGGCGTTGAGGACCTCGATGTTGCCCTTGTCGTTCTTGGTCGGAACGCCGTCCTTGACCGTGTAGTGCGTGCCCTCCACCCCGAAGTTGGTGAGCATGTACTCCTTCGTGCCGTACGGAGCCGCCGCGACGTTCGCGGCGGCCAGCACGTCGTGGATCACGGCCTTGGACGCCTTCTTGTTGATGAAGGCGAAGATGCCCGCCGGCGATGCGGCCCACAGCTGGGGGTCGCCGCCGTCATGGCCGAAGATGTCCATCCCGGCGATGCGGAATTCCTTGTTCTGGGTGGCCTGTTCGGCCATCTTGCCCCACCAGTCCGCGATGTTCTGGTTGTACATCATGACCTGGCCGTCGGTGAATCGCTGACCCGCGGTGCCCTGGTTCGCCGCCCTCGCGTCGGGGTGGACGACACCCGCCGCGTAGAGCTTGCGCGTCCACTCCAGCGCTTCGAGGTACTCGTCGGTCTCGACCCGGTAGATCAGCTTGCCGTCGACGAGGTTCCAGCCGAGCGGCTTCTCGCCCCCGGACAGCACGCCGAAGATGTTGAAGGCGCTCCACTTCATGTCGTCGCAGGCCCACACCTTTGCCTTGGCGTTGGTGATCTCCTTGGCGAGGGCCAGGAACTCGTCGGCGGAGGTGGGGACTTCGTACCCCTCCTTGTCGAAGAAGTCCTTGCGGTAGAAGGGCACGATGCCGGGGACGGTGGGAGAGGGCTGTGGAAGGCCGCGCAGCTTGCCGCCGAAGATGGAGTACTGCCAGGCGTCGGTCGGGATGGCCGCGAGGTTCGGGTACTCCTTGATCTTGTCGCCCGAGAGGTACGGGCCGAGGTCGGCCATCTTGCTGATGATGGCGCTGGGTATCTTGCCGCCCATGTTCCAGCTGGGGATCACCACGACGTCCGGCATGTCACTGGAGGCGAGAACCGCGCCCAGCTTCTCGTCGTAGGTGTTGCCGTCCTGGTTCTGCCAGGAGATGTTGGCGCCGATCGTCTCGTTCATCGCCGAGTAGTACGGGTTGCTGCTCTTCGGCGGCGAGCCCCAGAACGGCGACATGATCTTGATGTTGCTGCCTTTGCCGAGCTTCTGCGGCACCGAGGTCTTCAGGTCGGCGAGCGAGAGCTTGCCGGTGAAGCCGGCGGCGGAACCGTCCTTCGACGCGATGTCCGGCGTCACCACGTTCTGCGCCACGAAGGCGGGAAGGATCTTCTTCGCGTCCTTGCCCGAGGTCGTGCCCTCCTTGGAGCCGCTCTCGGAGCCGCCGCAGGCGGCCAGCAGCGGCATCCCGCCCGCCACCGCGACTGTGGCGACCGCCGTCGAGGCGAGGAAGCTTCTCCGACTGGGAGCGGAGCCGCTGGAGGCGGAGGTGATCGGCGTCATTGCGTCAACCCTTCATGGCGCACAGCAGGACACCCGGCGGTGTGGCCGTCGGCTGCGGTGTCTTGAGTGGAACTGGCTGAGCTGAAGCGAACCTCGGGAGGTATGCACACCCGGGAGCGGCATCTTCCACCGGTCGATACCAGTCGAAGCGCTTCGATGTTGCTGCGAGGTTAAGTGAACACCCGAGGGCGCACAAGAGCCGATTCCAACATTCCTCGGAGGTATAAAGGTCTGAACCGGTCCCTTTCCGCCCTTGGAATGTCAGTGAGGATACGGAGTTGTTGCCACGGGGTGTCTTGACACCCACCCCTCCGTCGAATGAGCATCGAAGCGCTTCGAAAGTCCTCCACCGTTCTTCCGCATCTTCCGCAAAGGGATCCCCGCGTGCCCGCACAAACGCCGCCATTTCGCGACTCGCAGCTCCCGTTCGCGAAGCGCATCGACGATCTTCTCTCGCGGCTCACCCTGGACGAACGGGTCGCGCTGCTGCACCAGTTCGCGCCCGCGGTCGAGCGGCTCGGCGTCGCCGCGTTCCGCACCGGCCAGGAGGCGCTGCACGGGGTGGCCTGGATGGGCCCGGCGACGGTGTTCCCACAGGCGGTGGGCCTCGGCGCGACCTGGCACGACGACCTCGTGCGCCGGGTCGGCGAGGCGGTCTCCACCGAGGTCCGCGCGATGCGCTCGCGTGACGACCGGATCGGGCTCAACGTCTGGGCGCCCACGGTCAATCTCCTGCGCCATCCCCTGTGGGGCCGCAACGAGGAGGGCTACTCGGAGGACCCGAAGCTGACCTCGGCCATCGCCACCGCCTACACCCGGGGCCTGCGCGGCGACCACCCCGCGTACTGGCGCACGGCCCCGGTCCTCAAGCACTGGCTCGCGCACAACAACGAGACGGGTCGTGACATCACGTCCTCCTCGGTCCGCCCGCGCGTCCTGCACGAGTACGACCTGCGCGCCTTCCGCGAGACGGTCGAGGCGGGCACGGTGGCCGGCGTGATGCCCGCGTACAACCTGGTCAACGGCCGCCCCAACCACGTCTCGCCGTACCTGCGCGAGCACCTCCGCAGCTGGACGGACCAGGAACTCCTCGTCTGCTCCGACGCGGGCGCGCCCTCCAACCTGGTCGACTCCGAGCACTACTTCGACACGCACGAGGAGGCGACGGCCGCCGCGCTGATCGCCGGCGTCGACAGCTTCACGGACCACGGCACGGACAGCTCGAAGATCGTCGAACGCATCCGAGGCGCCCTGGACCAGGGCCTGTTGAACGAGGCGGACATCGACACCGCGGTCCGCCGCCAGCTCGCGATCCGCTTCCGGCTCGGCGAGTTCGACCCACGCCTGGACCCGTACGCCGACACCAAGGACTTCGACACCCCGGCCCACCGCGCCCTCGCCCAGGAAGCGGCGGAGCAGGCGATCGTCCTCCTCAAGAACGACGGCCTGCTCCCCCTCCCCGAAGACACCCGCGTCGCGGTGGTCGGCCTCCTCGCCGACGAGTGCAAGCTCGACTGGTACAGCGGCACCCTCATCCACCGCTCCACCCCCCTGGAGGGCCTGTACGAGCGCTTCGGCGCCGAGCGCGTGGACTTCGCCGAGGGTGTCGACCGCGTACGCCTGAAGACCTCGACCGGTACGTATCTGAGCGTCCCGCAGGCGGACGGCGCGACGGACGAGGTGCGTGGCGCTGAAGGCGCGCTGGACCCGGCCCTCCTCGCGGGCCGTACGGACCTGCCCCCGCTCACCGCCGACACCACCGGCACCGAACTCGCGCTGATCGACTGGGGCGAGGGCGTCCTCACCCTCCGCGCCCCGGACGGCCGCTACCTCTCGGTCGCCGACGACGGCTTCGTACGCGCCTCCGCCGACCAGCCCGGCGGCTGGGTGGTCCAGGAGACGTTCCGCCTGGAGGCCCACGAATCCCACGAGAACGGCCACCTCCTGAAGCACGTCGGTACGGGTCGCTACGTCTGCGTCACCGCCGACGGCGTAAAGGTTGCCGCGGAGCACCCGGAAGTCTTCGGGCTGGAGGTCACCGAGCGCGGCGAGGACGCGGTGGCCCGCGCGGCGGCAGCCGCAGACGTCGTCCTCGTCGTCGCGGGCAACGACCCGCACATCAACGGCCGCGAAACAGAGGACCGCACCACCCTCCACCTCCCCGCCCACCAGCAGCGCCTCCTGGACGCGGCCAGGTCGGCGAACCCCCGCACGGCACTGGTCATCGCGTCCTCGTACCCGTACGCGTTCGACCCCACCGGCCTCCCGGCCGCCCTCTGGACGGCCCACGGCGGCCAGGCGGCCGGCACGGCCCTGGCCCGCGCCCTCGCGGGCGACGTCTCCCCAGCGGGCCGCCTCCCCCAGACCTGGTACGCCTCGGACGCGGACCTCCCCGACCTCCTCGACTACGACGTGATCGGCGCGCGCCAGACGTACCTTTACTTCGAGGGCGCCCCGCTCTTCCCGTTCGGCCACGGCCTGTCGTACGCGTCCTTCGAGTACGCCGACTTGGCGGCACACGCCGACGAGACCTCCGTGCGCGTCACCTTCGCGGTCACCAACACCGGCGACATCCCGGCCGACGAGGTCGCCCAGCTCTACACACGCGCGCTCAACCCATCAGTCCCCCGCCCCCGCCGCGAACTGGCGGCCTACCGCCGCGTGCACCTGACCCCGGGCGCATCGACCGAGCTGACCTTCGAACTCCCGCTCTCCGCCTTCGAGTTCTGGGACGTGGCGCACAACACCCGGCTCCTGGAACCAGGCACGTACGAGCTCCTCGCGGGCGCGTCCAGTGAGGACGTACGCCTCCGCGAGACGATCGAACTGGACGGCCCGCCCACAACCCCCCGTCCCCTCATCGAACGCGGCCTGAGCGCCGCCGACTTCGACGAGCAACAGGGCGCCGAGATCGTCGACCGCACAAAGGCGACGGGCGACGCCGTGACGCCCGCGCAGGGCGGTGAGGCCGAACTGGTCTTCCGTTCCTGCGACTTCGGAGCAGGCACACGGTCCGTCACCGTCGAAGCGGCAGGCGAGGGGTCGGTCGAACTGACCCTGAACGGCGGCCCGGTGATCGCCCGCCTCGACGTCCCCCCGACCACGGGACCGTACGACTACACCACCGTCACCGCCGCGGCCGTCGCCGCCGAGGTCCACGACCTGCACATCAGGCTGCGTGGCCCCCTGCGGCTCACGCACGTCGGCTTCTCCGGCTGAGGGTCCGGACCCGCCCGACGAAAAGGAAGGGGCCCGGCACCGGAAGGCATCGGTGCCGGGCCCCTTCATCCGTGGGGCGGGGGAGGGTCACCCCTCGGGCTTGATGAGCCCGCGCTCGTAGGCACGGATCAGCCGACGGGGGACCGCGTACTCACGCCCGTCAGCGAAGAACGGGACGAGATCAGGCGTCGCCGCCTTCCACTGGGACCTGCGATGACGGGTGTTGGAGCGTGACATCTTGCGCTTCGGGACTGCCATGCCCGCACTCTACATGAAAACGATTGTCACTAGCTATAGAGGCTCCCGTCATCACATGCCGACGGCCGGAGTCCCCGCACAGCGGACTCCGGCCGTAAACGCGTCAAACAGAGCTCGTCATTGAGGGCTCTTCAATCAGAGCTCGTCAATCAGAGCTCGTCATTCAAGGCTCAGAGAGCGAGCCCCGTCAGCACCATCACCCGCTCATACGTGTAGTCGTCCATGGCGAACTTCACGCCTTCCCTCCCGACCCCGGACTGCTTCACGCCGCCGTAAGGCATCTGGTCGGCACGGTACGAGGGAACGTCCCCGACAACCACACCCCCCACCTCCAGCGCCCGATGGGCCCGGAAGGCGGCCTGCAGGTCATGGGTGAACACCCCTGCCTGAAGTCCGTACTTGGACTCGTTGACGGCGGCGAAGGCGGCAGCCTCCCCCTCCACCTTCCGCACGGTGAGGACGGGCCCGAAGACCTCCTCACAGGAGACCTGCACGTCACCCGGCACATCGACGAGCACGGTGGGCGCGTACGAGGCCCCGTCCCGCTTACCACCGGCCAGCAACCTGGCTCCGGCCCCGACGGCCTCCTCGACCCAGGACTCCACCCGCTTGGCGGCGTCCTCGCTCACCAGCGGCCCGACATCGGTCGTGTCCTCGGCCGGATCCCCGGTCACCTGCGCCTCGACCGCGGCGACGATACGGGGCAGCAGCCGCTCGTACACCGACGCGTCAGCGATCACCCGCTGCACGGAGATGCAGGACTGCCCGCCCTGATAGTTGCTGAAGGTGGCGATACGGGTGGCGGCCCATTCCAGATCCTCGTCACTCGCGAAGTCGGCGAGCACGACGGCCGCCCCGTTCCCGCCCAGCTCCAGGGTGCAGTGCTTGCGCGGCACCGAGTCCATGATCGAGTAACCGACCTTCTCGGACCCGGTGAAGGAGATGACGGGAAGCCGCTCGTCCTGGACAAGGGCAGGCATCCGCTCGTTGGACACCGGCAGGATGCTCCATGCCCCGGCCGGCAGCTCGGTCCCGGCGAGCAGCTCACCGATGAGGAGCCCCGACAGCGGAGTGGCGGGCGCGGGCTTGAGGATGATCGGCGCACCGGCCGCGATCGCCGGGGCGATCTTGTGGGCGCACAGATTCAGCGGGAAGTTGAAGGGCGCGATCCCCAGTACGACCCCCTTCGGGAACCGCCGGGTGAGCGCGAGCCGCCCCTGGCCCCCCGGATCGGTGTCGAGCCGCTGAGCCTCTCCGCCGTTGAACCGCCGTGCCTCCTCGGCCGCGAACCGGAACACGGACACGGCCCGCCCGACCTCACCACGGGCCCACTTGATCGGCTTGCCGTTCTCGCCGGAGATCAGCCGGGCGATCTCCTCTGTCCGCTCGACCAGCCGCCGGCTCACCTGATCAAGAGCGGCGGCCCGCACATGGGCGGGCGTCGCGGCGAACTCGTCCCGCACCGCGTACGCGGCGGCCACGGCCTCCTCGACCTGCTCATCGGTCGGCACGCTGACCTTGCCGACAACTCGCCCGTCCCACGGCGAGGTGACATCGAACGTGGCCTCACCGGTGGCCTGGCGACCGGCAAGCCAGAAGGCATGGGTGGAAGTCATCGAGTTCCCGGCCCTTCCGTTGTCTGGGGGTTTCCACCCCACGTTAGGGCCGCCCAGCCCATCGGTCGTTTGTCCGACTCGGAGTACTACCTGCCGGGGACACTCCGATTCGGCCACCAGGGGTGCGGGGCTGTGACACTGCGCGGCTCCGCCCCCACTCTCGGCTTCTCCCCCCTGAGCGGGGGACCCCACCGTGGGCGCGACCAGCCCCGACCGAACCCGCAGCCGAACAACCGCCCACCTGCCCACCCGTCGGAGGCAACCCCCGTCAGACCCCCGCCGTCGTCTTCAACGCCAGCCACAACTCCATCCGCACATCCGGATCGTCCAACGACCGCCCGAGAATCTCCTCGACCCGCCGCATCCGGTACCGCAACGTATGCCGATGCACCCCAAGATCGGCCGCGGCCGCATCCCACTGCCCGTGCCGCGACAACCAGGCCCGCAACGAGGCGACCAGATCCCCCCGCCCCGTCGCGTCATGCTCGTACAAGGGCCGCAACAACCCATCCGCGAACGCCCGCACCGCGTCATCAGCGAGCAACGGCACCACCGACCCCGCAGCCAGTTCCTCGTGCTCGACAAGCACCCGCCCCCGCCGCCGAGCGACGGACAAAGCCTGCTCGGCCTGCTTGTAGGCGCCCGCGGCGGCAATGGGCCCGGCAGGAGCCGAAAGCCCCACAACCAGCTCGTCCTCGTCCGCCCCCTGCTCCCCGGCGGAGGCCCCGCGCGTGGCCCCGACCGCCTCCGCGTACTGAGCGCAGGCGGAAACCACCGCACCCCGGTCAGTGGCGAGCACCACCAGCCGCTCCCCATCAGGCACAACCAGCACAGCCTCACCGGACCGAGCGGCCGCCGACTCCACGACCTCGGCGAGCCCGCCCAACAGGTCGCCCCCGGCATCGACGACCGCGTCGGCGACAGCGAGCACGGCAGCGGACGCCTGCCCTCCGGACGTGGCTCCGGCCCCGGACGCCTGCCCTCCGGACGTGGCTCCGGCCTCACTCCCGGCCCGCGCCCGCCCGGCGGAGGCGGACGCGGCCTCGGCAAGGATCATCCGATAAGGCGCGTCCAGCAGCCCCCCGTACAGATCCCCGGCGACTCCCCGCGCGTGATCGGGCTGGCCGGCCAGCAGCATCCGCAGCACAGCCGCCCCGATCCGCTGCTCAGCGGCCTGGAACGCCCGCGACCGCTCCGTGGTGAGCGTCAGCAGAGCGACGGCCGAGTGCACGGCGTACCGCTCGGCGGTACCCGGCGCGGCGGCGGTCCCCACGGCCAACGCGCCCCGCGGCCGCCGCCCGCTGCCCAGCGAGTGCAGCTCGACCCGGTCCTCCCCGCCCTCCTCGCCGTCCCCGTTCTCCGACACCCCGCCGACAACGGCACTCGCGGGTGCGGCCCGCTCCCGCAGCCGCTCCACGTCGCCGGTGAGCCGAGCGGCCCGCCGCCCCGCCCACTCGGGCGCGGTGGCGACCACGGCCCCGGAGGCGTCGTACAACGCCGCCCACCCGTCGACCTGCGAGGCGAGCGCGGAGAGAAGCCCTTCGGGCCCGTCGTTCAGCGCCTGCTTGGTCAGCTCCCGCTGGGCGGCGAACCCGGCGGTCACGGCCCGGTACTGATCGGCGGCGATGGCGGCCGAGACGGCCTTGCTGATGGCGAGAAACGGCGTACGCCGAGGCACCTCCAACAGCGGCAGCCCTTCCCCCTCCGCCGCGTCGACCAGCGCCTTCGGAATCTCCTCGTAGTGGACCCCGACGGCGAAGCCGAGCCCCACGACCCCCGCCTCCGCCAGCCGCTTCACATACCGCCGCATGGTGTCCGGATCCTCCGCGTCCAGCTTGAGCGCGGTGATGAGCAGCAGTTCCCCGCCCTCCATGTACGGCACGGGGTCGGTGAGTTCGCTGGCGTGGACCCAGCGGACAGCGGTGTCCAGATGTTGCTCGCCCGCGCGCACGGTGAGTTTGAGCGCCGAGTGATGGACGAGCGAGGCGAGCGTGGGGGGCATGGGACCTTCACGTCTTCACAGGTTCTTCGACAGTCACGGGAAATGTGATCATTTGGCCGCAGCGTATGAACGACCTTTGCCGATTCTGCCTCACCGTACGGTCAGCTCGTGACCGTATGTCCAGACGTCCTGCTCATTCAGGACACCTGGATTCTCACAGGTCCCTCGCATCTCAGCTCCGAAGATCCACCAGCAACGGCGGCGCGTGCTCCCCCCGCACGCTGGTGAGCGAGAGCACCGCATGCCCCGGCGGCACCCCGTGCGCCAGCTCGGAAGCCGACCACCGCTCACGCTCGACCTGCCGTACGGTGACGGCCCGGGCGGTCGGCGCGTTTCCGGTGATCACCCGCCGCAGCATGTGCACGGCCTTCCCGGCCGGGCTCTCGGCGATGATCTGCCGGTCGGTGACGTCCCGCGCCTCGGTCCACTCCTTGCCCCAGACCTCGGCGAAGTCCTGCCCGTCCCAGGGCGTGAGCCCGGACAGCGCCATCCGGCACCCGATCGCACCGAGCAGCGGCGACCGCAACGCCCGCGGCACGTCGTCGAGCGTACGAAGCGTCAGGACGACCCCGGCGTTGGCGGACCGCAGCCGCTGAATTCCCCGTACGGCCTCGGGAGTGACGACCCCCGTGGCGTCGTCGAGCACCAGACAGGCGAACAACGACCGGTCCTCGCGCACCGCGACACTCGCCGCGAACTGGGCGAGCACGAGCCGCGCGAGAATCCGGGAGGCATCGGCGTGCCCGCGCTCGGGCAGGTCGATCCGCACGCGCACGGGATGGTCGAGGGTACGCAATGAGAAGGGCCGGGACTGCCCTGACGTATCGAAGAATCCCGCGAAGGCCGGCCGGTCCAGCAGCGCCACCCGGTCGGCGAGCACACCCCCCACGTCCCCGGGGTGCCCCAACTGCCGCTCCCGCGCGTCGAGTTCCCTCAACAGCGACTCCTGGCCGGCCTCCGTGAGCCCCTTGCGCAGCGCGCCGAGCGGGCCGGGCGCCCCGTCGAGCAGCTGCCGCAACTCAGGCACGGACGGAAAGCGCCCATGCACCGCCCGGTACGGCCCGAGCAGCTGGGCGAGCACGGTGGTGGACCGCCGGCTGTCCCCGCCGGGATGCGGATCGGCGAGGTCCCCGACCAGCGCCTCGGCGAGCACGGCCGCCGCCTCGTCCGGATCGGTGGTGCCGCCGTACAGGTCGAGGTCGTACACGGACTCCGGATTGCCCACCCGCACCACGACGTCGTACGCGTCCACCGGCCCGAGCCCCGCGCCCGCGCCGCCGACCACGACGACGGCGGCCCGCCCGGCGAGCGCGTGCAGGCACAGCGACTCGGCGAGCGGCCAGACGACGCCGCCGGTCTTGCCGGATCCGGCGGGACCGACGGCGAGCAGCGAGGTGCCGAGCAGCTCGGGACCAAGCGCGAGGCCGGTGCCGCGATAGGAGTACGGATTGCGGGGGTCGTCGGCGGTCGTACCGAGCCGGACCTGCCCGGTGACGAGGTCGTGCCTCGCGAGCCGTCCGGGCAGGTCCCGCTCCCCGGAGGGATGCAGACAGGCGGCGGCACCATCGCGCAGCACGGCCCCGGTGAAGGTGGCGAGACTGTGCCGCCCGCTGCGCACGCCCTGCCAGGCGCGGGCGATCCGGGCATGGTCGACGTCCCGCATGAGTCCGGACCGTGCCTCGGTGGCAAGCCGCTCGGCGGCGTCCGCGGCACCGGCGGCGCGGAGCTGGTTCCACTGGGCCGGGTCCTCCTCGGGCTCGGGCGGCCGCTCACTCACGGGCGCGGCCCGGCGCCAGGCCGGCACGCCGTACCGGCGCCACACCTCGCTCCACCGTCCGAGCCGCCCGACGCCGATCATGATGCCCAGCGCGATGGCGACGTAGTAGGCGTAGACGACCACGACGGAACCGAAGCTGTGCGGCTCGGCCCAGGAGTCCGGAATCATCGCGTACAGCGGCAGCAGCCACCATCCGCCGAGATAGCCGTTCCACAGCAGCGACCAGATCAGCCAGCCCACGAGGAAGGCGATGAACGCTCCGCTGATCAACTGCCGGGCCGGGATCTGCTCGGGCTCCACCTCCGGCCGCGGCCGGTGCCCGAACCGCCACACGCCGGGCGCGGCCTCGGGCCGCGGAGTCCGCAGCCAGGTCAGAAAGGCGGACCCGTCCGGCAGCGGCGGCGCCCCGGGCGCCTGCGCGGGCCGTGGCGGCACCTGGGGCGGCCCCGCCGGCCGCGGCACACGATCGGCGTGCGTGCCCCGTGCGTCCTGCGTGCCGTCGCTGTCCATCGCCTTTGCCCCCTGACCAGCCGGTCCGTACATCGGTTCGCAAGTCAATCTAACGCCCTCACAAGGGGAGTTCAGCGCTTACCGGCCCGGGCCCGCGGCAACACGTGCGCCCCGGCCCCTCGTCGCTCCATGCCCACGCCATGTCCACCACTATGTCCACGACGGACAAGCGAATCTTCCGACAACGCCCAGATGGAGCATGCCCACTCCTCATTCCCAGCCCTAGCCTGCGAAGAAGGAAGCCGAACGTCCGAAAACCCCGTTCGCGAGCCGTCCACCCCAAGCCGCCCGTAAGCCGCCCACCCGCAAGCCGCCCGTAAGCCGTTCGCAAGACCCCAAGGGAGCCCCTCATGAGCGCACTTCCGCAGGAGCGCCGCCTCGTCACCGCCATCCCGGGCCCGAAGTCGCAGGAGCTGCAGGCCCGCCGTACCGCCGCGGTCGCGGCCGGTGTGGGGTCCGTGCTGCCCGTGTTCGCCGCGCGCGCGAGCGGCGGGATCGTCGAGGACGTCGACGGGAACCGGCTGATCGACTTCGGGTCCGGTATCGCCGTGACCTCGGTGGGTTCCTCCGCAGAGGCCGTCGTACGCCGGGCGAGCGCCCAGCTCCAGGACTTCACCCACACCTGTTTCATGGTCACGCCGTACGAGGGGTACGTCGCCGTCGCCGAGGCACTCGCCGAGCTGACCCCGGGCGACCACCCCAAGAAGTCGGCCCTCTTCAACTCCGGCGCCGAGGCGGTCGAGAACGCCGTCAAGATCGCCCGCGCCCACACCAAGCGCCAGGCCGTCGTCGTCTTCGACCACGGCTACCACGGGCGCACCAACCTCACGATGGCGCTGACCGCGAAGAACATGCCGTACAAGCACGGCTTCGGGCCGTTCGCGCCGGAGATCTACCGCGTGCCGGTGGCGTACGGCTACCGCTGGCCGACCGGCACGGAGAACGCGGGACCGGAGGCCGCCGCGCAGGCCATCGACCAGATCAGCAAGCAGGTCGGCCCGGAGAACGTCGCCGCGATCGTCATCGAGCCGGTCCTCGGCGAGGGCGGCTTCATCGAGCCGGCGAAGGGCTTCCTGCCCGCCCTCAGCAAGTTCGCCTCGGACAACGGCATCGTCTTCGTCGCGGACGAGATCCAGTCCGGGTTCTGCCGTACGGGGCAGTGGTTCGCCTGCGAGGACGAGGATGTCGTCCCGGACCTGATCACCACCGCCAAGGGCATCGCGGGCGGTCTGCCGCTCGCCGCCGTCACCGGCCGCGCCGAGATCATGGACGCCGCGCACGCGGGCGGCCTGGGCGGCACCTACGGCGGCAACCCGGTGGCCTGCGCGGCCGCCCTCGGCTCGATCGAGACCATGAAGGAGCTCGACCTCAACGCGAAGGCGAGGAACATCGAGGCCGTCATGAAGCCCCGGCTGGGCGCGATGGCGGAGAAGTTCGACGTCATCGGCGACATCCGCGGCCGCGGCGCCATGATCGCCATCGAGCTGGTGAAGGACCGCGACACCAAGGAGCCGCACCCCGAGGCCACGGCCGCGCTCGCCAAGGCCTGCCACCAGGAGGGCCTGCTGGTCCTTACCTGTGGCACCTACGGCAACGTGCTGCGCTTCCTGCCGCCGCTGGTCATCGGCGAGGACCTGCTGAACGAGGGCCTCGACATCATTGAGCAGGTTTTTGCCCGCATCTGAGCGGAGTCCGCCTCATCGGTTCCGCTCAGGAGTCGACGAGGGGCGGGGCGTGTGAAGAAGGTGTGCGAGGTGCATGGCAGGACCTCATTCCGCCTGTCGGACAGCCCGACCCTGTCGTAGGTTCTACCCAGATGAGAGATACACCCCGCCCACAGGGGACTGTGGGTGACATCAGGACGGGGCCTCCCCAGCTTCGCCCTGGTCGTGCCATCGCGCACACAACCGGAGCTTCCGGCTCCGGGTCTCCTCACCGGTCGGACAGTCGCCCGCCCCAAACCCCCCGGGGCGTGCGACGACCCGACTTGATCGGCCATCCGGGAACTACCCCCCCTGTTCCCGGGTGGCCGGCCTGGTTTCTGGGCCCGCTGGCCCTCCTCTTCGCGTTCCTCACCTGGCAGGCCGCCGTCGACACACCGGTGCGCCGTGCCGACGAGCGCCTCGGCCGGTCGATCGCGGACAGCCGCCTCTCGGACGGCGCCGCCGAACTCCTCGCGGACCTCGGCAATTTCACCGTCGCCGTCCCGGTCCTGCTCACGGTCCTCGTGTACGTCTCCTGGCGTGCCCGGCACGCCGGCCTGCCCCGCTGGTGGCTCGCGCCGCTCGCGGCCCTGGTCACCATGGCCGCCGTCCCGGCCCTGGTCGTACCGCTGAAGGAAGCCGTCGGCCGCACCGGCCCGCCGGGCATGGCGGGCGACGGCTACTACCCGTCGGGTCACACGGCCACGGCTGCCGTCGCCTACGGAACGGCCGTCCTCCTCCTGCTCCCATGGCTCCGCGGCCGCTACCTCCGCCGCGAACTCGTCATCGGCTACCTGGTCCTGGTGGGTGCCGTCGGTTTCGGTCTGATCCGGCGCGGCTACCACTGGCCGCTGGATGTGGCAGGGAGCTGCGTGCTGAGCGCGATGCTGCTGCTCACGCTCATGGCGTTCCTCGACCGGCGGTGCACTGCGCATCCGAATCAGCCGACGTAAAACGAAGCAGCCCCAGACATCTGGGCAAGGCAAGTCCGGGAAGGTCCGGGAGAGGTCCGGGAGAGGTCCGCGTCGGCCGCACGGGCGGCCGACGAGAGCACGGTCAGGCTGCTGCGGTGACTCCGTGGTCAAGACCTCTGATCGGGCGATCGGGCCCGGAGCCCCTCACATCCCTTCGTCCGTCGCCAGCCCCGCGGCCGCCTCGTGCATCGCCAGTTCCAGCAGCGCCGGGTCCGTGAGCGTGCCCGAACCGTCCGGCGGGACCAGCCAACGGACGCCGCCGGTGGACCGGCAGGGATACGGCACGACGATCCAGGTGCCGAGGCCTGCCGTGCGCACCCCCGTACCGAGCCACCGGGCGGCCGTGCCGGGCGGCACGAAGAAGCCCATACGGGCGTCGCCGAAGTCGACGAGCACCGGACCCGGCTGGTCGATGACCCGGGTCAGTACGTCGAGCGTGGGATAGCCGAGCTCGCCCGGCAGGATGAGTACGTCCCAGAGCCTGCCCGCCGGAAGCATCGCGATCCCGTGAGGGTTGCGCTCCCACTCCCAGCGACAGGCCTCCGGATCCGGAGCCGCAGAAGCGAGCCAGTCGACCGCCGTCTTCGCCCCAGTCATGAGGGGTCCTCCCTTTCGTGTGGACGCTGGTCGCGTCACAGGAGAGAGAGGGGTCCGGACCGAGCATTACGCGGGTTCTGAATGATTGTTGATGGCGATCGGGTCGCGGTGGACGAGTAACGAGCAGGGCGTACGCCCCTGGATCAGGCTACGAATCGCACTACCGATCGCACTACCGGTCACGCGCCCTCGGCTGTCGAAACTCAGCTGTCGAGTGTCAGCTGTCGAAGCCGAGTCCCAGCCGGTCCATGGTCTTCAGCCACAGATTGCGCCGGCCGCCGTGGGCGTCGGCCCGGGCCAGGGACCACTTGGTGAGCGCGATCCCCGTCCAGGCGAAGGGCTCGGGCGGGAAGGGCAGCGGCTTCTTGCGGACCATTTCCAGGGACGTACGTTCCGTGCGCTCCCCCGACAGCAGGTCGAGCATCACGTCCGCGCCGAAACGGGTCGCCCCGACGCCGAGTCCCGTATAGCCCGCCGCGTACGCGACCCGGCCCTGGTGCGCCGTGCCGAAGAAGGCCGAGAAGCGCGAGCAGGTGTCGATGGCGCCGCCCCACGCATGCGTGAAGCGGACGCCCTCCAGCTGCGGGAAGCAGGTGAAGAAGTGCCCGGCGAGCTTCGCGTACGTCTCCGGCCGGTCGTCGTACTCGGCGCGCACCCGGCCGCCGTACGGGTAGACCGCGTCGTAACCGCCCCACAGGATCCGGTTGTCGGCGGAGAGCCGGAAGTAGTGGAACTGGTTCGCCGAGTCCCCCAGGCCCTGGCGGTTCTTCCAGCCGATGGACGCCAGCTGGTCGGCGGTCAGGGGCTCGGTCATCAGCGCGTAGTCGTAGACCGGGACGGTGTACGCGCGCACGCGCTTGACCAGGTTCGGGAAGATGTTCGTGGCGAGGGCGACCCGGCGGGCGCGGACGCTGCCGTACGGGGTGCGTACGGCCATTCCGGCGCCGTACGCCTTCAGGTCGAGCGCGGGCGTGTGCTCGTACACGCGGACGCCCAGGTCGAGGCAGGCGCGTTTGAGGCCCCAGGCGAGCTTGGCGGGGTGGAGGAGCGCGACGCCGTGGCGGTCGTGGAGGCCGCCGACGAATGTCGGTGAGTCGACTTGTTCCCGTACGGCTTCGGCGTCCAGGTACTCGACGTCGTCGGCGAGGCCTTGGCCCTCCAACTCCCCGTACCACTCGCGGAGTTCGGTGGCCTGGTACGGCTCGGTGGCGACATCGATCTCGCCGGTGCGCTCGAAGTCGCAGTCGAGGGAGTAGCGGGCGACGGCCGCCTCGATCTCGTCGAGGTTGCGGGCGCCCAGCTCCTCCAGCTTCTTGATCTCGTCGGGCCAGCGGGTCAGGCCGTTGGCCAGGCCGTGCGTGAGCGAGGCGGCGCAGAAGCCGCCGTTGCGGCCCGAGGCGGCCCAGCCCGCCTCGCGGCCCTCGACCAGGACCACCTCACGCAGCGGGTCGCGTTCCTTGGCGAGGAGCGCGGTCCACAGTCCGCTGTAGCCGCCGCCGACGACCAGCAGGTCGCAGGTCTCGGTGGTGGTGAGGGCGGGTTCGGGGTGGGGCTTGCCTGGATCGTCGAGCCAGTACGAGACCGGCTGGGCTTCAGAGAGTGACTTTGTCCAACGGGTCATGCCTTTTGCCTGTTCCGGCGATTGCTGATGACCATTCCGGCCAGCACGAACAGTACGGCGACGATGAACATGGCCGTTCCGATGACGTTGATCTGAACGGGTGTTCCGCGCTGGGCCGAGCCCCACACGAACATGGGGAAAGTGACGGTCGAGCCGGCGTTGAAATTGGTGATGATGAAATCGTCGAAGGAGAGCGCGAAAGCGAGCAGCGCTCCCGCGGCGATTCCGGGGGCGGCGATGGGCAGGGTGACGCGGACGAACGTCTGGAGCGGGCCCGCGTACAGATCCCGCGCGGCTTCCTCCAGCCTCGGGTCCATCGACATCACGCGCGCCTTGACGGCCGTCACGACGAAGCTGAGGCAGAACATGATGTGGGCGATCAGGATCGTCCAGAAGCCCAGCTGCGCGCCCATGTTGAGGAAGAGGGTGAGCAGCGAGGCGGCCATCACGACCTCGGGCATCGCCATCGGCAGGAAGATCAGCGAGTTCACGGCGCCGCGCGCCCGGAAGCGGTAGCGGACGAGTGCGAAGGCGATCAGCGTGCCGAGGACGGTCGCGCCCAGCGTCGCCCAGGCCGCGATCTGCAGGCTGAGCGAGAGCGAGCCGCACAGGTCGGCGACGCCGCACGGGTCGGTCCAGGCGTCCGTGGAGAACTGCTGCCATTCGTAATTGAAGCGCCCCTTCGGATTGTTGAAGGAGAACACTGTGACGACGACGTTCGGCAGCAGGAGATAGCCGAGGGTCCCCAGACCCCCGATGACGACGAGATGGCGCTTGAGCCAGCGTATGAGGGCCATTTAGACCAGATCCTCCGTCCCGGACTTGCGGATGTAGAGCGTGACGATGGCGAGGATTCCGGCCATGAGGATGAAGGAGAGGGCCGCCGCCGTCGGATAGTCGAGAATCCGCAGGAACTGCGTCTGGATGACGTTTCCGACCATGCGGGTGTCGGTGGAGCCGAGCAGATCGGCGTTCACGTAGTCACCGCTCGCCGGGATGAACGTCAGGAGCGTCCCGGAGACGACACCCGGCATCGACAGCGGGAACGTCACCTTGCGGAAGACCGTGAACGGCCTGGCGTAGAGGTCGTTCGCCGCCTCGTGCAGCCGGCCGTCGATGCGCTCCAGCGAGGTGTAGAGCGGCAGGATCATGAACGGCAGGAAGTTGTACGTGAGGCCGCAGACCACCGCGAGTGGCGTGGCCAGTACGCGGTCCCCGGCCGTGATGCCGAGCCAGCTGGTCACGTCCAGCAGATGCAGCGAGTTGAGGGCGCCGACGACCGGGCCGCCGTCCGCGAGGATCGTCTTCCAGGCGAGCGTACGGATCAGGAAGCTGGTGAAGAACGGCGCGATGACCAGGATCAGGATCAGGTTGCGCCAGCGGCCCGCGCGGAACGCGATCAGATACGCGAGCGGATAGCCGAGCAGCAGGCAGAGGATCGTGGCGGTGCCGGCGTACGCGATGGAGCGCAGGAACTGCGGCCAGTAGTCCGACAGCGCGTCCCAGTAGGTCGCGAAGTGCCAGGTGACCTCGTAGCCCTCCTCCAGGGAGCCCGTCTGCACGGACGTGGAGGCCTGGTAGACCATCGGCAGGGCGAAGAAGACGAGCAGCCAGAGGATGCCGGGAAGCAGGAGCCAGTACGGGGTGAGGCGGCCTCTTTTACGAGGTGGACGCTCTTTCGGAGTGGGCGTCGGCGCCAGGGGTGGCGCGTCGGTGACGGTCGTCATCAGGCCGCCTCTTCCTCGACGGTCTCGATGCCCGCGTCGATGTCCTGAGCTGCGTCCAGGCCGAAGGTGTGCGCCGGGCTCCAGTGGAGTACGACCTCGGCGCCGGGCACGAGCCGGGAGTCGCGGTCGATGTTCTGGGCGTAGACCTCGAACTCCGGGCAGACCGGGCTGTCGATGACGTACTGCGTGGAGACGCCGATGAAGCTGGAGTCGGCGATCTTGCCGGTGATCCGGTTGCGGCCCGCCGGGATCTCGCCCGCGTCGTCGACGTGCGTGAGCGAGATCTTCTCGGGGCGGACGCCCACCAGGACCTTGCCGCCGGTCGTCGTGGGCGCCGAACAGCGCGCCTCGGGCAGGACGAGCTTGCCGCCGCCCGCCTTGAGGACGATCTCGTCGCCGGTCTTGGTGTCGACCTCGGCCTCTATGAGGTTGGAGGTGCCGAGGAAGTTGGCGACGAAGGTGGTGTTCGGGTTCTCGTAGAGATCGGCGGGCGAGCCGAGTTGCTCGACGCGGCCAGCGTTCATCACGGCGACCGTGTCGGCCATGGTCATGGCCTCCTCCTGGTCGTGCGTGACGTGGATGAAGGTGATCCCGACCTCGGTCTGGATGCGCTTGAGCTCCAGCTGCATCTGGCGGCGCAGCTTGAGGTCGAGGGCGCCGAGGGGCTCGTCGAGGAGCAGCACCTTGGGGTGGTTGATCAGTGCGCGGGCCACGGCGACGCGCTGCTGCTGGCCGCCGGAGAGCTGGTGCGGCTTCTTGCGGGCCTGCTCGCCGAGCTGGACGAGGTCGAGCATCTCCTCGACCTGCTTCTTCACCGACCTGATGCCGCGCCGGCGCAGACCGAAGGCGACGTTCTCGAAGATGTCGAGGTGCGGGAAGAGCGCGTACGACTGGAAGACGGTGTTCACCGGCCGCTTGTACGGGGGCAGGTTCGTCACGTCCTGCTCGCCGAGCGAGACGGTGCCCGAGGTGGGCTCCTCCAGGCCGGCGATCATCCGCAGGGTGGTGGTCTTGCCGCAACCCGATGCCCCCAGGAGGGCGAAGAACGATCCCTGGGGGACGGTCAGGTCGAGCGGGTGGACGGCCGTGAAGGAGCCGTACGTCTTGCCGATCCCGGAGAGGCGGACGTCGCCGCTGTTCTCGTTCGTCATCGTGGTCACGCCCCTGTCAGCTTTGCGAACTTCTCTTCATAGGCCGTCTCTTCCTTCGCGCTCAGTGAGCGGAAGGAGCGGGACTTGGCGGCCATGGCGGCGTCGGGAATGATCAGCGGGTTGTTCGCCGCATCCTCGTCGATCTTCGCCAGCTCGGGCTTCACACCGTCGACCGGACACACGTAGTTGATGTACGCGGCGAGCTCGGCGGCGGGCCCCGGCTCGTAGTAGTAGTCGATGAGCCGTTCCGCGTTGGTCTTGTGACGGGCCTTGTTGGGGACCAGCAGGTTGTCGGTCGACGTCATGTAGCCGCTGTCCGGGATGACGAAGTCGACGTCCGGGCTGTCCGCCTTCAACTGGACGACGTCACCGGCCCAGGCGATACAGGCGGCGAGGTCGCCCTTGGTGAGGTCGGCCGTGTAGTCGTTGCCGGTGAAGCGGCGGATCTGGCCCTTGTCGACGGCCTTCTGAAGGCGGGCGATCGCCGCGTCGTAGTCGTCGTCGGTGAACTTCGCCGGGTCCTTGCCCATGTCGAGCAGCGTCATGCCGATGCTGTCGCGCATCTCGGAGAGGAAGCCGACGCGGCCCTTGAGCTTGGGGTTGTCGAGCATGTCGGAGACCGAGGTGACCTCCTCGCCGTCCAGGGCCTTCTTGTTGAAGGCGATGACGGTGGAGATGCCGGTCCAGGGGTACGAGTACGCGCGTCCCGGGTCCCAGTCCGGAGTGCGGAACTGCTGGGAGAGGTTGGCGTACGCGGTCGGCAGGTTGGACGGGTCCAGTTTCTGGACCCAGCCGAAGCGGATGAGCCGGGCGGCCAGCCAGTCGGTGACGCAGATGAGGTCGCGTCCGGTGCCCTGGCCCGCGGCGAGCTGCGGCTTGATCTTCCCGAAGAACTCGACGTTGTCGTTGATGTCCTCGGTGTACTTGACCGTGATGCCGGTGCGCTCCCTGAACGCGTCGAGCGTGGGGTGGCGCTTCTCGCTGTCGTCGACGTCCATGTACTCGGTCCAGTTGGAGAAGGTGATCCGCTTCTCCTTGGCCGAGTGGTCCTCGGACGAGACGCTCGCCGTGTTCTTCGCCGCGGGGATTCCGCAGGCGCTCAGCGTCCCGAGTCCGCCGAGGGCGAGCGCGCCGCCGGTGCTCGCACGCAGCAGCGAACGGCGGGTGAGGGAGGACCTGCCGACCGCGAAGCTGCGCCGCATGGCGGCCAGTCGGGCCGGGGACAGGCGGTCGGGCTCGTACTGCTCCATGCTCGTGGTGCCCTTTCGGGAGGGTTCGGCCTGGTCCGGGCCGGTGGTGACTAGCCGGTGATGACTAACGGTCCCCGAAGATCGTGCGGTGCCAGTCCTTCCTTGCCACCGCGGTGTTGTCGAACATGACGTGCTTGATCTGGCTGTACTCCTCGAACGAGTACGCCGACATGTCCTTGCCGAAGCCGGACGCCTGGTAGCCGCCGTGCGGCATCTCGCTGATGATCGGAATGTGGTCGTTGACCCACACGCAGCCCGCCTTGATCTCGCGTGTGGCGCGGTTCGCGCGGTACACGTCCCTGCTCCAGGCGGAGGCGGCGAGGCCGTACGGGGTGTCGTTGGCGAGCCGGATGCCTTCGTCGTCGCTGTCGAAGGGCAGGACGACCAGGACGGGCCCGAAGATCTCGGCCTGCACGATCTCGCTGTCCTGGGCGGCGTCGGCGATGAGCGTGGGCCGGTAGTACGCGCCGTCCTTGAGACCGTCCTTGAGGTCCTGCGGGATCTCGCCGCCGGTGACCACGCGCGCGTAGGAGCGTGCCCGGTCGACGAATCCGGCGACGCGGTCGCGCTGGGCGTGAGAGATGAGCGGGCCGAGGTCGGTGTCCGGTGCGAAGGGGTCGCCGAGCCGGACGGTCGCCATGAGGTCGGCCGTCTTCGAGACGAACTCTTCGTAGAGGGGCCTTTGCACGTACGCGCGCGTGGCGGCCGTGCAGTCCTGGCCCGTGTTGATGAGCGCGCCCGCCACCGCGCCGTGCACGGCGGCCGCCAGGTCGGCGTCGTCGAAGACGACGAAGGGGGCCTTGCCGCCGAGCTCCAGGTGCAGCCGCTTGACGGTGGAGGTGGCGATCTCGGCGACGCGCTTGCCGACGGCGGTGGAGCCGGTGAAGGAGGTCATGGCGACGTCGGGGTGACCGACCAGGTGCTCGCCCGCCTCCTTGCCCGCGCCCGTGATGATGTTGACGACACCGTCGGGGATGCCCGCCCGGGTGGCCGCCTCGGCGAACAGGAGCGAGGTGAGCGGGGTGAGTTCGGCGGGCTTCAGGACGATGGTGTTGCCCGCGGCGATCGCCGGGAGGACCTTCCAGGCGGCCATCTGGAGGGGGTAGTTCCAGGGAGCGATGGAGCCGACGACACCGATGGGTTCGCGGCGTACGTACGAGGTGTGGTCGCCGGAGTACTCGCCCGCGGACTGGCCCTGGAGGTGCCGGGCCGCTCCCGCGAAGAAGGCGGTGTTGTCGATGGTGCCCGGGACGTCGAACTCCCGGGTCAGCTTGACCGGCTTGCCGCACTGGAGGGACTCCGCGAGCGCGAACTCCTCGGCGCGGTCGGCGAGCACGGCGGCGAAGCGGTGCATGGCGTCGGAGCGCTCGCCCGGGGTGGCGCCGGACCAGCCCGGAAACGCCTCGCGGGCGGCGGCGACGGCGGCGTCCACGTCGGCGGTGCCGGCGAGTTCGTACGTGTGGACGTCCTCGCCGGTGGACGGGTCGACGACCGCGTGGGTGTGGCCGGAGGTGCCCTTGGTGAGGCGGCCCGCGATGTACTGCGCGCCGGCCCCGAAATGCTCCTGTGCGTGCTGCCGCGCCTGGGCGCGTGTGCTGTTGCCCGGGTTGTGCATGTCGCTCTCCTCCGCCGCCGGCCGCGTTCCCCCGCGGGGGCTGGCGTAGCTCCAGCTCGATTTGAGTGCCGATCCTGACAGAGCTGACCCCGTCCAACAAGTGATTCCGTTGTTGCCTTTTGGTTACGCGACGGAATCTGTCGAGTGGGCGTTGACCAGGTGTCGAGTCCGCCGGGAAGAGGGCGGACGGACTGTCAGTGGTGGGTGCCAGACTCTCGTGCATGGGGAAGAGCACGGGGAATTCGTGGCATTCGGGGCATGCGGAGAAGATCGAGTCCTGGGAAGCCCTGATCAGGGCGGTGCGAGCGGAGGCCGGGGTCAAGTACTTGCACTTCTGGGGGCACCAACCACTGCCGGACGGCCAGGTCGGGGCGAGCTGTCTGAGCCAGTGGTGGCCGTCGCCGTTCACGGTGGACGGAGTGGAGTACCGGACGGCGGAGCACTGGATGATGGCGGCCAAGGCCCGGCTGTTCGAGGACACGGCGGCCGAGCGGCGGGTCCTCGCCGCGGGGCATCCCGCCGAGGCCAAGAAGGCCGGGCGGCTGGTGCGGGGGTTCGACGAGGGCGCCTGGGAGCGGGAGCGGTTCGGGATCGTGGTCGAGGGGAGCGTGCACAAGTTCGCCGCGCATGCCGAGCTGGGGGCGTTTCTGGTGGGCACCGGGGAGCGGGTGCTTGTCGAGGCCAGCCCTGTGGATCGTGTGTGGGGGATCGGGCTGGCCGCGGACGATGAGCGGGCGCATGATCCGGAGCGGTGGCTCGGGCCTAATTTGCTGGGGTTCGCCTTGATGGTGGTGCGGGAGCGGCTGCGGTCTGCCGGGTGAGGCCGGTTCGGTTCGCTGGTGGGTGGTGAGGTGCGGTTGTGGTGGGCTGGTCGCTCGCCCACTCTCGGCTGCTCCCCCATGAGCGGGGGACCCCCATCGCGGCGGAGCCGCAAGATGTCACCGCCCCGCGCCCCTGACCCGCTCCCGATGTCAGGCGGGCACCACGAGGAACACCACGACGAAGGCGACGGCCAGGGTGATGCCCACGGCTCCGCAGATGATTCCGGCCAGGGACTGGCCCGGGTTCGTTGCCTCGCCGCGGCGGGCCTTGCCGCGGCCGATCGCTCCGAAGACCACCGCGAGGATTCCGCAGGCGAGGGCGACCGGCCAGAGGCAGAAGCCGACCGCCGCGATGATCCCGAGCACGAGTGCCGCCGTACCCAGGCCGTTGCTCGGCGCCATGGGCATCCCGGGCCAGCCGTGGCCCTGACCGGCGCCCGGTGCGGCTCCGTAGGGATATGCCGGGTAGCCGTAGCCGTACGGCACCTGGCCGGGGCCGTCGGGCGAGATGGGGGGTGGCGGAACGGAGGGGCCGGGGGTGGGGTGACGGCCACCGCCCGGGGGTGCGAAGGGATTGCCGGCGGCGTTCGGGGCCGGACCGCCGGGAGGCGCGAAGGGGTTGTGCGGGGCCGGACCGCCGGGAGGCGCGAAGGGGTTCTGCGGGGCCGAGGCAGCCGGAGGGGCGAAAGGGTCACCCGTGCTCGGCGCCGTCGGAGGTGCGAAGGGATTGGCCCAGGGCTGGGCGCCCGCGGAGTTCGACGAGTCCGCCGGGGCGCCCGCTCCGAAGGGCGTGGCGTCTTCGGGTGGCCCAGCTCCTCCGGCAGCCGGGCCGGACGGTGCCGAGCCCTCGGGCCCAGGGGCGGCCGGCGTCCGGCCCTCGGCCCAGGCCGCACCCGGCGTCGCTGCCGCCGAACCGGCCGCCTCCGGACCCGGCGGCACCGCGTCCGTCGGCGGAGCCCAGGGATTCTCCTCCGCGGCGGGCTTTTCCAGCGGGACCTTCGCGCCGGGGACCGCGTCCTGCGGGCCGGGCGGGTCGGTGTGAACCGGAGGGTTCTGGCCCGGAGCGGCGCGGTGGCCCGGCGGAGCCCACGGGTCCGGCTCGTCGTGCTCCGGCGCACCCGGTCGCTGCGCGTCGTCGGACATGCCCGGAGTCCCCTCTGTCGTACGTTCCGTCATGCTACGGCCCGCGCCTCTCCCGTACCGGCCGCGGCCTACGATGATCCCCGAACCACCGATCAGCCGATCACCCGCGCCCCGCCGGACACCGCCCGGGCGCCGTTCCTGGGGAGGAACCCTTGACCGACTACCGCGACCACCGCGACGCGAGCGCCCCACGCGATCTGCACGCCTTCATCGCCGGGCTGCCCAAGGCCGAACTCCATGTGCACCACGTCGGCTCAGCCTCCCCCCGCATCGTCTCCGAACTGGCCGCCCGCCACCCCGACTCCAAGGTGCCGACGGACCCCGAGGCCCTGGTCGACTACTTCACGTTCACGGACTTCGCCCACTTCATCGAGGTGTACCTGTCCGTGGTGGACCTCATCCGCACCCCGGAGGACGTACGCCTCCTGACGTACGAGGTCGCCCGTGACATGGCCCGGCAGCAGATCCGCTACGCCGAACTGACGATCACCCCGTTCTCCTCGACCCGCCGCGGCATCGACGAGTCCGCGTTCATGGACGCGATCGAGGACGCCCGCAAGGCGGCGGAGGCCGACTTCGGGACCGCCCTGCGCTGGTGCTTCGACATCCCCGGCGAGGCGGGACTCGAGTCCGCCGAGGAGACGGTACGGCTGGCCACCACCGACAAGATCCGCCCGGAGGGCCTGGTCTCCTTCGGCCTCGGCGGGCCCGAGATCGGCGTACCGCGGACGCAGTTCAAGCCGTACTTCGACCGGGCGATCGCGGCCGGCCTGCGCTCCGTACCGCACGCGGGCGAGGCCACGGGACCCGAGACGGTCTGGGCCGCGCTGAACGACCTGCGGGCCGAGCGCATCGGACACGGCACCAGCTCCACCCAGGACCCCGAGCTGCTGGCCCACCTCGCCGAGCACCGGATCGCCCTGGAGGTCTGCCCGACCTCCAACATCGCCACCCGTGTGGTCCGCACACTCGACGAGCACCCGATCAAGGACATGGTGAGCGCGGGCGTGCTCGTGACCATCAACTCCGACGACCCGCCGATGTTCGGCACCGACCTCAACAACGAGTACGCGGTCGCCGCCCGCCTCCTCGAACTCGACGAACAGGGCCTCGCCGCGCTCGCCAAGAACGCCGTCGAGGTGTCGTTCCTCGACCCGGCCGGCAAGACGAAGCTGGCCGCCGAGATCGACACCTACACCTCTACGTGGCTCGCGCCCTGAACGGGTATGGCGTGAGCCAGCACAATGGGCCCATGCGCACCGTGACAGCCGTGGCCCATCGAGGCGACCCCTACCGCGTCCGTGAGAACACGATCGACTCGCTGCGTTCCGCGCTCCAATGGGGCGCGGACGCCGTCGAGTTCGATGTCCGGCTGACCCGCGACGACGTGCCGGTGCTGCTGCACGACGCGACGCTGAAGCGGCTGTGGGAGCAGGACCGGCCGCTGCTCTCGCTCTCTTCGGACGAGGTGCGCGGGCTCACCGCCGGTGGGATTCCCACGCTGGAGGAGGTCCTGAAGTCGACTGACCACGGCCGCTTCATGGTCGATCTGCCAGGTGCTGCGAACGCTCGTGCCGTACGCCGGATCGTCGAGGTCATCCGCGACCTCGGGGCCGACGGGCGCGTGTACTACTGCGCCGGCGCCGAGACCATGCTCGCCGTGCGCGCGGCCGACCCCGCCGCGGAGATCGCCCTCACCTGGACGACACTCGCACCCCCGCGGCCCGCCCTCCTCGACGCCATACGCCCCCGCTGGCTCAACTACCGCTTCAGCCTGGTCGACCGGAACATCGCCGCCCGCGTCCACCGTGACGGCTGTCTGTTGTCGGTGTGGACGCCCGACACCGGCCGGTCCATGCGACGGCTGGTGGATGCGGGGGTCGACTCGATCACGACGAACCGCATCGACACGTTGTGCTCCCTGCGTCGGCGCTCCGCTTGAAGCCCAGTGCGTCATCTGCGGGTCCGTTGCGGCTGGGAGTGCCCCCACTCTCGGCTTCGCTCGAACGGGGGGACCCCCATCGCCGCGGAGCCGCACATGTCACAGCCCCGCGCCCCTGACGGGGCGCTGCCGAACCGCACCGGACTTCGCCCGACCCCTCAGGTCGTCACCCGGGACCGCTGTGGCACGGTCGCCGGATCGACGGGCCTTGAGCGGGTGACGTACTGGGGCACCGGTGCCGTGTCCTTGCCGTTGTCGCGGGTGAGGCCGTAGCGGATGGCTCCCTGTTCGGGGCCGGTGGTGATGTCCTTGTTCACCGCTTCCCAGTCCGTCGGGAAGACGCCCAGGCCGTAGGAGGCGCCGCGTTCGTTGACGTTGAGGGTGACGGTGCCGTCGACGTAGAAGTACTCGTTCTGCCACATCTGCTGGGTGCCTTCCGGCAGGACTGTGTAGCCGACGTCCGGGCCGCCCATGCCGGTGCCGTAGCCGGACCGGGTGCCGCCTGCGTCGTCCATCCGACGGCCGCCGCCGGACGCGACGTGGAAGAGCTTGCCCCGCAGGCCGGTCCAGGTCGGCATGACCAGACCGCCGGGCCGGTCGTGCGGTGAGATCTGCCAGCGCACCAGTACGTAGCCCTGGCCGCTGAGCGTCACGCTGTCGCCGCGGTGCTGCATCACGGCCTGCCGGCCGCCGGTGCTGGTGATGCCGGACTCGGGCCGGCGCGGCAGCTCGGCGGGACGCGCGTTCGGGTCGGGGGCCCGGTCGACGGCGTCGACGACCGTGCCGTACAGGCCTGCCCTCCGCGTCGGTGAGGGGGACGGAGTCGTCGTGGGCGACGGCGCCGGGCGGGCCGTACTCAACGCCGTGGGAGCCGCGGCCCGGGGGCGCGGCTCGTCCGGCGGCTGCGTGACGACGTACGCGCCGCCCGCGACCATCGTCGCCCCGGCCGTCATGGCCACCGCGGGCTTGGTGAGCGCGGCGACGACCTTGGCGGACCAGCCGGCGGTCGTGGCGGCCGTGGCCGCCGTCGTCGCGGCGACCGCCGTCTTGCCGCCGAAGACGAGCGAGAGCGTGAAGCCGACCGGGATCGGGACGAGCGCGATCCCGACGAGCAGCCGTTCGGCCGGTACGACCGCCTCGCTCGGTTCCGCGCAGTGGCGGCAGCCCCGGATGTGCCGGGCCAACCGCTTGCGCCACACCGAGTCGGGCTGCCCGTCCCAGCGGGCGGTCACCTCGCGCAGCTCGGGGCAGGACTGGTCGAGGGCCCGTACGATGCCGCGCGCGGCCTCCAGGCGGGCCTTCATCCGCTGGACGCGTACGGCGGCGTGCTGGCGGCTGATGCCGGCGGCTGATGCCAGTTCGCGTCGGCTGAGCTCGCCCGCCACCTCCAGCCACCACAGGGACAGCAGTTGCCGGTCCTCGTCGTCGAGCCAGCGCACCGCCTCCGCGACCTCACGCCGCTGCCCCTCCAACTGGAGCCGCAGCACGGTGAGTTCGGCGAAGTCGGTGGCCTCCTGGGCTGCGTCGTCGGCCAGCGACTCGGACGTGCGCCGCCTGGCCCGGTCGCGTATCTGCCGCATGGCGATGGCCACCAGCCAGGAGCGGAAACTGTCCGGATCGCGCAGCGTGCCGAGGTTGTCGACGGCGCGCAGCATGGTCTCCTGCACGACGTCGTCCACGTCCGCGTGGCCGTTCAGGGCGCGACCGACGATGTTGTAGACCAGCGGCAGCCAGCCCGCGACCAGCTCGTCCAGCGCCCGCCGGTCACCGGCCTGCGCTGCCGCGATGGTCGTACGCCACTGCCGCCCGTCCACGTACGTGCCTTCCCGCGCAGGTGTCACTTGCTGTAGAGAAGCGTCCCGAAGCCCAGCTGGTCGAAGCCGCCGCTGTTGGGTCCGTAGTCTCCACCGCCGCCTTCGGCACGTACTTTCTCAGCCATGGCGGTGACGTGGGGGACCGTGAGCCGGCGGCGCCGCGCGTAGTGGTTGTGCAAAAGCTCCCAGACCGGCCGAATCTGCCCACGACCTATGTCGGAGATCACGGCCTGCTCGCGCCAGGCGCCCTTGGTCCCGGTGCGCCAGGTGTACTTGGTGAAGGGGACATCTCCGCCCAAGTTGTACTTGGCGACGTACTCGGCGCCCTTCATCAGACGGTTGTCGTCGTAGCCGTAGAGGTCGACGCCCTGGTTCCACGCCATCTCGCAGATCGAACCCAGCAGGCCCATGCCCATCACGGTGTGACCCTGGTCGCGGCCGGATTCCTGCCACTGGGCCAGGCCCTGGTCCTCGTACACGAAGGGGGCGGCGTTCTTGATCGAGCCGTTGCCCGCGCCCTTCTTGAAGTACGTCACGGCGCGGTCGAACTTGGCCTTGTCGTCGCACAGGATGCCGATCGCCATGATCGAGGCGATGTTGCAGAGGTCCCAGTTCGCCCAGTAGTTGGTGATGACGGCGCCGTTGTGGTGCTTCAGGAAGTCGTCGCTGAGCGGGTGGAAGATGTTGAGCAGCATCTTCTTGAAGCGGGCCAGATCGAAGCCCGGGTAGTCGCGCACGAGTTCGGCGGCGTTCGCGAACTGGTAGCCGTAGATGCCCGACGCCAGGAACCGGTCGGAGTTGCCGGTGAGCGTGGTGAGCTTGGCCGACCAGGCGTTGAGGATCGCGACGGCCGTCTCGGCGTGCTCCTTCGTGCCCGCGATCTTCCAGCGCAGGGCGTTCTGGTACGCGGCGTGGATGTCGTTGAAGAGGATGGCGTAGTTCTGGCCCTCGCCGCCGCGGATGATCGTGGCCTGCGGGTTGGGCTTCCAGGTGCTCGCGGAGTGCCGGTTGGCTGTCAGTCGCCGCCAGCCCGCCAGCCAGGGCTCCTTCTTCGCGGCGACGCGCACCTTGGAGCGGTTCAGGTCGCCGGCGTTGTGCAGCATCCCGGGGTGCGCGAAGAGCGGCTTGGGGCTGGCGGTGCTGGAGGTGCTGGGCGGCGCGGACGCACCGGTCTGCGCGGCGTCGGCCGAGTCACCACCGTTCAACGAGACCGCGAGGGCGCCGACCGCTCCGGAGGCGGCGACGCCCCCGGCGATCTGGATGACGCCGCGGCGGCTGAAGCGGTGTTTGTTGTGCTCTGCCACGAGTGACTCCTGTGCGAACGGGGGACAGGGGCGTGAGGACACGTGGCGTGCGCAAGCCCCGTGAAGCGGCGTGTGCGCTCTGTGTGCCTCATGTGCACAGGAGACGGAAGAAGACCCTCCGCGATAACAGTTTTTGCGCGGCCTGAAACTTTCGAGTCTCGCGCTCCGTGGCGTCCGGCACCGAGTTGCCCTAGGGAGAACCCCCGACAACACCCTTGCTGGGCACGTCAGTTGGTCGGGGTCGCGATCAGGGTCGGCGCCCTCCTCGGCGACGATCCGCGGCGGCGGCGTACGACCACAGGATGAAGGTCATCGCCCACCCCTAGGAGTCAGCTGATGCACGCCCGAATCCGTACCGCCTGCGCCGCCCTCGTGGTCCTCGGCCTGGCGGCCGGGCCCTTGGCCGGAACCGCCCTCGCCTCCCCCTCCCCCTCCGCCACGGCAGTCGTGCGGGAAGCCGACGGTCCGAACCGCAAGGCCCTGCGCGCCGCGCTCGCCGGCCTCCCGGACAAGGACGCGACGGCCGCGCTCGTACGAGTCGGCGGCACGAAGGGCAACTGGCGGGGCAGTGCCGGTGTGCACGATCTGGTCAGCGGCCGCAAGGCCCTGGAGCACGGGCGGTTCCGGGCCGGTTCCACGACCAAGGTGGTCACCGCGGCCGCCGTGCTCAGCCTCGCCGCCGAGGGCAGGATCGACCTGGACGGGCACGTGCAGACATATCTGCCCGGGCTCCTGTCGGCCAAGTTCAAGAAGCCCATCACCGTACGGCAGTTGCTGACCTTCACCAGCGGGCTGCAGCCGGGCGCCTCGCTGGGGAACGTGGACGGGGAGGGGTACGAGCGACGGTTCGAGACGCTGACCCCGGAGGAGGTCGTTGCCGCGTCCGTCGCCAAGGGACCCGCGTTCCGCCCGGGCGAGCGACAGCAGTACAGCAACATCGACTACACCGTCCTCGGCCTGCTCATCGAGAAGGTCACGGGCGACTCGTACGAGCACCAGGCGGAGTTACGCGTCCTGCGGCCGGCCGGGATGCGTCACACGTCCTTCCCCGGTGGCCCCGACCCGCGCATCCACGGCCCTCACAACCGCGGCTACCAGAAGCTCGCGGACGGCAGGCTGGTGGACGCCACCGAGTGGAACATGTCGGACCGGTGGGCCGCGGGCGACATGATCTCCACGACGGCGGACCTGGAGCGCCTCCTCTTCGCGCTGTTCCGGGGGAAGTTGGTGCCGCGGCCCCTGCTGGAGAAGGAGATGTTCACACTGCCGAAGGTGAAGGGCGCGACCATGAGCGCCGGACTCCAGCGGTACGACGCGGGCGGCGGCACGGTGCTCTGGGTCAAGTCCGGCGCCCGGCCCGGCTACGGCACGTTGATCGCGGCCACCCGTGATCTGTCACGCACCCTCGTGTACTCGGTCAACGCGACCGACGCGAAGGCCGAGGGGATGAATCCGGTGGGCGAGCGGATCGTACGGGCGGCGTTCGGAATCTGAGGGCAGCCGGTTGCGCAGCGCCCCGAAGGGGCGCGGGGCCGTGACATATGCGGCTCCGCCGCGTGGGCGCGACCAGCCACGATGACGCCGCAGACGATCGACAACGCATCGCGGCACTTCCAGCGGAGCGCTCAGTTCCCCAGCGCGTCGTCCAGGGGTACGTGCCGCACGCCCGGCAGGTTGCCGTCGAGCTCGCCGGGTTCGAAGCGGCACATGCCGACCGCGTGCCAGAACTCGCCCGTGACATCGCCTTCGTACTTGTAGCCGCCGGACGGCGACAGCGCGGCCCAGCCGTCCGGCATCCCGACGAGGGTGGCGCGCAGCGTGGCCGGGGCGTCGGCGGGGACGCTCCACAGCCGAACCGTGCCGTCCTCGCCGCCGCTGGCCAGCAGCGAACCGTCGGGGCTGAAGGCGACCGCCAGCACGCGGCCGGTGTGGCCGGTCAGGGCGGCGGTCTCGCGGCCGGTGTGCGGGTCCCACAGGCGTACCGTCCGGTCGTCGCCCGCGGTCGCGAGCAGGGGGCGCAGCGGATGCGCCGCGGCCGTCCACAGCTTGCCGACGTGGCCGGTCAGCCGGTGCACGACCGCACCGTCCCGCCAGACCACCGCCTGGCCGTCCCACGACGCGCTGGCCAGCCAGGAGCCGTCGGGCGCGAACACCACGGTGTACACCCGGTCGGTGTGCCCGTCGAGTACGGCCGTGATCCGCCGGTCGGCCATGTCCCACAGCCGCACCTTCCGGTCGTCGCAGCCGGTGGCCAGGACCGCGCCGTCGGACCGGAAGGCGATCGAGCGGACCCGGCCGAAGTGGTCGGTGATGGTGGCGACGTGCGCGCCGGTGGCCCGGTACCACAGCCGTACCGTGTCGTCGTCGTTGGCGGTGGCCAGCAGTTCGCCGTCGGGGCTGAACGCCTCGGCCCAGACGTGGTCCGTCTCGACGTCCATCTCGCGCTGGTACTCGCCGGTGGCGGCGTTCCACAGGTACATGTCGCCGTCGCTGCTCGCGGTGGCCAGCAGGGTGCCGCCGGGGCTGAACACCGACGAGACGAGGCGGTCGCTCTGGCCGGTCAGCTCCCGCAGCCGCCGCCCGGAGGCGGAATGCCACAGGCGGACGACACCGTCGTTGCCGCCGGCGGCCAGCATCGAGCCGTCGGCGCTGAAGGACAGGGTGGCGATGCGCCGTCCGTGGCCGCGCAGGATGCGTCGGCCCTGTCCGGTGGCCGGATCCCAGATCCGTACCACTCCGTCGTTGCCTCCGGTCACCAGCAGTGAGCCGGTCTCCGGTGCGGGCGCGTCGCCGTGCGGCCGGAACTTGCACGCCCAGACCGAGCCGCGGTGCTCCGAGGGCTGCCGACTCAGCGGCACCGCGGCGGGCGGGCTGCCGGGGACCTGGTCGGCGTCCGGGTCGATCCGCCACAGCCGGACCACACCGGCGCTGTCCCCGGCGGCGAGCAGCCTCCCGTCGTGGTCGAACAGCACCTGGTACACGGCGCCGCGGCAGCCGCCGAGCAGTCCGGCCCGGCCGCCGGCGGCCAGGTCCCACAGCCGGACCTCTCCCTCGGTGTCGCCGCTCGCCAGAAACCTGCCACCGGGGTGGAAGTCCAGGGTGTAGACGCGGCCCGAGTGACCGGCGAACTCGTGCTGCACCCTCCGGTCGGCGAGGTCCCACAGCCGGACCGTGCCGGCCCGCCCGTCGCCCATGTCACCGGTGGCCAGCAGGGACCCGTCCGGACTGAACCGGGTCCGGAACACCGCGCCTTGGTGGCCAGGCAGTTCACCGAGCGGCCGCCCGGTGTCGATGTCCCACAGCCGTACGGCGGCGGAGGCGTCCCCGGTGACCAGGGTGGCGCCGTCCGGCCCGAAGGCCACCGAGTAGACGGGGGCTGCATGGCCGGGCAACCGGTGCAGGGGGGTGCCCGAGGCCGTGTCCCACAGGGTGACCACGCCGTCGGCGTCGCCGGTGGCCAACAGGGAGCCGGCGGCGTCGAGGACGACCGGCCAGACTCCGTGCGGGTGAATCCACAGCCGGTGTCGGCAGCGGCCGGAGACCGGGTCCCACAGCCGTACGGTGCCGTCGGCGCTGCCGGTGGCCAGCACTCGGGCGCGGAACTTGACCGCGTAGACCCGGCCCGTGTGGCCGTCCAGGGTGCGCAGCGGGGTGCCGGTGACGGCGTCGCAGACCAGCACACCGCCGTCCTCGCTGCCCACGGCGAGGAGTTCGCCGTCCGGGCTGTACGAGATGGGCTCGGGCAGCCGGCTGGTGCGCATGTCGAAGCCGTACGGCACACCGACCGCGGAGGGCCGGAAGCCGGAGTCGACGGCCATCCCGGGAGCGATCGCGGCGGTGGCCAGCTCCGGGGTGCCCGGCAGCGCGGGCCCGGTGGTCGCCGAGACCAGCGCCGCCCGCCGCCACCGGCCGCCCGCCACCTGGGCGCCGGTCAGATCGGTACGGATCAGCCGGGCCCGCCGCAGGTCGGCGCCCCGCAGGTCGGCGCCGGTCAGGTCGGCGCCGTCGAGCCGGGCACCGGTCAGCCGGGCGTGGCGGAGCACGGCGCCGGAGAGGTTGGCACCGACCAGCCGGGCGTCGGTGAGGTCGGCGCGGGTGAGGTCGACGCCGGAGAAGTCGCGGTACGACAGGTCCTCCCCGGCGAGGGCGGCGCCGCGGAGGTCGGTGTGGGCGGGCACCCGGAGCCGGGCCAGGATCTTCACGGCGTTGGCGTGGGCGACCTCCTCGCCCCTCAGGGTCGGCTCCGGGGCGTCCCCGGTGGTACCGCTCAGCGCCCGCTCGGCCCACTCCTGGCAGACCCGGTGGTCGGCGAGGTCGCACAGGAACTCCACGGCGAGCCGGCTCAGTTGACGTCGCAGGAGCAGCGTGGTGTCACCGGCGGCCAGCCGCAGGGCGCACTCCCTGGCGATCAGCCACTCCACCACCGAGCCGTGGATGAACCGGAACACGCCGTCCTCGTTGCGCACCAGCAGGCTGCCGGAGCCGACGGCATGCGCGGCCTGCGGCACCGACAACCGGCTGTCCGCGAGCCCGGTCAGGGTCTCGGCGACGTCGGTGAGCTCGTCGAGCCGCAGCGAGTCCTGGCCGCTCTCCCACAGCCGCAGGGCGAGCGCGGTGACCGCGTGCCACAGCTGGTCCAGGCTGAGCCCGGGCACCCTGCCGGGGCTGCCGGTGCCGCGCCGTTCCTCGAAGCGCAGCCAGGCGGTGAGCACCTCCTGGTACAGCCCGGCGGGGCTGAGCGCGCGGCCGGCCCCGGCGACCGCGCGCAGTTGGTCGTCGTCGAGGTCGGCGACGAAGCCGAGCAGTCGGGGGTTGCGGCACAGGGCGAGCAACTCGGGGATGGCGTCGAGGAGACGCACCCGGCGGTCGGCGGCGCGCTCGTCGCCGTCGTAGCGGTTGACCAGGTAGGCACGGATCTGATCGGGGGTGAACTCCTGGACCGCCAGCACCCGGCGCTGCGGGAGCATGCCGACGCGTTCGCCGAGCGCGGTGAGCACCTGGCCCTGGGAGCGGAAGTGCTGGGTGCGGCTGCTGACCACGATCTTGGAGCTGTCCACGGCGGAGTCAAGGAGCACTTGGAGGCGTTCGGCGGCGCGGTCGTAGCTGACCTGGTTGACCAGTTCGTCGAAGCCGTCGAAGAGCAGCACGATCCGGCCCTGCTGCAGCATGTACCGGAAGGCGCGGAGGTCGATGTTGTCGACGCCGCGGGCGGCGAGGTGGGCCGCGACGAGGCCCTCGAAGGAGTAGGCCCGGTCCAGCGCGTGCAGTTCCACCAACAGCGGGACCAGGTGCGGCAGTTCGGCCGGGATACGGCGGGCCAGCTCACGCAGCGCGAAGGTCTTGCCGTGCCCGAAGTCGCCGAGCAGCAGCAGGAACCGGCCCTGGTCGGAGTCGAGCAGCCGGAGCATGTCGTCGACCAGGCCGTCGCGGTCCTCGGCGCCGAGGCGTTCCACCTCCCGGTAGCGCTGCGGCAGGTACATGTCCGGCGGGTAGCGGGGGTCGGTGCGCAGCCGCTCGCTCTGCGCACCGACGTATCCGCGCAGGTCGAGCAGGCCCTGGAACTCGGTGAAGCTGCGTACCCGAACGCCCCGGCGGCGGGCCAGGTCACGCAGGTCACGGGCAGGCGGCGGGCCGTCGTGGACGAGTTCGGCCTCGGTCTCGGACTCCGCGGCGTGCACGAGGGCCACGAAACCCTCGATGTCCTCGGCGGTCGGGGTGCCGGTGTGCACGGCCACCCGCTGCTGCCGGACGAAGCCCGACTGGGTCCAGGTGACCAGCAGTTGGGGCACCGGTCCTGCCACCGGGCGGATCTGGGCGCCCTCGTGGCGGGTCCGGCAGACCTCGGCTACCCGGTCGAGCAGTATCTCGGCCGGGGACTGCACCGCGCGCGGCTCCGGCTCCGCCGTGGCACCGCCGTCGGGGTCGGCCGGGGCCGCGGGGTCCGTCGTGGTGCTCCCCGGTCCGCCGCCCGCCGCCGGATCGTCCGGGTCGGGGCCGAAGACGCGATGGGCCCGCCGCCACTCGACCCGGCGCCGCTGCGGCTCGCCCTGGCCCCGCCAGCCGGTCAGGCCGTCGCGGCTGACGCGGAGCAGCTGGTGGCGACCGGGCTCGGCGGCGCCGAGCACCTGCACCTCACCGGACGCGGTGGCCAGGACGGGGTCCGCACCGGGGTCGGTGGGGCCGTGCAGCAGCAGGTGCAGCCGGGGCGCGGTCAGCCGGGCGAGCACATCGGTGTCGCGCAGCGGTCCGGCGGCATCCGGAGCGGCTCCGCCGAGCACGCCGGCGCGGCGGGCGCCGGGATTCCGGGCGGCGCCGACCGGGTGGCGCATCAGGCCGATTCGCAGCCACCCCTCCTCCTCGTACGGGCGCAGCGCCTGGGCGAACCAGGCGGCCTGCTCGGGGCCGACCATGCCGTACTGGTCGTCGAGGCGGTGGCTGTAGGCCATCGAGGAGTTCAGGCCCGCGACGACGGTGTGCAGTTCGGGCACGGGGAAGAGGGTCCACGCCTGGTCGCTGTCGAAGACCGCGTCGAGGCCCTGGTAGAGCTCCTGGAAGAGCCGGGCGAAGTGCCGCCACTTGGGCCAGTACGGCGGCCGGGGCGGCATCTCGTCGGCCTCGCAGGTGCTGAAGTAGGCCCGGCAGGCGGCCTGGTTGACGTCCTGGCCGCCGGGGACGAGGGCGACCCTGTGCGGTTCGAGGCCGAGCAGCGCCCGCAGACCGGTGAGGAAGGCCAGCGCCTGTTCGAACTCGCGGGGGCTGCCGGAGGCGGTCAGGTCGCCGGTGACCACCAGCAGGTCGGGGGCGGGGGCCCCGGCGTCGGTGAGTTCCACCAGGTCGCCCCAGATCGCGGCCTGTAACTCGGCGGGGTCCTGCCCGCGGCCGAAGGCGGGCCCGGCCAGCTGGAGCACGGTGACCGCCTCACGCACCCGGCCGTCCGAGGAGACCCGCGGGTACACCGGCGGCGCCGCGGGCCGCCGCCGTCCGGCCCAGCCGGGGCGACCCAGCGGCCTGCCGGGCGGCGGCGGATCGGACGGCACCGCCGGGCCCGGTCGGACCGGATGGCTGTTCCCGCCCGGATAGCCGGGACTCAGGCTGGGCCGGGCGCGGCCGTCGACGGCCTGGCGGACCCGGGTGAGGAGCAGTTCGCGGGCGGCCGACGGATCGGTGACCGGGACCAGGTCGACGTAGGTGATGGTGGCCAGCAGGCCCTCCACCGGGATGTCCTCGACGCGCACGGTGAGCAGCCTGCGCTCCGGGGCGTCGGGGTCGGCGCGCAACGCGGCCTGCCACTCCATCCGGCCGTACCGGGAGCGCTCGTAGTTGCGGGACAGTACGGCGATCACGGCGGCGGACTCACTGACTCCGCGGTCCATGAAGTCCACGAAGTTGGTGCCCGGCACGAAGTCCCATGCCTGGAGGACCGTGCGGTACCCGGCTTCCTCCAGGGTCCAGGCGATCCATGACGCCCAGCGTTCGTCGGCCGGTGAGTAACTGACGAAGAAGTCCAATGGCCCGGTGTCCCCCGATGTGATCTGACGAGCCGCCATATATTCATGATGCAATGAGAGAACGCCGATATGGGCCGTTTCCGCGGTCAAAGTCCTGGCTGGAAGCCCCCGTTGGGGAAAGCGTCCGAAAGCAGACGCCGGTCACAGCGGGGCACAGATGTGCGACCCTTCCATCCGTGCGTGTCTTATTGCGTCTGCATGTGCTGGACCGGGTGGCGATCGGCCTGCTGGCGACCGGGCTGCTGTGCGTGGCATCGGGGTTGCTGCCCACGGGGTCGGCTGCCGACGCGATGACCCGCATCGCCCCACTGCTGGCGTTCCTGGGCACGGTGATCGTGCTGGCCGAACTGACCAGCAGGGCCGAGGTGTTCGACGTGGTGGCGGCACGCGTCGCACGGGCCGGGCGGGGCAGCTACCCGGCCCTTTTCCTGCTCTGCGTGGCCTTCGCCTCCGTCACCACGATCTCCCTGAACCTGGACACCACCGCCGTGCTGCTGACGCCGGTGATGCTGGCGCTCGCCTCCCGGGTCGGCATCGCGGCGGTGCCGCTGGCGATGACGACGGTGTGGCTGGCCAACACGGCGAGTCTGCTGCTGCCGGTCTCCAATCTGACGAACCTGCTGGCCGCGGACCGGGTCGCGCTGTCCCCGCCGGGGCTGGCCGCCCGGATGTGGGCACCGCAGCTGGCGGCCATCGCGGTGACCATGGTCTGCCTGTGGCTGTTCTACTGGCGGCTCGGAAGGCGCGGGAGCGGCCGGCGGACCGCCGGGCAGGACATCGGACCGGCCGAGGCCGAGGACGCCGGCCCGAAGCCCGGCGCCCAGGGCGTGACCGGGCCGCGCCGCACGGACGCCCCGGCCGCCGGGCCCGGCGCGGCGCGCGCGGGGGACGTACGGGCGGAGGACGTGCCAGCGGGGGATACGCGAGCGGGGTCCGACCGCTATCTGCCGCCCGAGGTGCACCGGCCCGCCGACCTGGTGCTCTTCCGGGCCTGCGGGCTCGCCTGCGGCGGCTTCCTGCTCGCGATCCTGGTTGCCGACGTGGAGCTGTGGGTGGCGTCGCCGTGGCGGCTTTCGCGGTGCGCCGCCGGTCGGCGCTGCGGGTGTCGCTGGTCCCCTGGCGGCTGCTGGTGATGGTGCCCGGGATGTTCCTGGTGGTGGAGGCGGTCAACGCCAACGGGCTGCACGACGCGCTGGCCGCCGCGATCGGCCATGACGGCGGCACCTGGGGTCTGTTCCGGGCGGCGGCGGTCGGCGGCGGGCTGTCGAACGTACTGAACAACCTTCCCGTCTACCTGGCCGGGGAGGCGGCCGTCCCGGCGGGCAACCACGACCAGCTGCTCGCGCTGCTCATAGGCACCAATGTGGGGCCGGTCGTGACGCCTTGGGCCTCGTTGGCGACGCTGCTGTGGTACGAGCGGTGCCATGCGTACGGGGTGCGGGTGCCGGTCGCGCGGCTGATGGGGACGGGCGCGGTGCTGGCCGCCGCCGCGGTGGCGGCGTCGGTGGCGGCGCTCGCGCTGACCCGGTAGCCGTCCCCGGCCGCCGCGGTTCGCGGTTACGGGAGGGAGCGGCGCGGCGCGTAGGAGGGAGCCCGCTCCGGACGCCCCGGCCGAGCCTGTCCGGCGGGGGTCATCGCCACCAGGTCCAGCAGATACGGCAGCACCTCCGGCCGCCCCGCGACGAAGGAGCGCTCGGTGTCCGGCCCGGTGAAGCCGCCGCCGAACTCACGGCCGTCCAGGTGCCGGACGGCCACCCCCGCCTCGCGGGCCAGCAGCGCCCCGGCCGGCAGATCGATCGCCTCCGCGCGGTAGCCCACGAAACCGTCGATGTCCCCCCGGGCAAGCATGGCCCAGGTCAGCAGCGGCGCCCACAGTTGGAGCAGCCTCCTGGACCGGATTTCCAGGGTGTGCCTCAGCGCCCGGGCCGCGGGGTCGTCGCGGCGTACCGCGTGCCCCTGTGTCCAGGCCAGCAGCGGTCCGGCCGACGGAAGCGGACGGCCGTCGGCGACCCCGGCGAGCCTTCCGTACGGCCCGTGCGTGCCGCCGCCGTGCAACGCCGACCAGGTGCGTTCGGTCACCGGGTCGTGCACCACGCCGACCACCGGCGCCTCGTCGACGCACAGGGCGATGCCCACCACGTAGGCGGGCAGCCCGATCACCACGTTGTTGCTGCCGTCGAGCGGATCCACCAGCCAGGTGCGGCCGCTGCCGTCGCCGCCGAGTTCCCCGGACTCCTCGGCGAGGATCCGGTCGTGCGGGAAGCGCTCCCTGATCCGGTCCACCACGAGGCGTTCGGACATCAGGTCCAGGTCGGTGACGACATCGCCGAGTTCGCCCTTCGGCCGGGCGGCGAAGCCGTCCGGAAACCGGGACCGCAGCAAGGCCCCGGCCTCCTCGGCGGCGGCCACCGCCGTACGGCACTCGGAGGCGAAACCGGCCGACCGATCAGGCGGGTGGCTCGGGTTCGGGGTCATGAATCCTCCTGACTGCGGCCTGAGCGATCGAAGCGGTCTGAGTCGCGTCGCACATCCTGCGGACCATCCGGTGGCCCGGGGCCCGTAACGGGCCCAGTGAGAGGTCCGCCCGGCCGGGCAGCGTTCGCCCCAGCACCAGCGTGGCAGTCGGGCGGCCGTCAGGCACCACGGTGGTGTGGAATTCACCCGCGGGGAGAGCGTAGGTCTGGCCTCGTACGCTCGTCTGTTCGGCGCCGGACAGGCAGCTCACCAGCCGCTCCGTCGGCCGCAGTTCGTCCACCCCCGACGGATCGCTGTGCACCTCGAACACCCGGTGGGTGGGTTTCTCGGTCTCCTCGTAGACCCCCATGCGCCGATTGCCCACCCGCCCGTACAGCACCGTGCTGGTCAAGTCCCAGCTGTGCGAGTGCACTTGGGAGACCGTCGGCGCGGGCTCCGGCGTCCCGGGCCGCTCGGAGGGCCCGCGGACCTCTAGGACCCCTGAAACCCCTGAAACCCCTGAAGCCCCCGAAACCCCTGAAACCCCGAAGACATGGACGCAGACGCCCCGTGTGCCGTCGCGCAGGATCGGCAGGCAGATGAACCCCAGTGGATGGCGCACCGCGCGCAGGGCGCGGCGGCCCGAAATGACCTGTTCCAGTTCCGATGCGGCGTGTCGCATCAGCTCGGCGGCGGCCTCCCGCCGGGCGGCCCGTTCCAGGGCCGGGTAGTCCATCGTGGCCCCCCTTCCCCCGAGTCTCCCCATCTCCCCGAAATGCGTCGCTCACCTGCGGTACGGGTCCTCGGCCCGCAGCGCCCTGTCGATGATGTCGCCGACATCCCGGTCGGTGAAACTCGTCGGCAGCGGCAGCCCGAGCCGGTCGAGCAGACGTCTGACCTCGTCCACGGTCGGCTCGTCGCTCAGCTGTGTGGCCTCCCGCAGATCCAGCTTGACGGCCTGCTCCCGGCTCTGGTGCAACTCGGTGACGTAGTAGTCGTACAGCGGCCGGCCCCGCTCCACGTACAGGCTCACCCGGCGCGGGTCGTCCTGGGTGATGATCAGGCAGGAATCGGACAGGTCGAAGCGCAGCGTCGGTGCCACCGAGGACAGATGGACGTCGATCTCCAGGGTGTCGAGTCGCTGCCGGTGCCAGCCGGCGGCGAGCACGGTGGCGTACGACTCCTTGCGGGTGCGCTCGGTGGTCCACTCCGCGAACGTTCCGCCGTCCTGCCGGTGGCCGAAGGTGCGCCGGAACCGCGCGTAGGCGGCGCACACCCGGTCGTCGGCCGGGTTGACGATGTCGATCTTCATGCTGAGGGAGCGGCGCTGCCGCTGTGCCTCCAGCACACACTCCGGCAGGGTCACGGCGCGCAGGTATGTGCCGGTGCCTCCCTTGAACACCCAGCGGGCGGTGTTTCGGCGGGCCTGCTCGTGCGCCATGCCCACCTCCGCGCCGGACAGCGTGCGCACCATGGCCAGGTCATCGATCGCCCGGCTCGTCCCGTCGGTCGCGGCGCGGATGTCGACCAGCCGCCGTCGGCGCTCGGTCAGCGATCCGTAGACCAGCGCGGCCAGGACGAGCAGGGTGGCGCCGGAGACGATGTTGTTGTCGAAATTCTTGTCCAGCACGTCCAGCACGCCGATGACCAGGGCCACACCGATGGCGACGACACCGTCCGCGTTCCTGACGGCCCATGCGATCCGGTCCTCGAGCCGGCGCCCGGACGGCTGCGGTCTGCTGCGCGTCACGTCCCACCCTCCCCCGACGGCGACCTCCATGGTAGGAGGAACCGCACCCCGGCAGCTACGGTGCGTCGACCGGCCTCAACGCCGGGTGCCCGGTGAGGGAGGAGCCGAGAGCTTGGGGGACGGTAGGGGCGGTGGGGGCGGTGGG